>NZ_JAUXQE010000005.1:0-370224 GCF_030683615.1 Undibacterium sp.
GGCGTGAACGCGCCAGAGTGAGAAACTCAGCGGAGTAATTATGTCAGCACGTGACCTGAAGCTGCAGGTAATCTTTAACATGATAGAGCGCGTCACCGCGCCCTTGAAGCGCATCATGGCCCAGTCGTCGGCCAGCGGCAAAGCCCTCAAAGCCTTGCGCGACCGCCTCAAGGAAATGGACGCGCAACAGAAAAACATTACCGGCTTCAGGCGCATGTCTGCCAGTTTGCGCGAAACATCCGGGCGGCTGGGTGCCGCCCAGCAAAAGGTCAAAGCCCTGGCTGAACAAATGCGCGCCACCCAACACCCCACCCGCGCCATGACGCGGGAGTTTGACCGCGCCACCAGGGCAGCCAGGCTGATCAAGGAACAGTTACAGCGCGAGAGCCAACAGCTACAAGTCTTGCGCAGCAGCTTGCATGCGGCAGGCATCAGCACCCAGCAACTGAGCGCCCATGAACGCACTTTGCGCAATAACATGGCGGCCACCAATGCCCAGATAGCGGCCCAGCAACAGCAGTTAGCTGGCCTGGCAAGGCGGCAGCAACAGGTTGCCGCAGCCAGGCAGCGCATGGACAGTACCCGCAATGCGGCCAGCAATGCCAAGATGACGGGCTTTGATATGGCGATGACAGGTGCGGTCATGGGTATGCCCATGATCAAGTCCTTGAACGAATCCAAGCATTTTGAAACGGAAATGAACCGCATTGTGGCGCTGGGCATGGGCGATAAAATCTCAGCCGACGCCATCAAGTTTAGCCAGGGTATGAAAACCTATGGCGTCAGCAGCCTGGAAAGCATGGAACTGATGCGCGATTCGCTGACCGTGTTTGCAGACCTGCACCATGCCGAAATGGTCTTACCCACCCTGGCCAAGATGAAGTTTGCCAATGCTGCCATGTTTGGCGAAGAAGCCGGGGCGGAACGCGGGCAGACCTTTATGAACATGTTGAAGGTGATCGAGCTGCGCGGCGGCCTTGCCAGCAAAGAGCGGTTTATCCATGAAGCCAACCTGGTGCAAAAGGTCATCACCGCCACTGGTGGCCGCGTGGGTCCCAATGAATGGCTGAACTTTATCAAGACGGGCGGCGTAGCAGCCAAGTCCATGAAAGATGAAGCCTTTTTCTACAAAATGGAACCACTCATCCAAGAAATGGGCGGCCATCGCGTGGGTACGGGCCTGATGTCTGCCTATTCCAATCTATACCAGGGCAGGACCACGGTACGCGCCGCGCAAGAAATGGGCAGGCTGGATTTGCTTGATACCAGCAAGGTGCAGTACAACAAAATAGGCATGATCAAGCAAATCAAGCCGGGCGCACTGGCAGGCGGTGACTTGCTGAAGTCTGACCCCATGGCCTGGCTGGAAACGGTCTTGCTGCCCAAACTGGCGGCCAAGGGCATTACAGACCAGGAACAAATCAAGGACACCATCGCCACTATCATGACGAACCGGACGGCGTCTAACCTGTTCACGCAAATGTATTTACAACGCGCACAAATCCACAAGAACGCCAAGTTAAATGCAGGCGCGGCCAATATCGACACCCTGGACAAAGTTGCCAAGACCACCGCCAAAGGCAAAGAGCTGGAAACCCTGGCCAGGATACGCAACACAGAAAAAGAAATCGGTGAACAAGTCTTGCCCATCTATGCGGCCGCCTTACAAAAGCTGGCAAGCGCCCTGCAAAGTGTCACCACCTTTATGAAAGAACACTCCACGACTGCCAAGGTCGTGGTGGTGGGCTTTACCGCGCTGGCGGCAACCATGGTGGTGATGGGGGGTATCACCATCGTGCTGGCCTCCATCATTGGCCCGCTGGCCTTGCTGCGCTTTGGCTTTGCCATGCTGGGGATACGCGGCGCTTTGCTGGCTGGCACCTTTGCCCGGCTGGGTGCGGCATTTGCGCGTATCGGCCCCTTTATTGCCCGGATAGGCGTCTGGCTGCGTGGCTTGCTGCCAGCCCTGCGCCTGGTAGGCACGGCGGTGATGTGGCTGGGCCGGGCCTTTCTGGTTGCGGGCCGCTTCTTGCTCATGAACCCTATTGGCCTGGCGATTACGGCTATTGCTGCAGCGGCTTACCTGATCTACCGCAATTGGGCGCAGGTGAGTGCCTTCTTTAGCAGTTTGTGGGCATCGATCAAAACCAGCTTTAACAGCGGCATTGCGGCGTTGAGCGCGTTTATACAAGGCTGGCACCCGGTAGAGAAATTCCGCAGCATGATGGCGGCAGTGTACGGCTATTTCACCATCGACTTGCCCGCCAAGTTTAGCGAGTTTGGCAGCAACATGATGCAAGGCCTGGTGAACGGCATTACCAGCGCCGCTGGCACTGTGCGCGATACCATCAGCAGCATGGCGGACAATGTTGTGAGCTGGTTTAAAGAAAAACTAGGCATTCATTCGCCCAGCGTGGTCTTTGCAGAGCTGGGGCAATTCACCATGCAAGGCTTGTCTATCGGCATAGAAAAGGCCCAGGCGCTGCCGCTGGACAAGCTTAACGGCGTTACCAGGCAAATGACGGCCATGGGTGCTGGCATGGCCTTTAGCGCGGCAATTAACCCGGCATTTGCACAACTGCCACCAGTGCCATTCAACCCACAGCAAGCAGTCCTGGTGCAGTTTGCTGCGCAAAGGCAAGAACCGCCACGCCTGGCCGAGCCGATCAAGTTTGACCGCCGCCCACCAGTGCAGGCGCAAGGCAGCAGCGCGGTCAGCGTAGGCAATAACCCGGCACCCGCCCCCAGCAATATCCAGATTGTGATTAACCCACCTGCAGGCATGGACCCGCAAGCTATTGCCAAAGCCGTGGCGGCCGAGCTGGACAGGCGTGAACGCCAGCAAAGCCAGCAGCGCCGGTCTGCCATGCATGACTATGATGAATCATAGAGAGGACAACCCAAGATGATGATGAGTTTAGGCCAGTTTGTATTCAGCCTGTCCACGGCCGCGTATCAGGAGTTCCAGCAACAAATTGAATGGAAGCACCCCAACACCAGCCGCGTGGGCGAGCGCGACGCGCACCAGTTTTTAGGCCCAGGTGATAACACTATCACCCTAAGCGGCTGGATGGCCCCGGCCTTTGCCGGTGACCCGGCGTCTTTAGATGATCTGGAAGAAATTGGGGACGCTGGGGACGCCTATGTGCTGGTGGAAGGCACCGGGCGCATATACGGGCAATTTCTGATCACCAACTTGACCAAGGGCAAAAACACCTTTCTGGATGATGGCATGCCGCAGAGAATAGATTTCTCTATCAGCTTGAAACGAGTAGATTTAGGCGACCAGGTGGACCCGCACACGGGCGGCCCGGATCTGGACGATGATGTCATTGAATGGGAAGAGGTAGATTTAGAATGAGCCACAACAAACCAGCCTTTGCCATCACACTGGACGGCCAGGACATTACCAGCAAAATCTACCCGCGCCTGGTGAGCCTGACACTGACCGAGGCCAGAGAAAACGCCGTCGACGAACTCAATATCACCATAGACGACAGCGACGGCCGCGTAGCAATACCGCGCAAAGGCGTCAAGATCACCTTGCAGCTTGGCTGGCAGCATACTGGAATGGTGGACAAAGGCACTTTCGTGGTAGATGAAGTAGAACATGAAGGCGCGCCAGATATGCTGGTCCTGCGCGCCCGCAGTGCAGAGATGGCAAAGCCAGTACGCACCCGCAAAGACCGCAGCTTTGACCAAAAGACCGTGGCCGATATCGTGGGCCAAATTGCCAAAGACAACGGCCTGGCACCCAAGGTAAGCCAAAGCCTGCAAAGCAAAGTCATCGACCACATAGACCAGACCAATGAGTCAGACATCAATTTTTTAAACCGGCTGGGCAAGCGGTTTGATGCGGTGGCCACCGTCAAAAAAGACGCCCTGCTGTTCTTGCCCATCGATGAGGGCAGCAACAGCAAAGGCGAAAGCCTGCCCACCATCACACTGGAGCGCCGCGACGGCGACAAACACCGCTACCACACCGCCAGCCGTGACGCCTACAGCGGCGTGCGCGCCCAATGGCATGACCCCAACGACGCCAAGGAAAAAAGCGAACTGATAGGCGAAGACGACAACCCAAAACGCCTGCGCCACACCTACCCGAATCAAGAGGCGGCAGAGCAAGCAGCAAAAGCAGAAATGAACCGGGTAAAACGCGGAAAGGCAACCTTGCAATTTACCCTGGCCCTGGGCAGGCCAGACATTACGCCCATGATGGGCGTGCGCATCCCCAGCTTAAAGGCACCTATCGGGGATACTGACTGGGTCATCCTTAAAACCACACACAGCGTCATGGCGCAGGGATTTACTACGCAATTGGAGATGGAAAATAGGAATAGCGACAACAAAGAAAATATGATCAAGGAGAATCGTGAAAGCTTGCAAGTTACGGACTAGAAATTATTGCCAAAAATCATCTATGTAATTCACTTTATTTAAAATAAGAATAATTTGTATTCGCTAAGAGTTAGTCCTACAATTAGTGCGTAAATTAGTTTTGACACTACATTTAGTAGTATATTTTTTACGTGAAAACAGCAACTTTAGCCCTACCTTAAGATTGAGCAAGGTTTTGTCCAAGTGCTTGAGCTTTAACACCTCTACACGCTATCGGCATGTTTTCTTATTTTCCATTTGAAAGGGAAACGAATCATGTTGCTATCAATACAATTGGCTGGCGTAAGAATGTCCACTGGCGGTTTGCTAGGCAGCCTTCCACAAACTTTTGAGCATATAGAATCAGTGACAGATGGTCTAACTTGGTGGACTGTTCAGGAAGTCATTGATTTGATAGGTAAAGGAGTTTTTTTCTACGTCAAGGACTCATTCGGAAATGTTGCTCGGGTGGATGTTGTGAACTCTGGCAATCCTGCTCAGAGATCTTTTATTAAGACGCATGCAGATGGAAAAATCAGTGACAACTTATTGGCATTACCTGGGGGGCCACTTTACAGAAGCGGCCTTTTAGGGAAATTTACCTCAAGTAATTCCGGAGCATTTTAAATAAATATGTTTATATTTGTAGATGAATCAGGAAATTTTACCCTTGCAAATCAAGCTAATTCTTGGTGCGTTGTCGCAGCATATGTAGTGCCTGAACATAGACGTCAAAGTGTTCGTCGTCTGATTTCCGAGATTCATAAAATGGGGAAAGGTGCAGGATCTGAAACTAAGTGTAAAGATCTTAGTGAAGCACAATATATATGGTTTCTAACAGAGCTAAAGAAATTAGACGGATTAGTATTTGCTATAGCAACTGATGTGGGAATGAATCGTCCTCATGCTATTGAACACCATCGTGATCTGCAAGCAAAAAACATTATTGAACACCGAGACAAAATGAATTATGAAGAAGGGCGCGATAGTCTCACAAAATTTTCAATGCAAGTGAATCAGCTATCGATCCCGTTGTACATGCAAACATCGCTACAAGTTTCACTATTCCATAGGATATTGACACAGGCAACGCTTTACTATGCGCAAAGGCATCCGCCTGCTTTAGGCAATTTTAGATGGCGTGTTGATCAAAAAAATACAAAAAAAGACCTGCCAAATTCTTACGAAAATATTTTTCTACGAATGTTAGCGCCAGCAATCCAATCGCGATCTTTAAGGGAAAAATTACTCGTGTTGGAAAGCGCCGATTACAGGCATTTTTCACGATTTGAGTACCCTCCAGGCAAGCAACCAAATTATCTGAAAGAGATTTATGGCATTGAAAATATCGGAGGACCAGATCTTAGAAAAATTATTTGGGAAAATTTTCAATATGTAGATTCTGCAAAAGACCCTGGCGTACAAATTGCAGATTTGCTTGCGGGAGGTATCAGGCGACTTCTAAGAGGAAATTACGTGGAAGAAGCAAAAATTTCCGAATTATTGGGGGCAAATATGGTGCAAGCAATAGATAGAGAATCACCGTTGCAATTTGCTAGCTTAGATCAAGTTGGTGAATTACCTGATCGTATTCAAATCATCGCTAACAGCATAACGCGTGCTGCTAAAGGCATGCTCAAATAAATCTGTAGATTTCACTATCTTGTGAGTATTCGAATAATGCCAGCGCCGCCGTAATTTAAAAAGGAGCAAATGTTAATGAATACCCCAAATCCACGAAATGTTAATTTTTTGATTCAATTTGAGAATAATCACAAAGCTTCAACTTTTCGAACCATAAATGGAGTTTTACATTTTTTTGATAGATATGGAAACGAAGTATTACCACAAAATATCGAACGCTCAGTAAGTTATGATCGAGAAAATAAAGATCCGAAAATACAAACAAGAATCACCACAAAATTAAACAACTCATCTATAAACGGCTTATATGAACTTACCCAATATGATGATGTAATCGTAATTGATACAAATTCAAAGGAGACAGCAAATGGTAAGTTAAGTATATGTTGCGCAATGATTTTACAGTTTCGTCAAGAAGGTGAAGCGATACGAATTAGCTGCAAAGAAAGAAAAGTTCGCTTACTTGAATTCTATAACGTTCAAGGAAATGCTGAATTGCTTAGTATTTTATTGATTGCCAATGAGTGCATTGTTCAAGATGGATACTGGGATAGACGCCCGAGTAAAAATAGAGCAATTATTAATGATTCAGCAATTAGCCTTCATGAAAAAATATCAGCACGAGAAATACCAATTTTTCAAAACATATTCCTACCACGTGGATTTTCAATTCACTATGCAAGTGCAGATTTAAAGCAAGAAGTACTTAACAAAATAATTAGTACTTGCGATAAACAAGCAAATGAACATTATGTTTTAATGCAACAAAATAAAACTCCCGCAAATCCACTAAATATTTTGAAATACGATCCTTCAATACTCTTTCGTGGTTTCGATTTGCCATTAGTGGAATTCGAATGTGTAACAAAAGGTTTGCAGTTACAAAAAGATAGTCGTATGTACCTATACGGGATTAAAACCGAGGAATAAAAATTCATTTTTAAGAATCATTTTTCTCGTTAAAACTTAGAATATATGAGAAAAAATTTTAGCAAATATTCAGTATTTTGATTTAATTGGCAAATCCCAGTATGACGGCGCATCACCTGACGCATCCATGCATCGTCTGACAATACCGTCAGCCATTCTTACCGTACTTCCTATTGACTGCACCTTGCCATCAAAGTGGCAGTTTTCGTCTGCAGGCCGATCCATGATTAGTTTTTCTTGGCTTGCTTTGTCAGGTGACAAAAAGATAAGGAAAGCGCCTTCAGTAATGATCATCAGCACCATCAAAACAAACAGGACCAGTATTTTAAAATGAACTTTCTTCAGCGACTGCGTATTCTCTTGGCAGGTTCTACATGGAATTTCTTTTACTTGAATCTGCGCTGCATGTGCATGTGATGGTGCTCGTGCTGGCATTGGCGCTGGCGTTGGTTCTGATGTCTCTGTTTTATCCTTTTTCACATTAGCATCTACATACTCTGAAAGCCTCACATCAATGTGATCACAGGCATCATTGAATTTGCTACGTGGGAAAACATCCATCACTTCAGCACCAAATTTATTCAGCAACTCACGATAAAGTACGCGCCAGTTGATACCAGAAATCGCTTCTAATTCTTTTACCTTTTTATTGATCTCTGTTCGTTGCATTTTGGTGAGATATTTTTCTTCTTTCTCACCTATGTTCAAGTGCATAACGTTATTGAGTGTTGGTCCTACAACTGAATCACCCGCCACTATTTGCCCAACATCACCTTCGATATCGTTTTTATTTGCCATACTGCGCCTACATTAATTTCCTATTGCTATTCACACGACTTGATTGTGAAATTCATTTTGTTTTTCAAGCAGCCTATAATTTTTTCGATAGCAGAGAAATTTTGAGGTTCACTTTTAATAAAAAAATCAGCACGGCTAAGTTTGGTATCTGCCAAATTACCTAATGGCAATCGCCAATCGGGCGCGAGATCAAAATCCTTTGCTACTGCTGCACCGGCCTTTTTGTCTGCTTTATCGCCATTCATTCCGGCCTGTACATACTTGCCGTAAAGATCGTGATATTGATTTGTCGCCAAAATCATTTTTTTTGATACCACATCCTCCGCGACCGCTATTTCCCAATTTCGCTCAAATGCAGTGCTGCGGTTAAGGTCAGGAGCGTATGAAACGCGCACGTAATGTTTATATCTGTTCTCGGTGGCGAGTTCGCCCAGGTCATTGCGATCCAATGTCACCTCAACCATGTCGATGCCTAGCTTTGCTACTTGTTCTGCCAATACTATTGCTGTGGTAGTCCAATCATCTTTGTTTCCGGCATCAACGGTAGCAACGATTGTTGCCTTCGTTTTTTGACCTTGAAGCATGTTGGTAACAAAGCCGTGAGTTAGCTTGATGGGTAAAACATTCGCTGACTTGGCTGCAGGGGAGATGCCTTCGTTGTTAATGACATTCTGTTCTTTTTCGCTCGCTGTGCAAGCAACCAGAAGGAAGGGAAGTAAAAAAAATCGAATAGCTCTCATCGTAGCTATTTCTCTTTCTTACCGAAGCTAAAACGCAAAGGCGATTCATTATTTTGATTGCCATGAATTACTTGTCCGACATTACCTTTAATGTTATTTGTTGGTGCAGAATTGACAGGTTCATGTCCCAATCCATTCACCAAAGTAACGACAACATCTTGGAATCGCTGATCTAATTTTCTAAAACCAGACAGCAAATCATTTTCATTTCCTTGTAATCCGGCGGCTGCTCTTGCCCCTGTGAGTACATACATAACATCGACATCTGCTTTTAGCAGTGCGGATAAATAGTCGGCATCTGGGCTTCTTTCGCCACTTTCATAATTCATTTGGGCATTTTTTTTAACGCCCCCCAAAACCGCAAACTCAAGTTGGTTCAGCCCCAGGCGTTTGCGCTCGTCTCGCAGCCTATTCCCTAAATCACTCATTTAGATCTCAAAATAGTTGACAAGTCCTCATTTGAGGACTATATTCACGTTACCACTAACGTAACACAATGATACATCATGTCACTTGACACTAACACATCATTCCGTCGCGCCGCCCAAATAAAAGGGGCAATCCGCACCCCTATCAGTCTTTCTAAAGAGGAATACGACCAGGCTGCAGCTTACGCCCTGGCCGAGCAACGCTCCGTTGCTTCTTTCCTTCGCGTTACATACCTTCTCGGCTTGAAGGAATATGAACGCCAGCTCACGTCCAAGTAACCAGCCCAGACAGGATACGACCATGTATGCAGACAAAAAACGCGTCAAGGCCAACAAGCTGATGCTTCGTTTTGATGATTATGAGTTCGAGCTGATCAACGCCATGGCGGCTTATCAGGGCGAACAGCCATCTGTTTTTTTGCGTGAGCTGGTGTTACGCGAAGCTGCTTTGCTTAACCAAAATTGCAAGCAAATGTTATCGGCAAAGTAAAAACTTTGACAGACACTGATTAGCCACTCTTAAGCACTCTTAAGTTGACGAAAACAAGAACATGCCCTCATTAAATGCCGATTTCACGGACGATGAATTAGAAATGCTTGAGATGGTGCGCGTCCAATGGGGACTTAGTGATCTTGAAGAAACGGCCCAATTTTTGGCCAAACGGCATTTACGCCAGGGCATGCAGAGCTTGACCGGACGTGGCCGTGCAATGAGTTTAGTTTCATTTGAAGATTTAGAAAGGACAACGGAATGAGAGTTATCGGTTTGCCATGCCCTCATTGCACGCAAGGTGTGCGCGCCATTAAAAGCCGCACGATGTCACCCATGTTTAAAGAAATCACATACCGCTGCAATAACGTGGATTGCGGCCATGTGTTTGTGGCTGGCCTTGAGGTGTTGCGCACGCTGTCCCTGTCTGCCACGCCTGACTACAAGGTCAGGATACCAATTTCAAGGCATGCACGACAGGCAGCCTTGAATCAGCTATCGCTGAATTTATGCGTCGGGTGACGCTGGTCTAGCAGAACCAATTTAACAACTATTGCAGTAGCCAACATGCCTGTTTTCAGGCGTGAGGGACTTTTTTTGCCCTTTACTTTTGGAGGTGATCATGCGTTTGACATTTGCATCCCGTTTTGTCCTTGCCAGAGCCATACGCAAGGAGCTGAAGGCCTTGAACAACGGCCCGCAGATTTGCCGCCTGTATAGCCAGGCGCTTATCGGCGAAATGATTCACGACCTTGGCGGTATGGCTGGGGAGTGGTGAACATGAAACAGCCTGGTGATGATTTTACCCGCGACATTTTTAACAAGCCTGGTCGAGGCCGCCCACGCAAGGCACATGCCAAGTCTGCTGCGCAACGTGCCAAGGAATACCGCAACCGCCAGCGGGAACAGAAATTCAACTTTCTAAGGGGGCAGCGTAATGAGATTGCCTAATCAAGTGTACGTCGCCCTGATGGGCGCTATCAGTCTGGGTGTCACAGAAAACGAACGCCTGCAGGGCATTGCAGAGCGTTTGGGAGACGTGGAAGCCGAGCAAGAGTATTCCCGCAATGTGCGGCTGCTGCAGGAAGGCCGCCAGTTGCTGATTGAAGAACAGCACAAATTAACGTGACGCGTCACTAAAAATCATGCCTATACCCAAACCTACAGATGACGAGTTACGCCAGGTGCACACCGCTTTGCATGTTTCAGTGCCGTTTGAACAGATGTCGCCATTTATTCGTCACTACTTAGAAATGGTTGCGCACTGCTGGTGCGGGCAAATTCCAGCGCATTTGTTTGGCAGGCCTGCAGCAAAACAAAAAGACCAGGCGCAGCCAGGCAAGCGGCCAGTAAACGACTTTAAACGCCGTGCAAGCGGTGACTTTGATTGAATGAAATGAACACTACATCCAACACCTTAAACCTGCCTGAGCGTGACCGCCAGCCCATCATCAAGATGATGACGATGCTGTATCCCAGCGAGTTGTACGCGCTAAAAGACTACCTTGACACCGCGTCAAAGGAACTTGATTCAAGCAAGCCCGGATATGAAGAAATCTGGGGCGGCTTGTGCATGCTCAAGCACAGTATCAAACACGCAATCATTGATATAGAAGCAGCGGCCAGCAGCAAGGCAGGCGCGTAATGGATGCATCGCTTCAACATGAAATCCTGCAGCGCCTGGCTGAATTCAAATTCAAGCCAGAGCAAAACGGGATGCTGCGCGGCGGCATCTGCCCGGCCTGCCAGAAAAAAGAGCTGTACACCAATGCGGAACATCCGTGGGTGATTCGCTGCGGCCGTCTGAATAATTGCGGTGAAACCAAGCATGTCAAAGAGCTGTACCCGGATCTGTTTGATAACTGGTCTGAACGCTACAAGTCCACACCTGAAAAGCCGAACCCAAACGCGGCGGCAGATGCGTATATGCAACATGGCCGGGGCTTCGCGCTGGCGAAGGTTCAGGGCATGTATACGCAGGAGTATTACTTTGACCAGGAGCTGAAGATAGGCAGTGCCACGGTGCGCTTTCCTTTTGGGAATGGCTATTGGGAAAGGATCATTGATCAGCCTTACCGTTTTGGCAAAAAGAAGGCGCACTTTAAGTATGGCTCCAAGTATTACGGCCTGTGGTGGAAGCCTGACCCGGTTGTGATTCAGGATAAAGCGGAAATATGGCTGGTAGAAGGCGTTTTTGATGCGCTGGCGCTGATGCACCATGATATCCCGGCAGTTGCCCTGGGTAGTTGCAATAACTACCCAGAGGAGGCATTGCGCAACCTGGCTGCCTCGCGTGGGAACATGGATTGCAGACTGGTATGGGCGCTGGATGGTGACCATGCCGGGCGCAGCTATACCAAGAAGCATGTAGAGAAAGCCAAGGCTGCAGGCTGGGAGTGTGTGGCGGCGCAGATACCGCAGCACGGCAAAAATAAGCTGGACTGGAATGATGCGCACCAGCGGGATGCATTGTCTGATGAAGACATAGAGGAATACCGTTATCACGGTGATTTGCTGCTGGCGAAATCCCCGACCGAAAAGGCTTTGCTGCGCTACAAGCATGACGGTGGCCAGACTGAGTTTTATTTTGATTTTGGGAACCGGCTGTTTTGGTTCCGTCTGGATCTGGAACGCTACAACAAGGCCAGGGACCAGCAGGACAACAGCGAGGATTCAAAAACCTTGTCTGAGTATGCCTTGCGCGACCAGGCTTTGATTACATCAAGCACGGTCTATGAAATTGCCAATTGCTTGCCGAAGGCTTTGTATTTTCAGGAAAACCTGATCACTAACGAGAGCTGGTATTACTTCCGGGTTTCATTCCCGCATGACGGCAAGCCGGTGAAAAACACTTTCACGGCGGCCCAGATTGCCAGCTCTGCGGAGTTCAAAAAGCGTTTGCTGGGTATGGGTGCCGGTGCGATGTTTAGCGGCAGCAGCCAGCAGTTAGACCGCATTCTTGCGGACCAGCTTTATAACATCAAGCGCGTGGATACCATAGATTACATCGGCTACAGCCTTGAGCATGGCTGTTATGTGCTGGGTGATGTGGCTATAAAAGACGGTGTCATCAATGAGGTGAACGGTGAGGATTTTTTTGATATCGGCAAACTGTCGATCAAGTCTTTGAATAAATCTGTACACCTGACGATTAACCGCGACCGCCATGATTACCGTACAGACTGGCTAGACCTGATCTGGACGGCCTTTGGTGCCAAAGGCCTGGTGGCGCTGACTTTCTGGTTTGGCTCGCTGTTTGCGGAGCAGATCAGGTCTAAACAATCGTCTTACCCTTTCCTTGAGGTGGTAGGCGAAGCCGGGGCCGGTAAATCGACCTTGATTGAATTCTTGTGGAAGCTGTTCGGCCGCAATGGTTATGAGGGCTTTGACCCGGCAAAGTCTAGCCTGGCTGCACGGGCGCGCAATTTTGGGCAAGTGTCTTGTCTGCCGGTGGTGCTGATTGAATCTGACCGCGAACGCATGGGGGAAGACAAAAGCCATGTGAAGTCATTTGATTGGGACGAGCTGAAGACGGCTTATAACGGCCGCAGCATGCGGGCGCGTGGGATGGCGACTGGTGGCAACGAGACTTACGAGCCGCCTTTCCGGGGTTCTATCGTGATTTCTCAAAACAACCCTGTAAATGCGTCTGAGGCGATTTTGTCGCGGATTGTGCATTTGTATTTTGACCGTTCGACGCAGACGGCCGCGTCCGGAGAGGCTGCGGACAAGCTGAAGTATATGTCTGTAGAACAGGTTTCAGGCTTCATCCTGGCTGCCACCAAGCGCGAGAAGACCATCATGGAGCTGGTGGGCACAAAAACGCCCTTGTACCTGAAAGAGCTACGCCAAAACAAGAATATCAAGATGCCGCGCCTGGTGGAAACCCACGCGCAAATGCTGGCCCTGGCCGATGCCCTGGCACTGGTGGTGAAGCTGCCTGAATCGCAGCAGGCCGCATTAAAAGCCCAGATCGTGACCATGGCAGAGGAACGTCAGCAGGTTATCAACAGTGACCATGTGCTGGTGCAGGAATTCTGGGAGGCGTTTGATTATCTGGATAACGGGGATATGTCGATCTTGAATCATTCGCGTGACCCGTCTTTGATTGCAGTCAATCTAAACCATTTTCTGCAGGTGGCAACAGAGAAGCGTCAGCAAGTACCACCGCTGCGCGACCTAAAAAAGGTGCTGAAGACCAGCGCCCGACGCAAGTTTATCGAAGCAAACAAGACGGTGAACAGTGTTGTGCGCAGCACTCTATCACCCATCGCTACACCATCAACATCCGTTAAATGCTGGATTTTCCAGCGCGACAAATAACCATTGAGAGGACCGAATATGAGCTTTCGAGTCAAAGTAAAAACAGAGCTGGGCGAGTTTCAATACTTCGCCATTGCCCAGGAGGCCGGTGCAGTGTTTGACGCTGCCTATGATTATTTTGGCGCATGTGGCGTGACTGTGAACCCTGTGAGAGGTGACAAATGATTGTTGCTAAACATCGGATTTTGCAGGCGTATGCCATTACATACGCACCTGAGAAAACCAATACCGCACGATATCAAGAAGTAGCAGAAAAGCTGGGTATCGATGTTGAAACCGTGGCCGCAATCGTGGCCGAGAACGTGGGGAACGTATGACATGGCTTTATCTACCATCGAATTATTTGCAGGCGTCGGCATGCTTGGCGAAGGAGTCGGAGCAGGACTTGCGTACATGGGCATGCAACATCGCCCCGTTTGCTACGTTGAGCGGGAAGCATACGCGGCCAGCGTCCTGGTTGCGCGCATGCAAGAAGGATCGCTGGCCCAGGCACCTGTCTGGTCCGACATTACCACCTTCAATGCAAGCCAGTTTGCTGGAAAAGTGGACGGCATCCTTGCCGGGTTCCCGTGCCAGGACTTATCTATTGCCGGCGCAAGAGAAGGTCTTGACGGCGACAGAAGCGGACTGTTTTTTGAAATCCCCAAAATTGCAGATGCTTGCGGTGCGTGGTTCCTCTTTCTGGAGAACGTCGCAGCTATCGCTTCTGCCACCGCCACCGTTATGGACGAAGAAGAAGGAGAGCTTGAAGAAAGAGCGGCCGCCAGAGTCCTGGGAGAACTGGCCGACCGTGGGTGGAATGCGGAATGGATCACTCTTTCAGCGTCAGACGTGGGCGCCAGCCATGGCCGGGCAAGATGGTTCTGTTTTGCCTGGCGACAACTGGCCGACACCGCAAGCACGGGACAGCAAGAACCCGGACCTGGTAACAAGCGGGAACTATCAACGCAAGTTGAATGTGGGCTACACAATCGACCTGAATTCACAGGCGGCAAATTGGGCAACGTCGGATTGCAATCGGTCATCCTACAGCAGCGGGAAATTCGGTCCAAATCTCAGGCAGCAAACGAGTCAATGGCCGACGCCCAAGGGAAGCGAGATGAACCGCAGTGTGTGCGCTGCAGAGGCAGCAAGAAACAGCCCCGCACTGATTCAGGTGGCGTCATCCTGGCCGACGCCTACAGGAAGAGATCACAGGACAGCAAACAGCCCGGAAAGCCAACGCAAGAGGAATGCTGGGACGCGACGTGGGCAGCAATTACCCAACTTCGTTACTCACACGTGGCCGACACCAACGGCGCAGGATTCCGAAAAATCTGGCAGCGCGAAAGCAGGCCATCTGACGCTGTACCGGGCTACCTTGAATTATTCGCACCAGGGCCAGCGGACGCCAGATGGGGAGAAATCCTTGAACAAAGACCAGAACTTGCGCCGGCACTTGAATCCACTTTTTGCGACCTGGTTAATGGGCTGGCCTATCACATGGACGATAGCAGAGCCGCACGCCTCCGGTGCGTTGGAAACGGCGTCGTGGCGCTCTGCGCTGCAACGGCACTTGTCCTGCTTGCTAGGCGCTCAGGAATTTTTTAATTCAACCATAAAACCAAGAATAGCCGACCTAAAGGTCCCAGAAATCGCAGGTGATATATGAAAATAATTAAACTGATATCGTATTTGAGCGAGGCCGAGGCGCGAGCCTTGGCTATTTTTGTGCGTTCTGATTGTATGACAAATTATTGCTTAACCTTGCCAAGCGCCGCTGATGCGGAACTTACCGCAAGTGCAGGCAATCAGCTTGCCCGCGCATTGGCTGACAACGGTTTTTTACCTAAATGAGGAAAGTAGAATAGTACATGAGCACATTTCTACCTTCTAAAGAACTCGCAGAATTGACCGGGAAAAAGTGGAAGTCGCAACAGATTCTGGCATTGCAAAAAATGGGAATTCGTTTTTTCATCAACGCGTGTGGCAGGCCAGTAGTTCCCATGTCGGCCATAGATGGAAAAAAAGAAGAAATTAGAAAACCAACCTGGCAACCACCTGACTAATTATGGCTAGAATTCGCACAAAAAATTTTGATCTTCCAATCGGTATGTTGCGGCGTGTAAAGGGGCCGCATATCTATTACACGCTTGATATGGGCGGCAAGCCTCGGAAGGAAATCCCGCTCGGCAAGGACTATTTCCTTGCCTTAAAAAAGTATAGTGAACTTCGTATTCAAGCAAACATTGAGCGGCCGACTATGCAAGCGGCAATTGATCGCTACAGGAATGAAGAGCTGCCAAAACAGGCAGACAATACCCAGAAAATTTTCAAGTACGATATAAAGCATGTCGAGATCTATTTCGGCACAGCGCCACTTGATGAAATTAAGCCGGTGCATATCCGCAAATTTCTTGATAAACATAGATCCACGCCAACGACTGCGAACAGGTGTAAGCGGCTTTTCTCCACCATCTTTAACAATGCGCGTGGCTGGGGCTATACAGACGCTCAAAACCCCTGTGAGGGCATCCGAGGGCACAAATTAGACAAGCGGACGGTGTATATCTCTGACGACCTGTTTAACCTGGTCTATAAGCATGCCAGCGAGCCATTAAAGGACGCAATGGAACTCGCCTATCTGACTGGACAGCGCCCCGCAGATGCCTTGTCTATGTCGGAGGACGATATTGTCTCTGGGCATCTGATCATCAAGCAAGCGAAGACCAAACAGCCCTTGCGAGTTATTGTTCAGGGGCAACTAAAGGAGGTGATTAACAGGATACATCGCCGTAAGGATGAATACAGTATCGCCAGTGGCGCTTTGCTCGTTAATACGCAAGGCAAACGGCTGACGCAAGCGGTACTGAGAAATCATTTTCATGAAGCAAGGGACCTGGCCATCGCTGAAAACCCAGAACTTGAAAGCTCTATCATCAATTTTTGGTTTTATGATCTGCGCGCAAAGGCTGCCGACGATACGTCTGATTTGTTGGGCGAACAGAAGGCCGCTGATTTGCTCGGCCATGACGACGTAAAAACCACTCGCAGGCACTATCTGCGCAGAGGTAAAATAGTAGTGCCAACCCGATAATTGCGGGAAAGTTGTAATAATTGCGGGAAAAACGGGGGTTGCCAATTCTGCTAAAACCCCCGTAGAATAAGGCTCTCGCGGGTGTAGTTTAATGGTAGAACGGCAGCTTCCCAAGCTTCATACGAGGGTTCGATTCCCTTCACCCGCTCCAATTGATTGGTGTATTTAAGTTAAATTCCCCGGTATCTCTGCTGCCCTGTAGTTTCGCCGTCAAGCACACATAGACGAATTAAAACGAGTCCGACGCAGTCTTGAGTCAGGTTTTCCATTTCCTTGAGGGGGCGGCGGTATACTGTCGCTTCTCCTTGATCCCACGCCATTGAAAGCCAACTGTATGAAAACAAAAAACTATCTTCGCCTGATCCTGAACTGTTGGCTGGCTAATTGTCTGGGCCTGGCTGCCTTGCCAGCCTTGGCTGCTGCTGAGCAAACGGCCAGTTACAAGGATTGGTATATGTTCAGTGAGCGTGATGCCAAAGGCGTCAAGCATTGCATCTTGATGGCAGGGGGCAATGGCATCAAGGAGGCATTTTTTGTGGATAGTTATCCTGGCGGGTATAGCACGGTGTTTTTTGAAGAATTCAATCCTTCGGGTGGCAAGTATGTCACGACGACCACGGATGAATTTATTTTTCAGTTTGACGATGGGCAGCAAACCAGCTTTGACGATGTACGGACCATGATAGAGTCGAGAAAGGGGCAGACCTATCGCCCCTGGGCAGTATTGAATGAGGCTTCTTCGGCTGATGCCATCAACCTCATGCGCAGCGCCACGACGGTGAGCGTGTTGCGTAGAACACCGGCCAGCCGCACACCCGCGCTAGTGTATAAGTTCTCACTGGCGGGTTTTACGGCGCTGTTTCTGAAGGCATCTGAATGGTGTGGATTTGACGCGAACCGCATTCCCCGCAAATAATGCCTGATTCACCATTACCCCATACAAGCACCAGATCTTCATGAAACTTTCTTACCCGCACCTTAGCCTGTTGATTGTCACTAGCGTTTTTGCATGCACTGCTCTGGCGAGCGAGCCGGTCAATGGCAGTTTTATTGCCAACCAGTCTTGTGAATTGTATGCCTCGTTCAACAAGCAAACTAATCCCGGTACAGTACGCACGACAGTGGGCAAGAGCTATGCGGTAAAAGAGATCAACAAGCCGGGTGACTTTAGCTGGTTGCGGGTGGATGTGGACGGCGCCAACCCCAGTTTGCGCTGGGTGGCGCGTGACTGTGGTACGGCGCAGCTCGATCAGGTGCCACAAGAAAATGCGCCAGCCGGTCGGGCCAAGGCAACCAGGGAAGCAGACCGGCAGACCATGTGCAGCACGCCAAACCAGGAAGACAGTTATGTGCTGGCCATCACCTGGCAACCAGGCTTTTGCGAACACTTTGCCTATCGCGGCAAGAAGCCGGAATGTGATGCCATCAATAGCGGAAAACTGAAGATCAATAATCTGACTCTGCATGGTCTGTGGCCGAATAAAAAGGAGTGTGGCATCAATTACGGCAACTGCTCGAAGGAACCTATGAAGCTCACTGCAGACACAGTCAAGCGCATCGCCAAGTGGATGCCAAATTTTCAGTTTGAAAGCAAGTTTGGTGAGTACGAGTGGAACAAGCATGGAACCTGCCAGGCGCGCGATGCAGATAGCTATTTCAAAACCGCTGCTGCGGCTGTGGAGGAGGTGAATAATTCTGCGGTTGGCAAATTTATTCTTGAGCATGCCGGCAAGTCATTTTCTGTGAAAGAGTTCTTCGAAATGATCAAAAAGCAGGAAGGTGAAAAGCTGGCTCAGAACTTTATGCTCAGTTGCGCCAATGGCAAATACCTGCAAGAGATACGTCTGAAGCTGCCGACCAGTTTTGAGACAGGAAAGGGCCTGGCTAAACTGATAGGTGATGCAGAAGGCTTTAACCGTCAGGTGGACAGGTGCGATAACGAGATTATTGTAGAGACCAGTGGGCGAGGTCGGTAATTGTCATATATTGCAAAAGCTGTAGGGTAAGCATACTATTGCTGCATACTTGTCTGACAACAAGTTTGTACTGCAGTTTGATGTAAGGCAAGTCGCGCAAATTTCTTTGATGCAAAGCTGAACGACACACTCTACCCGGTGCTGATGCAAATAAATACAAATTCAGATTCGCATGTTGACGATGCCGTGGTGCAAGGCTTGCTTGCGCGACTTGAGCAACTTGAACAAGAAAATCTTGCCCTTAAACTCGCCTTGCAGTCTCAGTCGACCGGACAAGATCTTTACCAGCATTTCTTGCTGCATCTGCCAACGCCCTGCATGATCACCAGCGTGTATGGCATGGTGATGTATGCAAACCAGGCAGCAGCGGATTTGCTGGGTACTACACCAGAAGATCTCAATGGTATGCAATTGCAGAAATTTGTCTTTGAGGATCATGCGATCCTTGATACTCAGTTCGCTGAATTACAAGCACTGGGAGGGCCATCTGCTTGCGAACTAAGAGCGATAAGGGCAGATCGCAGACTGATCATTTTGCGCCTGGAGATGGTTTTACTGCAAGTAAATGGCCAACAATCCTGTCTTGGCATGCAAATGAAGGATATCACTGGGCGGCAGGGGCAGCTGATGACTCAGGCCGAGGGCGAGTATTTTGCCAACGTGGTCGCGGAGAATGTACCGGGCCTGGTGGCTTACTGGAATTCTGACTTGCGCTGTACCTATGCCAACCATCAATACTTAAGCTGGTTTGGCCGCACGCCCGAACAAATGCAGGGCATACGCATGCAGGATTTACTGGGCGAAGAGTTGTTCTTGAAGAATATCGCCTATATTAAGGCTGTCTTGACTGGGGTTGACCAGCAATTTGAACGCACCCTTATCAAAGCTAACGGAGAGAGTGGATATACCTGGGCGCAGTATATAGCGCATAAAGTCGACGATGTTGTAAAAGGCTTTTTTGTTCTGGTGACCGATGTCACTTTGTTAAAGCGGGCGCAACATGCACTGGTCGATAGTGAAGCCAAAAACCGCGCGCTGGTGCGTGCCATCCCAGACCTGATTTTCACTATCCACCGCGATGGCCGTTACCTTGATGTGCATGCGCCTGACCCTGGGATGATGCTACAAAGCAGGGAGCAGCTCTTGCAGTCGAAAGTTGCTGACGTGTTGCCAGCGCACGTCGCCAGTCAGTATATGAATGCGATAGAACAGGCACTGGAGAGCGGGAAGCTGCAAGAGTTCAGCCATCATTTGCCAGTGACGGGCAGGGGAGACATGCAGTTTGAAGTCAGGGTCGTGCCTTGCAGTCAGGATACCGCGATTGCCATCATCCGTGACATTACCGAAACCGAACGCCAGCGACGTGCCCATGAATTACAATTGTCAGAGCGCTTGCAAGTGCGGGAAAATGATGTGCGCGCCATCCAGTTAAGTCTGACCATGGCGAGCGATATTACCAATATCGGCACCTGGATACGCGATCTCAGGACGGGTGAATTGTGGGCTTCTCTTGAATGGCGCAGACAATTTGGATTTAGTCAGGACGAGCCATTAAGTCTGGAAATGGCGATTCAACGCATCCATCCTGCAGACCGTCGCCAGATAGAAATTGCTACTGGCGATTACAGGGAAGCTCAAGCGCCGCGATATCAGGCCGAGTTCAGGGTCATACCACCTGGCGAGGCAGAGCGATGGTTGGCGGTAGTCTGGCAGGTGGAGTTTGACGAGCAGCAAAAACCATTACTGACCCGTGGTGTGACAGTGGATATTTCTGCCCGCAGGGAAGCTGAACTGGAACTGGGGCAAAAACGTATGGAAGTCATGCACCTGGCCCGTGTTGCGACCATGGGTGAATTGTCAGGCGCCCTGGCCCATGAGTTGAACCAGCCACTGACCGCGATACTCAGCAATGCCCAGGCAGCGCAGCGGTTTTTGGCCAGTCCCAATGTGGATATGCAAGAGCTGGGCGAAATCCTGCAGGATATTGTTGATGAAGACAAGCGCGCTGGCGAAATTATCCGGCGCTTGCGCCGATTGTTTGACAAGCGCAGTCATGAACAGCACAGCGTTGATATCAATAAACTGGTGCTGGAAGCCCTGCACATCCTGCGCAACGATATGATCAACCAGGGCATCACCTTATTGACTGAGCTGCACGACAACTTACCGCCCGTCTGTGCTGACACTGTGCAATTGCAGCAAGTATTGATCAACCTGATCATGAATGCCAGTGAGGTTGTTGCGGATCTGGATGCCAGCCAGCGCATCATAGAAATCAGCACCCGCTTGACACCAGAAAACAGGGTGGAGGTCAGTGTCAATGATCATGGACCTGGTGTGCCTGAACACCTGGGCAACAAGGTATTTGAGGCTTTTTACACCACCAAGGCAAATGGCATGGGGCTGGGCTTGTCGATTTGCAAAAACATTGTTGAAGCGAGTGGTGGCCAGCTTTGGTGCGAAAACCATGATAGTCATGCAGGTTCAGGAGCCAGTTTTCGTTTTCATCTGCCTGCCGCACAAGAGGCTGCAACATGACAGAAGTTGCCAACGTGTTCCTTGTCGATGACCAGCCCGCAGTACTCAAGGCAATGGCGCGCCTTTTGCAATCTGCTGGTGTAAGTGCTGTCACGTTCGAATCGGCACAAGCTTTTCTGGACAGCGGCAATGCCAGCAAAGCTGGCTGCCTGGTGCTGGACCTGGCCATGCCAGATATGGACGGCATGGCATTGCAAGGCAAGCTCACAGCAATGGGGAGCGACCTGCCCATTATCTTTTTGACGGGGCATGGCAGTATCGACACAGGCGTGCTTGCCATGAAGCTGGGCGCGCAAGACTTTTTGACCAAACCCGTGGATGCCGACAAACTGTTGGCTGCGGTACAGACCGCCTTTGAACGCAACCGCTTAGCGAGACTTGCCAGCGCAGAGAAGCAAGTAATACAAGCCCGACTTAACAGCTTGACGCCACGTGAACTTGAAGTGTTGTACTTGCTGGTTGAGGGCAAACTCAACAAACAGGTTGCCGCCGAACTTGGCACCGTCGAAAAAACCATCAAGGTGCATCGCGGCAAAGTGATGAGCAAGATGGACGTGACGTCCGTGGCTGCGCTGATCCATATGCTGGAAAAACTCAAGGGCTAAGGCCAGCAACCTCCAATCAGCTACTCCCGGTTGTCTAACGCTGTTTAACAATTGCACACTTCATATTGGACCAAGGTCCAATAGTGTCATCGTCTTTGCTCTACTAAGATGATGCTCATGGGAAATACAACTACATGGATAGCAGTGGTCGATGACGAAGAAGCAATACGTCGCGCACTGCTGCGCTTATTGCGTTCGGCTGGACTGGAAGCACACGCCTTCATATCAGGCAAAGCTTTTCTTGATAGCCTGCGTTTGCGTAGTCCAGCTTGTGTATTACTTGATCTGAACATGCCTGACATGTCTGGTTTTGCTGTTATAGAAAAGCTGGCGCAATTGCAGCCTGAGCTGCCCGTCATCATCCTGACGGGGCAGGATGTTGGAGAGAGGCAAAGAAATAGCGATCTCGCCCACGTCATAGCTGTGTTGCAAAAACCCGTACACGACCAGGAACTGTTCTCTGTAATAGCCACAGCCTTAATACAATTTGACAAACAAATACTTAATCCAAACTGCAATCTAGCAGTACACACTTAGCCGGAGGCGTTAAATGAAATTATCCAACCTGAAGATAGGCCAGCAACTTGGCATAGGCTTTGGCCTGTTGCTTGGCATACTGGCGATCGTCGCGCTGCTGGGTATTCGTGGCATGCACAAATCCAACGAAGCATTACATCATGTTGTCGATGTCAATGTTGCTAAAATACATCATCTGGATAGCATGGCCAGCTCTGTACATGTCGTTGCGAGGGTGATGACAACGATAGCCTTGTTGAAAGATGAGAGCCTCGCGAACGAGCAACACAAGAAAATCGACGAAGCACGTACACAGTATAACAAGGCATTTGCAGAACTTGAAAAGATGCCGCAAGACGAAGCGGGTAAAGGCTTCATGCAAAAAATAAAAGAAAACCAACAGGTAGTGCGGCCACTTAATGATAAATTTCTTGAGATGGTGAAAACCGACAGAGACGCAGCAATTGATTTTCTTCTGAAAGAAGTTGTCCCGGTCAACGCAAAGTGGCAGGACGCCTTGCATGAATTCATCCAGCACGAAGAGGCAGAAAACAAGCAGGATGAAGTCGAAGCAAAGGATGCCTATCAGGCGAGCTTGATGTTCATGATGATTGCGACGGTGGCAGCCATGGTCGTCGGTGTAGGAATTGCCTGGAGCAGCACTCGCGCCATTACTACACCCTTGAAAAAAGCGATACAGGTGGCGCAGAGCGTGGCAGAGGGCGATCTCACTAGCCAGATTGAGGTGCATGCGCAAAATGAGGCAGGTCAGTTGATGCAAGCATTAAAACAAATGAATGACAGCCTGGCGCATCTCGTTGGGCAGGTGCGTCAGGGGACAGAAACGATATCGACGGCATCGTCTGAAATCGCCACTGGCAATATGGACTTGTCATCCCGCACCGAGTCACAGGCGGGGGCACTGGAGGAAACAGCCTCATCCATGGAAGAATTGACTTCTACTGTCAAACAAAATGCTGACAATGCCCGCCAGGCAAACCAGTTGGCCATCGCGGCCAGTGAAGTCGCCTTACAGGGGGGTGCGGTAGTTGCCCAGGTTGTCAGCACGATGGGCGATATCAATACTTCATCGAAAAAAATCGTCGATATTATTAGCGTCATTGACGGAATAGCTTTCCAGACCAATATACTGGCGCTCAATGCAGCAGTTGAAGCAGCACGCGCTGGAGAACAAGGCCGTGGCTTTGCTGTAGTGGCCAGCGAAGTACGCAACCTGGCACAGCGTAGTGCATCTGCCGCCAAGGAAATCAAGACACTGATAGACGATTCCGTTGAAAAGGTTGGAGTGGGTAGTCGCCTGGTTGATGAAGCTGGTATCACCATGAACAAAGTGGTCAACAGTATTAGCAATGTGACTGACATCATGGGTGAGATAACCGCAGCCAGTGCAGAACAGACATCGGGCATAGAGCAAATCAATACTGCCGTCATACAAATGGATGAAGTGACACAGCAAAATGCAGCACTGGTGGAGCAGGCCGCAGCGGCAGCGGGTTCATTGCAAGAGCAGGCCGTTACTCTTGCCAACCTGGTCCAGCAATTCAAGATTGATACAACGAAGCTGGCGGTGACAGCGCCCGTCGTTCACAAGCGCAGCAGTGCTATCAAGGCCCCGTCAATTGCCAGCATGCGTAGTATCAAAAGTGCGGTGACCAAAGCGGCTCCCATGCAAAGACTTGCTGCGGCTGAAGGCAACTGGGAAGAATTCTGAATAGAAGGGCGTTATCCAGGCTGTAAGATGGAAGAGCAAGTGGTGCGATGCAGCAAGACGCGTCAGTTGTATCGCATTTGATGGGACTGCATAGAGAAATCTGCAGTCCCTTTTTTTTGCCGCCGTTTAACACAGCTTCACAAATTCTGGCCCGATATTGGACCAAGGTCCAATACCGCACACAAAGCCAGAGCTTTAAGATGGTGCCTATGGGAAATAAATCTACATGGATAGCAGTCGTCGATCACGACGCACAAACGCGGCAGGCAATGGTTTGCTTACTGCGTTCGTTGGGGTTTGATGCAATGAGTTTTAGTTCGGGCAGCTTGTTTATTCAAAGCCTGCGCTTAAAACAGCCCACATGCATCCTGTTGGATTTGCACATGCCTTACATGTCAGGTTTTGCAGTGATGTCGAAACTGGAGCAGTTTGGGGAAAAAATACCGGTGATCGTCCTCACTAAGCACGAGCTCATGGATGATTTCAAAAAAACTTGTCTGTCTAGCGCGGTAGCTGTATTGCAAAAACCAGTCGATGAGCAAGAATTGAGAACGGTTATTGAAAAAGCACTCAATCAAGGCACTATCGGTTTTGCAGGGCCGCAGTTTTTAATGTGAATAAATGCAAAATCACTAATTGTAGAGTTGGTCATATCAAGGAGTTTTATCGTGCGGAACAACATGCCAGTTACCAATAAAGAATACATCATGCAGGACACGGAAACCATTGTTTCCAAGACCGACCTGCAAGGTAATATCACCTATATCAATGATGATTTTGTGCGCATAAGCGGGTTTAGCGAAGAAGAATTGTTAGGTGCTCCACAGAACATAGTGCGCCACCCAGATATGCCGGTTGAAGCATTTGCCGACTTCTGGCAAACCATCAAGAGCGGAAAGTCATGGACTGGACTTGTCAAAAATCGATGCAAGAATGGTGACCACTATTGGGTAGAGGCGCATGCCGCGCCACTTATTAAAAATGGTCAAATGATTGGATATACATCGATTCGTGTCAAACCGGGTCGTGAACAGGTAAGGGCGGCAGAGGCTGCCTACCGCGCCTTAAAGAATGGGGATAAGTCATTGATCATCCGCGAAGGTGTTGCTGTTAAGCGAAGCGCGTTTTCATGGCTGAATTTCTATTCGAAAATGACTGCGGCGAACAAGTTGATTAGCTTTGCTGGCTTGATACTATTGTTGATGCTGGCGATCACTTATGCCGCGAACACAAGCAGTGCGCAGCTGGTCAACGTGCTGGCAATTTCGGTGGCAGTGCTGTCTGCAGCTTTCAGCGCACATTTGTATCAAGAATTGCTGTTGCCACTAAAGCGCATGAGTGACGACATACAGGTCATGAGTTCGGGTGATCTTTCGCATCCCATTAAAACACAAGGCAGCAAGGAAGTCGTCAATCTGGCGCAGGCGCTTAAGGTTTTGCAAACCAATGTCAAGTTGCTGGTCGGTCAAATACGTCAGACCACTACGCACCTCAATAATGGTGCAAGTGAAATTTCTGCAGGCAATGCTGACTTGTCAGGTCGCACTGAATCGCAAGCAAGCTCACTGGAAGAAACAGCATCGTCAATGGAGGAACTCACCTCGACTGTTAAGCAAAACGCAGAAAACTCTCGTGAGGCGAGCCAGATCGTGGTGACAACTGCGAAAACGGCCGAAAAAGGCGGGCACGCGGTGGCCAAGGTAGTAGAGACCATGGGGGCAATCAAGCACAGCTCGTCAAAGATCTCTGACATCATAGGAGTCATTGACGGAATCGCCTTCCAGACCAATATTCTCGCCCTTAATGCAGCAGTAGAAGCTGCGCGTGCTGGTGAGCAGGGGCGGGGCTTCGCTGTTGTTGCAAGTGAAGTGCGCAACCTGGCCCAGCGCAGTGCCGGTGCAGCCAAGGAGATAAAGACGCTGATTCATGATTCTGTCGAGCAGGTGGATATCGGGGACAAGCTCGTCGCCGAGGCCGGGAAGACCATGCAGGAAATTGTTACAGGCGTACAACGTGCAGCCGAAATCATGCGCGACATTACCATGGCAAGCCAGGAACAAAGTTCTGGCATAGAGCAGGTAAATCAGGCGATTACGCAAATGGATGACATGACACAACAGAATGCCGCCCTGGTGGAACAAGCTGCCGCCTCAGCAGAAAGCCTCAAGAATCAGGCAGTCAGCCTGAGTGAATTAGTCGACTCCTTCACCCTTGTGAGAAGTAGTGGACACTCACCGGTGGCAAGAGTGGTCACAACTGAAATGAAAACCTACAAAGCTGCCAGAAATAGCTTGTCCAGGCAAATCAGTCAAAGACTGATCTCGAATGAAAGCTGATAGCTGCCGCCCTCGCTTTATTGCTGATGAGGAGAAAAGCGATTAAGAAGGACAGCAAATACAACAAACACAAATCCCGCCACTGCGGCTATCATACGGAAACAGCGCTGCGCCTACGGGCCTGGGCTGTTCTGATCTTACGATAGTTTGCAGCAAGGGAGAGACATGGGTTTTTTTGATTTTTTCAAGTCCAAACCATCGACGCACAAATTTGCCCAGATCGTCATCAAGTATGCACGAACGCAAGGGCTGGCCCAGACCATGCATTTTGATGAGGCTGAGTTCCGCCTGGTGGTGGGTGAAAATGGCTCGCATGTCCTCAACCTGCACAATGCTTACCGCGATTATTGCGCTGCCGCCAGAAGCCAGCGTGACACCGTACTGTTGAAATATACCGCGGGTTTGCAGATCAATGGCATACCTGACGATTTCGCCAGCGCCAAAGAACACCTCATGCCTAGCCTCAAGCCCCGTGGCCAGGGCGAGTACCTGCGCCTGACTTCGCTGTTGCAAGACCAGCCCATGTCGTATCAGCAAGCTGCGTTGCCCTTCGGTGAAGATGCCCTGCTGATGCTGGCCTATGACACCGAGCACTCCATGGCCCTGGTCAATCAAAGCAATTACGAGACCTGGAACATCAGCCTGGAAGAAGCGCTCAAAGTCGCGCTGTATAACCTGCGCGACCGTACCGGTGATCACTTCACTGACCTGGGTGATGGTGTCATTGCCGGTGTGTGGGAAGATGCCTATGACTCTTCACGCATCCTGCTGTCTGACCTGATCTATCGCGCCGGTTGCGGCAGCGACCCGGTCATGATGGTGCCCACCCGTGGCCGCCTCTTGCTGTGTACTGCCAATAGCATCAGCGCGCAATTAAAAATGCTGGAACATGCGCAAGACTGCATGGAGCAAGAAGGCCGGGTGGTGTCAGCAGGTATGTATAAGTTCAGGGATGGCACGCTCGCCAGCCATACTCCGGCCAATGCCGATGTACTGGAGCGTTTGCTGAACCTGCAAACCACGCAAAGAGCAGAGGACTATGGTTCACAAAAGGAATTGCTGGAGGCCTTGCATGAAAAAAATGGCGAAGACATTTTTGTTGCCAGCTATACCGTACTCAAGAATAATGATACCGACAAACTGACTTCACTCTCGACCTGGACCCAGGGCGTGGTATCCCTGCTGCCCAAGACTGACCTGGTCGCCATGGTCATGCCGGGCATCCAGGAAGGTGACTACAATAGCAAAATCCTCAGCTGGCAAGATTTGCAAGGCATCGCGGGTGAGCTCATGCAACTGGTAGAGGGTTATCCTGAAAGGTATCTGGTGACAGATTTCCCGACGCAAGCCAAGCTGGATGGCGCGCCAGAATCGACTTTGTAATCATCAATATGAAAATGTATATTCTTGTCAGAGATGACCTTCCCTTGGGTTTTGCCATGGTGGCAGTAGCCCATGCCTCTCTGGCTGGCTATTTGCGATTTCAGGATACGCCTGAAGTCAAGGCTTGGCTTGCAGGGCGATTTTTTAAAGCCGTATGCCGTGTCAACGCCAAAGAATTTGCCAATGCCAAACTGGTGGAAGACCATGTCGTGCTGACCGAATCAGCGCTCGATAACCGTGAGGTTGCCATCGTTTTCAAGCCCAGGGAAGAGTGGCCGAAGATGTTTAAATTTCTCAAGTTGTATAAAGATGCCCCTGAGATACAGGCTGAGTGATTGTATTGCTGGCAAAAATATACCCTGTACAGATATGCATGCATCAAGACTGGCATCTCGATCTTGCTTCGGTTTGGCGGGAGTCAGCCCCCAGCTATTTATCTGCGTATTTTCCCGTTTAGTCCCCACATTTGGCGCTTGGTCAGATCGAGGATGCAATGAAAATACCACCTGTTTATAGTGCCTGTCAGTCACCCCGCACAATGCATGACAGATGAGGGTGGCAGAAAAACTCTACAACTGAAAACTGGCAACCTAGGGGATATATGACAACAATGGAAATCAAGCCTGGCATCAGCAAAGCTGTCTGGCATCAAAAACTTTTGCAATACACTATCGTCAGGTTTTTACTGGCGTTATTCATCGTCGGCAGCGTGCAGTTTGTTTCACGAAAATTAATGTCGCAATTTTTGCCGGGGCCAGACTGGATGGTGTTTCGCAATATGGCAGCCATGACGCTAGGCTTGCTGAGCTATGCTTTTTATGTGCGCGTCATAGAAAAACGCAAGGTCACTGAACTGGCTGGCTTCTCAGCCTGGAAAGAATGGCTGCTTGGCCTGGTGCTGGGGGCCATGCTGTTTGTGCTGGTGCTGGGCAGCTTGTCCTTGCTGGGGGTGTTTCATATTGATGGTTACAATGACCCCAGGCTGATGCTCAAGTATTTACCCATCTTTATCGTGGTGGCAGTGATGGAAGAATTATTTTTCCGCGCCATGATATTCCGCATGATGGAAGAATCGCTGGGCAGTGTGCTTGCGCTCCTGATATCGGCACTGGCCTTTGGTTTTGCCCATGCCTCCAACCCTGGTGCGACCATGTTCAGTTCGATCGCCATTGCACTGGAAGCGGGCATTGCCTTTGGTGCTGCCTATATGCTGACACGCCGCCTAGCGCTGTGTATTGCTATGCATTTTTCTTGGAACTTTACCCAGGGAGCGGTGTTTTCCGTGGCAGTGTCTGGTCAGGAGAGCAAGGGCTGGATGCAAACCCATATGACGGGTTCTGAATGGCTGAGTGGCGGTGCCTTTGGTGCAGAGGCATCACTGCTGGCAGTAATGCTGGCCACGCTGATGGGTGTTGTATTCTTGCACCTGGCCTGGAAGCGTGGTCAGTTCAGGCAAGGCTTCTGGAAAAAATCACCCCAGGTCGTGGCTGCATAAAATGTCTGATGAGCCGGTGCTGGCGTACGGCGCGTCCTAACCGGCTTGCAGGTAATTTTGCATGTCCGCCATCTCGGCGTGCAGCCAGTCTATGAAGTTGTTGAGCTTTTCTGACCTGGCGTTGGCAGTCACAATGCGATAGCAATAGCGTGAACTTAGTTGCGCATCTGCCAGCCTTTGCAGGCGGCCTTGCTGCAAGTCTTCGCAGGCGATGGCCGCGGGCAGCAGGGCAACGCCCTGCGCAGCAACGGCGGCTTGCACCAGCAAACCGGCATGGCTGTAGTTTTGTGCAAAGTCATGCGGCTGGCCCAGCATGCCATGGTCTTGCAGCAGGCGTATCCAGTGTTCTGGCGTACCCTCATAGAGTAGTGGATAACGCAGCAGTCGTTGCAGCCTTGGTGCCTGGGGACTGCGTTTATCCTTTTCATCCAGCAGGGCCGGGCTATAAGCCAGCAGCAATTGCTCGCGCCATAGCAAGTTGCTGGTATCGCCTTCTACAAACTGTTGATGGCGGATAGCGATATCGCACTGACCCTGCGCAGGGTTGACCACAGTATCATTCGAGTCTATGCGGATATCTATATCCGGGTGCAATTGCGTATAGCGATGCAGGCGCGGCACCAGCCATTTCATGGCGAAGGAATGAGTACAGGAAATGCGCAGGCTGTCATTGGCACTGTCTTCACGCAGGGCCGCCACCTTGATATGCAGTTCCCCCAGTAACCGCCTGACGGTTGCGGCCAGCTCGCTACCTTTTTCCGTGATACTCAAATGCCGTGCATGACGTTCAAACAGGGCAAAGCCCAGTTGCTGTTCCAACTGTTTGATATTCTGACTGACAGCCGCTGGTGTCTTGCGTAATTCATGCGCCGCCAGCTTGAAGCTGCACCAGCGCGCCGCAGATTCAAAGTCCACCAGCAAGGATAGATTTCGTAAAGGCTCTTTCATTATTGAGATAGTTTTACTTGTTCATGACGATAGTATTAGTCGTTTGCTCTGGCTCTTTACGTGGTTCATGATTGCCTCATTATAAAAAATGAGGTGCAACAATGCATAAGAATATCTTGATTATAGGCGGTACGCGCTTTTTTGGAAAACACTTGGTCAGGCGGCTGTTGGCGCAAGGTCACCGCGTCACTATCGCTACTCGTGGCCAGACACCGGATGACTTTGGCAATGCCGTGCAACGCCTGCGTGTAGACAGGCGAGACAAAGCTGCCATGCATGCCAGCTTTGAGCACAAACGCTACGATCTTATCTATGACCAGATGTGCTACTGCCCGCTGGACGCCGCCATTGCCCTCGATGTATTCGCTGGTAAGACGGGGCGCTATATCATGTCATCCACCATAGAAACCTATCGCCATTTGATGGCAGACATAGTGCGACCTTTGCGTGAAGACGACATTGATCTGGGCCAGGTCAGTGTGGATTATAACTACCCTTGGCGCGACCCTGCCCTGGCCGAAGCCAGCTATGCGGCTGGCAAGTTGCAGGCAGAAGCCGTGCTCATGCAGGATGGCCGCCTGCCTGTTGCCACCCTGCGCATTGCTCATGTGCTGGCTGCGCAAGATGATTTCACAGGCAGGCTGGCCAGCTATGTCAGCAGGGTGCAGCAAGGGCAGGTGTTGACGCACTCACCTGGGGCTGGCCGCTCTTCATTCTTGAATGTGGATGCAATAGTCGATGCCATGCTGTGGGCTGGGGAGGCAGATTTCCTGGGGCCGGTGAACCTGGCTTGCCACGGCGACATGTCCGCCCCGCAGCTGCACCAGCGCATCGCCCGCTTGCTGGGTAAGCCAGGCCTGTTGCAGGTTGCCAGCAATGATGGACAAGAGCACAGCCCCTTTGATTATGCCCATGATTACCTCATGGACACCTCACGCGCACGCAGCCTGGGCCATGTATTTCCTGCGCTGGATGCCAGTCTGGATCAGCTGATCATGGATTTACATGCCCATCTGCAAGCGACTCAGCCAGAGGTTCAAAATGCCTGATCTAGCCAATCTCTTGAGCTTTATCCTGGCATCCTGCTTCGTCATCATCGTGCCTGGCCCAGCCACCTTGCTGGTGGCAGAACTGGCCAGGTTTTCCACACAACGTGCTGCCGTGGCGGTGGCTGGTATCGTGATGGGCGACATCGTACTGATTGCCTTGTCCGCAGCAGAGTTTGCCGTGCTCATGCAAAGCCTGCCCTGGTTGCTGCCAGGCTTGCGCATGCTGGGGGCTGCTTATCTGCTGTATCTGGGTATAGGCTTGCTGTGCAAGCGCAACCTGACAAAGCAACAAGAATCAAAGCCAGCCAGCGCCAGCTTTGTGCGTGGCTTGCTGATTACTATCAGCAACCCCAAGCCCATCCTGTTCTTTTCCACTTTCTTTCCTCTGTATATTCCACCGGCTCAAAGCAGTGCAGTGCAGGGCTTTATCAGATTGGGGGCCTTGTTTGAAGTCATCAATGTGCTGTACTTTATCCTCTTTTGCAGCACGCTCAGGTGGGCTGGAAAACAGTTCGCTCATAGCAGAGTCAGGCATAGCTGGTTGCAGAAAGACGGCATGCAAAAAGTTTGCGGTGCTGGCCTGCTCTTGTGTGGGTTGGGTATGGGCTGGAGTTTGTGAATGGGCTAATGATATGCCAGTGCGCCTGTTTGGTCGTAGAATCTGATATGACCGCCAAAGGGCTTTCGCTGCCTTTTGGGTGTATTTGTCGAAAAGGCATCATTATTCTGGAGAGTGCCATGTACATTGAAAGATACCTGTTGCTGGCATTAATGTTTGGCAGCCCTCTGACTAGGGCCGAGATTCTGGAGACGGTGGATTACATCAAATATCCCGTCAGGCATGAAGTTGGTACATCACTGGCCAGGGCAATCAACTCGGCTACCCCTGTGAGTGTCGGCCATATGAAATACTACAGCCACACCAGATGGGATATGCAGTGGAGATACACCTATGACAAGACTAGTGATCTCCGGACTTGCAAAGTCAAATCCCTCTACGTCACGCTGAAAGCGACCATCACCCTGCCAGAACTCAGCAGCAAGGACGACAAGGTGATTGCACAATTCAATAATTATCTGCAAGCATTGAAAAAACATGAGCTGGGGCATTTGCAGATTGCGCAGGAAGCCGCCAAAAAAATAGAGAGCAATTTGCTTGCGCACCCTGCATTGCCTAGCTGCGAAATACTCAAAGCCGCACTAAATGAAAATGGCTTGGCCTTGACAGAAGAAGCGAAAACGCAAGGCGTGCAATACGATGCCCAAACCCGGCATGGCCAGACCCAGGGCGCATATCTGCCAGATTAAGCTGTTTTGCGAAGACCTCAATATTGTGAGCAAATGCAAGTCTGGTTTGCTGCTCACTAACATGCTGCTATCGTGAGTGTCACCTCATAAAAAACCATCATCATGACTACTATCAGCCATCAGCAAGCCCTGGATAAACTGGCCGCCCGTCAACTGGTGCAAGTCATCGAAGACGATGTCGCCAACCTGGTTTCAGAAGCCATGAGTTATGCCAAGCACGACAAAAAAATGACGGTAGACGGGTATGTGCTGCCCCAATTGCTGGCACGCTGGAATTGTGTGTTGCAAGGGCCAGAAGATGAAGTCAGTTCTGGCTACAAGGATAAAACAGCACTGGCAATGGCGCTGCAATTGCACAAGCATGGCATCGCTGAATCTGCGCTGACAGCGAGTGCCGTGCAAGCGATAGATAACTTGAACGCTGCTGTCGCCCTCAGCGATGCTTTCTTCAGGAATAATGATGCCATCAAAGACTTGTTGGCCAGCCCGCCAGTGGCCTTAAAGAAACGCCCGTCTACTCGCGAGAACCTGACTTTCCTGCGTGCCCAGGATGTGCTCGCTCTACAACTGGGACAGTATTTCTATGCCGCCTATGTGCATGAAATTCGCGGCTTCAACGAATATCCCATCATAGAATTATATGACGGGCGCTTTGACAGCAGGCCGGTGATGGCTGATGTACAGGGTCGTGCAGCCTGGGGGGAAACCTTTAACGATGGGCAGACCCGCATCTCCATGCATGCCGTGTTCGGCATGCGTCATGTGCCTGATCCTGCTAATCAATTCCACCTGATTGCCAGTGGCATCACAACTACCCCAGAGCGTGGCAGCTTGCTGCCTTCGGTGGGCATGTTTACTGTGAGTGATTTGTTTCAATTGCAGACGGTGCTGAAAAAAATAGGCGTCTGATGCACGTTGCCGTATCTGGTACGCCGTGTGCACGGCGTACTTTAAAAATAGATGTTTAACTTGCTCAGCCGTGCTTTTTGACTGCCTGGAACCTGGCTACAAATACAACATCTTCTGCCGTTCTTCCTCAGACAGATTAATATCCCTGGCCTCATAAAACGCAAAAATGGCATCGACGATATTGGCTGGTTCATCGATGAGCTGTACCAGGTAGAGGTCATCCGGGTTGATCATGCCATTGCCCACCATCTGTACCCTGATCCAGTCCAGCAAACCTTGCCAGAAACTGGTGCCGACCAAAATCACCGGGATGTTGCGTGTCTTGCCGGTCTGTATCAGTGTCAATACCTCGCTGACTTCATCCATGGTGCCAAAACCGCCAGGAAAGACCACATAGGCATCGGCATACTTGACAAACGCCACCTTGCGAGCAAAAAAGTGGCGGAAGGACAGGCTGATGTTTTGCCAGGGGTTACTGCGTTGCTCATGTGGCAATTCAATGTTCAGGCCGACTGAGGGCGATGCACCCTCGAAAGCGCCCTTGTTGGCAGCTTCCATGATGCCGGGCCCGCCACCAGAAATCACTGCAAAACCTTCGTCCGACAGCCTGCGCGACAAATCCACACATTTGAGATAATCCGGATGGTCGGGCTTGGTGCGCGCAGACCCAAAAATCGTCACTGCGGGGCGGATCGAAGAAAGCCGCTCGGTGGACTCGATAAATTCTGCCATAATCGTGAACATATGCCATGATTCCCGCGCTTTCAGCGAAGTTGCTTTTTCCTGATCGATAATCTGGCGCAACCTCGTTACATCTTTTCTGTTTCCGTTCATATGCAAAATACTCTCTTGTTAGTTGATGGCTCAAGCTATCTGTACCGCGCCTTCCATGCCCTGCCTGACCTGCGTAATGCACAAGGGGAGCCGACTGGTGCCATACACGGCATGATCAATATGTTACGCCGTTTGCGTACTGATTACCCGGCAGCATACATCGCCTGTGTGTTTGACGCCAAAGGAAAGACCTTCCGCGACGACCTGTATGCAGAATACAAGGCCCAGCGTGCGCCCATGCCCGACGACCTGCGGCTGCAGATAGAACCCATACACATCGCCGTCAAGGCCATGGGCTGGCCTATCCTGATGGTGGAAGGGGTAGAGGCTGATGACGTCATAGGCACGCTGGCAGTAGAAGCTACCAAGCTGGGCATGAACACCATCGTCTCTACCGGCGACAAGGACCTGGCGCAACTGGTCAATGCCAATGTCACCCTGATCAATACCATGAGCAATGAAAAGCTCGACGAGCCCGGCGTGCTGACCAAATTTGGCGTGCCACCGAACCGCATCATCGATTACCTGACACTAATAGGCGATACCGTCGATAACGTGCCTGGCGTCGCCAAATGCGGCCCCAAGACTGCCGTCAAATGGCTGACAGAATATGACAGCCTTGATGGTGTCATCGCCAATGCCGACAAGATCAAGGGCGTGGTCGGCGACAACCTGCGCAGTGCGCTGGAATGGCTGCCACAAGGCCGCGTATTGATCACCGTAAAAACCGATTGTGACCTGACCGGGCACTACACGTCCATACAAGACAGCCTGGTCGCGAAAGAAGAAGACAAGACCGAACTGGTCGGCTTTGCTGGCCGCTGGGGCTTCAAGACCTGGTTGCGCGAACTGACTGGCGATGCTACCGCAGGCGCGACACCGCTGCCCGCGGCCAAAGCGGCCACCAGTGGCGGTAATTCTGTACAAGGTGGGTTGTTCAATGATGATGCAGCAGACGCTGACAAGCCCGCCGCGCCAGTCCAGCAGAATTATGAAACGGTATTGACCGAAGCCGCACTGGATGAATGGCTGGCCCGCATCAACGCTGCGACGCTGACATCGGTGGATACAGAAACCACCTCGCTGGAACCGATGACGGCGCAACTGGTTGGCATCTCGTTGTGCTGTGAAGTAGGGCATGCAGCCTACATACCTGTTGCCCACAACTACCCAGGCGCGCCCGATCAATTGCCCAAGGCCCTGGTTCTGGACAAACTCAGGCCCTGGCTGGAAGACGATAGCAAAGCCAAGGTCGGCCAAAACCTGAAATACGATAGCCACATCTTCTCCAACCAGGGCGTGCAATTGCGCGGCATAGCGCATGACACCCTGCTTGAATCCTATGTTTTTGAATCCCACAAATCGCATGACATGGACAGCCTCGCCATGCGCCACCTTGGCAAGAAAACCATCAGCTTTGAAGAAGTCTGCGGCAAGGGCGCAAGCCAGATCTGCTTTGACCAGGTAGACATAGAACGTGCCACCGCCTACGCGGCTGAAGACGCCGACATCACCCTGCAACTGCATCTTGCCATGTGGCCAGAGATAGAGCCGGATGCCAATCTGCTGCGCGTCTATCGTGAGATAGAAATACCCACCTCGGTCGTGCTGCAAAAGGTAGAACGCAATGGTGTGCACATCAACAAAGACTTGCTGGAAACGCAGTCGCATGAAATCGGCATACGCCTGCTGGAGCTGGAACAAAAGGCTTACGAGCTGGCAGAGCAGCCTTTCAATTTGAATTCACCCAAACAGCTGGGCGAGATTTTCTTTGGCAAGCTGGGCCTGCCTGTCGTCAAGAAAACACCTTCCGGCGCACCATCGACCGATGAAGAAGTCTTGCAAAAACTGGCCGAGGATTATCCTCTGCCCAAGGTCTTGCTTGAATACCGTGGCCTGGCAAAACTCAAGTCCACCTATACCGACAAATTGCCCAAGATGGTCAACGCCAGCACAGGCCGCGTCCACACCAATTATGCACAAGCCGTGGCCGTCACTGGCCGCCTGTCATCGAATGACCCCAATTTGCAAAACATCCCCGTACGCACCGCAGAAGGCCGCCGCATACGTGAGGCCTTTGTGGCGGGGCCAGGCAATGTCATCATCTCTGCCGACTATTCGCAAATCGAATTGCGCATCATGGCTCACATCTCTGGTGATGCCAGCCTGCTGGCTGCCTTTGCCAATGGCGAAGATATCCACCGCGCCACCGCCTCAGAGATTTTTGCCGTGCCACTGACAGAAGTAACGAGTGAGCAACGCCGCTACGCCAAGGTCATCAACTTTGGCCTCATCTATGGCATGAGCGCATTTGGCTTGGCCAGTAACCTCGGCATTGAACGCAGCGCCGCACAAAGCTACATCGACAAGTACTTCCAGCGCTACCCCGGCGTCGCCCAATACATGGCCGACACCCGCACCAAGGCCAAGGCCCACGGCTATGTGGAAACCGTCTTCGGCCGCCGCCTGTGGCTGGCCGAAATCAATTCCCCCAACGGCCCCCGCCGCGCCGGTGCAGAACGCGCAGCGATCAACGCCCCCATGCAAGGCACCGCCGCCGACCTCATCAAACTCGCCATGATTGCAGTGCAAAACTGGCTGGAAACAGACAAACTGCAATCCAGAATGATCATGCAGGTACACGATGAACTGGTACTCGAAGTGCCGCAAGCCGAGCTGGAACTGGTCAAACAAAAATTGCCTGAACTGATGGCAAATGTAGCGAAGCTGGATGTGCCTTTACTTGCTGAAGTTGGTGTGGGTGGGAATTGGGAAGAAGCGCATTGAGGGGGGGAAGTGCTGCTTGTTTTCGTACGTTGGGCTGGGCCTCGCCAGCCTACGCTTCACCAGCCCAACACTGTACCTTAAATCACAGACGTGACGGAATGCGGAGTGCAATAGATGTGTGCTTCAGATGGGTATGTACGTTTATATGCTAGGGCATCCAGTTGGCTTAATCATGCATTTAATTTCAAATGAGTATTATGAGCGAATCACCAGATGAAAAGGATACTGCGAAAAGCGACGAGGAAAACGCGGTAGGCGCCATCGTAAAATTGACACTTGCTTGTTTGGCTTATGGTTTGCTCGTATATTGGGCTTGGACCGATGTTGGCTCAAGTGGGCAGACCACGAGCCTAGGTTCTTTTCTGATGTTCTTGTTTCCCGAAATTTTGTGGTTTGTATTTTTCGGTATATTGATTATTGTTGGAGGAGTGACATTGATAATACGGTTCATCCGAAAGATATTCTCTAGACTGTAGATTGGGTCGGGCTTTGCTAGGCTACGTTTCATCAACCCAACACGGGGCCTCAGATTACGCACGTTTTCGAATACGATTTGAGCATATCTGAGTTTTAGATGAGAACCTGCAGCGCACCGAGTCGTGGATTTCATTTCAAATTGGCATCATGAATGAATCACCCAATAATAAGGAAAATACACTTCACAAGTAAAATAAAAGCATGAATGTAGAAATAATCAAGCAATCCATTATCCAAGCAAAATGGTTTTCGCAAATAGGAAATTGTTTTCCGGGCGATGGCATGCTAGCAGTCCCGAATTTGCAAGCGTGGCTTACAAAAATTTTCAATTCCGACATAGGCGAACGTGAAGCATGCATCGCTGCCAACATGGATTGGCTGCCAAGCAGTATCACTGATAGTGACCCAATACACGGAAGCGCCTTACGTAATTATCTCGAAGAAAATCAGATTGATTATCGTCCCGTCCTCAAAGAAATCAGTCAGCTTTGCATAAAATCCTTGCGTATTGTTGCCGATGATGCCATCACCTGCGGTCCCCACAATTTCACAAAAGCCGCAAAGGATGCAGCCTTGTATTGTGCGCGTATCGCAGCAATGGAAAGCATGGCCAACAAACCTGGTCGCTGGTGTGACTTGCTCACTCTGTACGAGGGTGGATACTGGCCTTGTGGCTTGATGCCAAACGGAAGCCTTGTTGTATTTTGAAGTAATTATCATCTGGACTACATGCATTACCTCATCCTGGCACTAACCCTCATTATCCCGCTGCTCATCATCGCCGGTATCGTTTATCTCTACAAAAAACTCTCACGTCGTACATTTGTATTATTAGCGTTGACGGTAACAGGAGGCCCCTACCTGGCTTACAAGCTATATGAGCGCCAGTTCATGCTGGAGGCTGTGCCGGATGCATTGGGGGTTACCTCGATTGCCTACCAAAATGAAGAATCCTGGGGATTCGGGCCGGGCGGGAATGAGTCGGGGATGAGGCTGTATCCTTTGCCAGACGCTACTGCGCAGCTTATCAAGAAGCGTGGTATCGACTTCTTCAAGGACATGCCAGCGAACCAGAACCAGCAAAGCCGCGACTGGCGTGGTAGCTATGAAAACTGGGCTGTCACTCCCATTGCGCCTACAGAATCCTGGACAGTGAATAAAGAATCCGGGCGCATGGATATTGATGATTACATTTGCACCTATGGATTTTGCCTCACCATCAAGCCCTCAGTGGCAGCTGAGGCGAATGCCATCATCAACAGCCCAGGCAGTTATTATGCCTATGGGCGGGTAGGCCTGATCGTGGTCAGCCCGGAAAAGACGCTGGTGCTGTATTTGTACAATGGCTAGATTAGCGCAGGCTACTTCGCATTCACCAGCCCGCTCAACACCACATGCCGGTCTTTCTCGCGCAAGCGCTGGATGTTTTGGTACAGGGCGATCGAGGCTTCGCATTGCAATTCAGGTTGTTTGTTGAAGGCTGACAGATCTTGCGTCACTCGCTGGTGCAGCGGGCTCATGAAGTTCATCAGCTTGCTTGCGGCCTTGGCAAATTCTGGTGAGTTCATGGCATAGCTGGTGCCATTTTCTGTGGCGCTCAAGACTTTTTCCATGAGGGCGCGGTCGCGAATAATAATGCTTCTCGGCAGAGTGCGGTGAATGTTGAGCTGGCCTTTGATGAATTTGGCACAGGCGTCTGGACTGACATCTCTGGCTGCCTTCAATTGATCAAGGAGCAGGATGCCATATTCGGCGACATAGGCATCTGGTGCTGACTTCAGCGCGCTGATGTATGCATTTTTGAGTGGCAACTGTAAAGCAGTTTGCAAAGCTTGCTGGTCAGCCCCTTGCAGTTTCATCTTCCATATCTGGTTGCCGAGTTCCTCCATTTTTCCAGGGTGACGTTGTTCGTAGATACGCCACATTCTGTTATCGCGTAGTGCTTGCAAGAGGTCATCGCGGGTGTGCATGTCAGAGAAGAGTGTAGAGCCGGCCTCGCCGCCAAGTGAGGTGCGGGTGATGACGCCGGCGTCCAGCAATTCTTCCCGGCTTGGGTACCACATGTCTTCTGAACTGGTTCTGCCGATCCGCTGGACGAACTTTTCGGGAAGATTGGCTTGTCGATATCTGTTCAACATGGCCTGGGTCGCCAACTCTTTTTCATTTCCATGGATACCAGGGAAACTGGGTTGATGAAAGCCTATGCTGGCGTTGGGTGTCGCAGCACGATCCTGGCCTGCCAGGAAAATATAGGTGCAGGCACTTGCGCATTGCTCTTCAACGTAGGTATTTAGCCCCCTCGCTTTGAGCAGGTCGGCAATTTTCTGTGCTTCCAGCAGGCGGCCACCAGGTGAATTCAAAATGATGGTTTTGACCTGCGGGCTGGCTTTGATGAATTCTGCAAAGCTGGTACTGCTACCTTCACCCAGCGTTCCCCTTAGTGTCAGCATGTCGCCTTGAGCTGAACCTGTGATGGTGACCTTGGGCATGCTGTCATTGCCGCTGGCGATCAGGAAAAGTTCCTGCATTTTGGGGAGATGAGAATCAACGGCCGTGGTCGCCATGGCGACCATGCCGAGCACGACCGATAGTTGCGCCAGTATGGCAAGCCAGCCAGAGCCGCCTCTGGTTATATGCTTGCTGGCAGAACGGGCGATGCCAACCATAGACCACAGCCAGATCAGGCTGGCGACAAAAAAACAGAAAATAATGGCGCTAGCCAGTGCACGTAGCGAGATGCCTGACTTTTCCAGTACACTGATGATGCCAATGGCGACTATACCCAAGACGATATTACCCAGGAGTACGCCATTGATCCAGTAGGACTGGGCCAGTGACATATTGCCGCGCCAGTGTGCCAGCATGTAGTTAGTCTTTTGACGTACATCCTGTGCCACGCTGGTCACGTCGACATCATGCGAGCTTGCTGTTGCCATGCTACCGGCATTGACGGCTGCCTGCTCTACCTTAAGCTTGATGTCCTGAATTTTTTTATCAAAAGCAAAGAAATTCAACATCAAGGGTAAGCCATAGATAAGGCCAAGTCCTAGAACCATGACGATATCAAGCTGCTGTCCTGATGCTACGAAAACGACGACAAAGAGCAGGGCAATCACCAGGCTGATGAAGCCATATCTCTTGGCAAAACGCAGGCGGCGCAAAGTGCTATGACTGGAGAGGGCAAGCCATGGAACAAAATAAAATGACAGGATCAGGAAAACGCCAAAAAGTGCACCGACAGCTTCAGCGCTGTTACTGTACTGGGTTTTTGAAAAAGTAAAGGACGTCGAGAGACCCAGAAGTAGCATGAGTACCAGATTGGTGATGCGCATAAGCTTGATCATGGGGAGTGCGGGCTAGTGTTCTGAGTTATTGTTGATGGCCGTGTTTCTGTTCATAATTTTCATTTCGTATTTGACTAAACGATTGCGCCAGGGTAGCCCGGACATTCTTATTTCTTCCCGTCCGGCTTGCCCTGTTCCTGTTCCTGTTCCAGTTGCAAGTCTGGCAGATAACTGGCAGCGACGATATCAATGAAACGTCCCAGGCTTGCTCCTGAGCGGTTTGTCAGGACGATGATCGTCAAACCTGGTTCAACGAAGCGGCTGAATTGTGTCGTGAAACCCTGCCATGCGCCATCGTGATCAAGTATGGTGTACTGCTTCAACTTGGACATTCCCCAGCCGTAGCCATATGGATAGCTGCCGCCCTTGTTGAGTTTGACCGGTGTCCAACTGGCTTGCTTCATGCTGGTGCTGAGGATTTGCCCACCTTGCAGGCCAATATCCCACAAGGCCAGGTCATGTGCAGTCAGATACAAGCTGCCATCAGCCGTGGCGTTCAGGCTGGGGGATACCCAGTCCTGATTTTTGTATTGCCCGTCCACCACGTCGTAACCAGCCGCCCTGTGCATGATCAGATCACGTTCACTGATGATGCGTGTGCTCATGCCCAGCGGCTGGAAAATTCTTTCCCTTAGCTGCTCACCATAAAACTTGCCGCCAACCTGATTGCAGATAAAGCCCAGTAAATGATAGCCGGTATTACTGTATGACCATTTCTCACCTGGCTGAAACAGAAGCGGCACCGAGGCGGCAATCCTGATCAAATCCTGATCGCGGTAATCTTTGCGGTAATTGATTTTTTCTTCGGCATCGCGCAGGCCCGAGGTATGGTTCAGCAAATGATGGATGCGGATATTTTTCCAGCTGGCAGGTGTATTCTTTAAATACTTGGATACCGGATCATTGAGTTTGAGCTTGCCATCCTTTTCCAGCAAGAGCACCAGTGCAGCAGTAAATTGTTTGCCGACGGAGCCTGACTGGAAGATGGTCTTTTCGCTGACCGCCACCTGATGCTCCAGATTGGCCCAGCCATATCCTTGCTCACGCACGATTTTTCCATCTTTGACCACTGCCAGACCAAGACCAGGTATTTGCTGACGCTGCATTTCCGCCTGTATGGCCTCATCCAGTACGTCTGCATGGGCAGGGCTGGAAAAGAGGAATACGCTGGCAATTGCCAGGGATGATATGTGACGCAAATTAGTAAACATGAGATTCAACACAACTCAATCCAGCCCGCAGATAAACAAATGAAAACGCCTGCCAAAGCTCCCAATAGCAGGCCAGCGAAAACAAGCAGGGCTTTGTACAAAATTTGCCATAATGTGAGAGATGGCTGTGTTACTGTTTGCTGATTAATATCCAGTGTTATTGTTGAGCTGTCGCTCATGATTTACCTCCATCACCGCGGGTAGCGATACGTTTTTTTATCAAGCCCTCGAGGTCATCTGCCTTTAGTCCGGCGGATTTGACTGCGGCCATTATGGTGGCGGCGTCCAGGCCGCCAGTACGCGATGCTTCGACCAGGCTCCAGGTGCGGGCAGCGCGGCTGCCACTGCGGCAATAGAGTAATATCTGGCCCTGGTTTTTTGCCAGGGCTTGCTGCAAGGCAGTCACGCTGGTATCCGGGATGTCGCCATGCGGTATGGGGATGTAAGTAAACTTCAGCCCGGCAGCCTGCGCCTCTTTTTCGATAGCGGCTGCACTTGGCTGGCCGGCTACTTCGCCGTCCGGGCGCATGGCGATAATCGACTGTATGCCTTGCTGCTTGAATGCTGCAATACTTTGCGGCGTGATTTGTTCCGTGACACGGATATCCCCATGCAGATGGCGGGTTGTCGGTGCAGGAGCTACTGCAGCGGCGGTAGTCGTGTTCAGACGCGAATAGAGTGCCATGCCAACAATCGTCAGCGCACCGGCAAGTAGGGAGATCGCAAAAAGAGCTTTATTGCCAGGTAATTTCATGAAAATATTCTTGCCTGTTTCAGATAGCTCAAGCATAACATGCTGACGTAGTAAAATTCACGGGTCTGAATTGTCACTGTCTATTTTCCTTGCCTGAAGCCACCCATGCCAAAATCCACCGCCGTTTTGTTTGCCTTGTGTTGCACCTTGTTGTTACCTTTCACGGTGCAAGCCGAGCCTGATTTGATTATCCTGGTGCGCCATGCTGAAAAATCGGCGGACAATCTGGCTGACCCCAGCTTGTCTGCACTTGGCCAGGCGCGGGCGCAGGCCCTTGCAATAGCTTTGCAACACAGTGCTGTCAGCAACATCTTCACCACCCAATTCAAACGCACGCGTGAAACCGCGTTGCCGCTGGCGCAGGCCAGGGGCATCACACCGCAAGTGCTGGGGGCAAAACGCGGTGCCGAGCATATCAATGAAGTTGTGGCTGCGGTGCGTGCCAGCACTGGCGTGGTGCTGGTAGTAGGGCACAGCAATACTGTGCCTGCCATTGCCAGCGCTCTGGGTGCGCCCGCCATGAAAGACTTTTGTGAAAGCAGTTTCAGCCATCTGCTGCTGTTGCGCCCGACAGCGCAGGGTGTGTATATGGTGCAAAGTCGTTATGGCGTAGCTGAAGCCAGTAGCACCGATGCTAACTGCCAATGATGACATTAACATCCTTTCCGACAGAAACAACGAGGAGCAAGCATGACTAAGTCTGCCACATTGCCGCGCTGGTCCATCATCATGCCTTTTGCTACCTGGATTGTTCTGGGTGGCGGCTTGTTGATCACTGCACAGCTTTATGTCGTTCTGCTAACCATTGCCTTGTTTGGCGGTGTGCTGACCGCTGTCTATCATGCTGAGGTGGTTGCACACAAGATAGGCGAACCCTTTGGCACGCTCTTGCTGGCTCTGGCCGTCACGCTGATAGAAGTTGCCCTGATCGTCTCGCTGATGCTAGCAGGTGGTGAAGCCACGTCCGGCCTGGCGCGTGATACCGTGTTTGCTGCCATCATGATTATTCTCAATGGCATTATCGGCCTGTGTTTGCTGGCTGGTGCCAGCCTCCACAAGGAGCAAAGTTTCAGCTTGCAAGGTGCCAGCACTTCACTGGCAACGCTGGCGGCACTGGCCGTACTGACTTTGGTTCTGCCAAATTTCACTTCGACTGTGCACGGGCCGGTCTACAGCCCAAGTCAACTTGCTTTCATCGCTGTTGTCTCTCTGGTCTTGTATGGTACTTTTGTACTGGTGCAAACTGTACGTCACCGCGATTATTTTTTGCCTGAAGAAGCTGTCGCTGATGAAGAGGTACATGCAGTCCTGCCCAGTAATGCCGTGGCCTGGACCAGTGCCGGTTTGCTGATGCTGTGCCTGGGCGTAGTCGTGTTGCTGGCCAAGTCCCTGGCCCCCACGCTGGAGCATGCAGTCGCTGCGGCTGGTGCGCCCCAGGCCCTGGTGGGTATCATCATCGCCATCGTGGTGTTGTTGCCTGAAGGCGTAGCGGCATTTCGCGCGGCCCGCGCCAACCGTCTGCAAACCAGTATCAACCTGGCGCTGGGTTCTGCCCTCGCCAGCATAGGCTTGACGATACCGGTGGTGGCCGTGATTTCACTGAGCACAGGCTGGTCACTGACACTGGGTCTGGATGCCAAGTCCATGATCCTGCTGTTACTGTCGCTGATGATTACCACCATCTCACTGGGGACAGGGCGCACGACCATCATGCAGGGCACTATCCATTGCGTGATTTTTGCAGTGTATTTGTTTACCACGATCGTGCCGTGAAGGTGGTGCTTACATCAGCCAGTAGGGTGCGCCATGCGCACCATCACTGAAAAAATACCAGAAAAATATTATGCATATTAACTTCCTGCAAGCAGCACAATACGAGTCGACGATAGATCTGTTGTACGACATAGGCACGCATTACAACGGCGCGCATGCTGCTACGCGTGAAGTCGTCAAAGCCCATTTTATGTCGCAACTGCTCGCTGCTGATTCAGCCGTGCGCATTGTTGTTGCCATGCGTGATGATGGCATGGTCACAGGTTTGATCGCGATCACGATTTTCCATTCATTCGTCAATCCTGTGGCGGGAGAAAGTGGACAATTATTTATCAAAGAGTTGTATGTGCACTCAAACGCCCGGCGCACAGGCGTGGGAGAAGCACTCATGCAATGGGCTGCCAGGTATGCACTCAACAATGGCTGCGCGCGCATGGACTGGCATGTCATGGCATACAACGACAAGGCCCGGAATTTCTATGAAAGCCTGGGCGCGGCGCATGTCGCTGAAAGATTACATTATCGACTGGATGGCGAGAACCTTGCCAGGCTGGGGAGTCTGACGAATCTGAATAAAGGAGATGAAAGCACATAGATAGTGAATCATGTCCTATGGTGTGCACGGCGCCATCAGCATTGGTCAGGCTTGTTGCGGGTCTCCAGTAAAGCGTAGCCGCCAGCTACGCTTTTCAATCTTGCGGATATTGTCTGCCAGTTTCAGTTCTTGCAGATAGAGCATGACGTGCTTGAGTTCACGGTCTTGCAAATCGCCTTCAAACATATTGATGCGAACCAGGTTGCCATAATTGCGGCGCAGTTTTTTTGGGGTGTCATCCAGCATGATGATATGCTCAAGCCGGTAACCACGGCGTTTGACTTTTTGCAGGTTCTTGACCCATTCAAAATCCTGATATTCAGGATTGAACACGCGCGTACAGCGCTGCCTGGCCCAGATAAATTTCAGTGGCGGTTCTTCGCCAAACAAATGCCTGACGATGATGGCGGCATAATCTTCCGAAGCCGAAGTCCAGACGGCGCACTCAAAATGTTCCAGGCAAAATGCGATGAATTCCCTCACATGCGGACGCAGATAGACGTGATAGGAAAAGAACTGAAAATCAGCTTCATCGCCGAGTTGTTGTTCAGTCGCATAGATCAGGGTTTCATCAAGATCGAGTATCAGTAATTTCTTGTTCATGCATGTCCAGCACTTGAACACCTAAGCTCAGAGTGCGTTACTTGTTAATCAATAATGCAATATAGCAGCAAGGTTGTCACCGTGGCTGGTGCGTGATAATTACTAAACTGAATTTTGCATAAAAAAGGTAGAAGCGCAGTAAGTGCTTGATAGCATGGGAGTTGGCCGGGAAAACAAGCGGCATTCACTATTCTCATCCGGGTATACTTTATCCGACCTACATCTTCAGGCGTGTATCTATTTCTTACACCCCATCTGCTTGCGCAATTTTCCCATGTCACTGGCGGACGTTGATTTGACGATGTCTTCAGAAATATGGCCATATTCTTCACGCATAAGACTGAAGTGATTTTTACTGTCGGGTGCCAGAAACCAGACCACATAGCCGCAGGTAACCGGGGCAATGCTGTGTTTTGTTTCATAGTCTACGGCGATATAGGTGCCAGGCTGTGATGAATTGACAGGGTTGTCATAAACGGTGACGCGCCACAGATCACGTGACACCAGCTTACCGATTTTTGCCTGGTAAGCGGTAGCGAGGGCTTGCCACTCTTCTGGATTAATGGTGGCTTTCATGCTTGGACTAAGCATGTTATAGGCGGTTTCGTAGTAAGCGTTTTCTTTGGCAGACAGATAGGCAGTGGTCAGTTTCTTGCCTTCTATCTTGAGTTTGAATTCTTGATCGCTGTCTATTTTTCTGACGGTGGGAGTGGCGCCTTTAGGACGCGTTGGCAAATCAGCTACACAGTTCAACATTTGTATCATATGGAAAACCGGTGTTTCTTCAGCAGATTTTTGCGCTGTCAGGTTTTCTGATCCCGAAAATTTATACTTACCATATTGCGGTATCTTGCCTGCGCACAGGGTTGACGCCGGATCTGACATCATGACTTGTGCCTGATCCACAGTCAGGCTGATGTCGCTGGTGAGCGTCAGTTCGAACTCAGTGGCAGATATTTTTTTAAAAGCCAGATCCGCCGCGATAGCAGTGCTGGAGAGCAGAAAAAAGCTGAGGATGGTGGCAAGGTGTGAAAGCGTCATGGTTGTTTGCGATGTGAAGTAATGCCGCAACGATACGGGATATGTTCGCATTTAACAACCAAGGATAAGGCAGGTGTTTCTGTAGCACTACGCCTGACATGTTTGACTCAGGATTGATTTTAGATTTGTTGATGTATAACGCTTGCTGCACTGTAAATCGCTGCCACTATGCAGTACTTGCTTGAATTCAGAGCATGCTTAACAGCATTTCTGATGAGCAAGGTTAATTCCTTCGTTTGCACCGAAAAGCGATAAGGACAGATACTCATGGGCAAATGCAATAATGTGGGTCTCAATGACTAATTGTGATGCGTCTGAACAGATAGAATGGCAAAAAAACAGATTGAGATAGTCATCTTCTTTAGTTCCACGTTTTCCTTTTCCTCCTGTTTGGCATAGTTGTTATTCAAAGGCTAGCTGCTTGCGCACAGGCAGGTCCATAAATCAGGTGGAAACCAACAACTGCACGGCTGGCATTGCATGCATTAGTGACGCTGTCACTGGGATGTGAGTGTAAGTGTGTGTACTCGCATCAAGAAAGTAAACTTGAATAATGACAGTATAACTGTTATAAATAACTGTATGAATACTTCTTCTGATGAAATAGACAGCAGCTATCTGCTTCCTGAACTTTGTTTGATGGCGGAGATGTCCGTACGCACGGTGCGTTACTACATGCAGATAGGTCTGGTCAGCAAACCTGAGGGCGGGACGCGGGCGGCGCGTTATGGAGCGCAGCATCTCGAACAATTGTTGCTGATCAAGAAGTGGAGTTCTGCGGGGGTATCACTGGAGCGCATACGTGAATTGCTGCATGGCGCACCTGCCCCGGTGGAGATGAAACAACAGCAAATCGGGTCGATTTCTGTTTGCACGCATTTGACTGTTGCGCACGGTGTAGAGCTGGTGATCGATGCCAGCAAGGCAGGTTGGACCCCGGAGCAGCTCAGGGAATTCGTCAGACAGGCAATTGAATTGGCAGAACGGATGAAAACCAGCCAGGACACATGAGTGCGATGGTTTAGGGCGGAGAATGAATATGTTTAATCAAAACACAGCAACAATACAATCCAGCCTGGGTCAGGCTATGGCATTGACCAAAGTAAATGCGACGGGTGTCATTCAGGGCATGCTGCTGGAAATGCAGCTCACACAAAGCTTTACCAATCCCTCGGACAAAGAACATGCTGAGGTGTTGTACACCTTTCCTTTGCCCATCGATGCAGTTTTGCTGGATATAGAAGTCGAGCTGGATGGCAAGAAATTATCCGGTGTTGTCGTGCCCAGGAAAAAGGCAGAAATCGATTATGAAGAATCAATTTCTGAAGGTAATACGGCTTTCATGCTGCAAGAAAATGGCGACCGCAGTTACAGCCTCAGCATAGGTAACCTGGTCCCCGGCGAAGCTTGCACGTTGATGATGAGTTATGCGCAAAGCCTGCGTTTTTCCGAAATGGATGGCATGAACGCCTTGCGCATTTGTGTGCCCACCGTGATCGCACCACGCTATGAAATGACAGAAGCAGTTAGGGGGAGGAAGCAAAACCTGTTCGAGCGCTTGACAGCACCAAAACATGATGTGCGGGTTGAGTATCCTTTCGATATCACATTGCGCCTGGAAGGGGAGATAGCTGGCGCACGTATTGCCTCACCCAGTCATGCCATCAGTGTCATGCCCAGGGATGGCAGCGTGATGGTGAGTTTGTCGCGCAAGGGCAATCTGGATCGTGATTTTGTATTGTGTGTCGACCAGTTCAAACAGCAGGCTTTCAGCATACTGGGCCGTGATTTTCATCAAACTGAACATGTCGCTTTGCTGGCCAGTTTCTGCCCTCAAATTGCAACTGAAAATATGAGTGATGTGGCGGTGAAACTGCTGGTGGATTGTTCTGGCTCCATGAATGGTGACAGCATCAGGGCAGCGCGCACGGCACTGAAAGAAATTGTTGGGCAATTGAATGCAGGCGACCATATTTCCTTGTCGCGTTTTGGCAGCGAAGTCCAGCATCGCTCACCGGCGATGTGGAAATTTGCCAAGCCCAGCAAGACTGCAGCTCTGCGCTGGGTAGATGAACTCGATGCCAGTCTTGGCGGCACAGAAATGGCGCTGGCGCTGGAATCTACCTTTGCTATCCATTGCAGTGGGCGCAGTGACGTACTGATGATTACTGATGGCGAAATCGACAGTGTCGATAGCTTGATAGGAAGCGCCCGCGCTGCCGGGCAAAGAGTGTTTATCGTAGGCATAGGTTCCAGCCCGGCGGAAGTGCATCTGGAACGCCTGGCCAGGGCCAGTGGTGGCTCTTGTGAATATGTGGCACCGGGTGAAGACGTGGTGCCTGCCATCCTGCGCATGTTCATGAAATTGCGTTCGCCAGTCTGGCAAGATATCCGCATCAATACTGGCTTCTCCTGCCAGCCTTTGTGGTCAACGGCATTGCCTGCAAGCGTCTTCAAAGGCGAGACCCTTAACATGTTTTACCTCTTGCACGAAAAACCTTCTGGCTCAATGAAACTGTTTGCCCGCTTACCGGGCCAAGAGGAAATCGAGATAGGCCATCTGGAGTTGACTCAGTTGTTGCAATCAGAAACCAGTCTGTCACGTCTGGCTGCCGCGACTTATTTATCTGGCATGCAAGGGGTGGCGGGGCAAGAATCGATCGTGCAGGAACTGGCCGTGCAATACCAATTGATCTCTAAAGAAACCAGTTTCCTGATCGTGGAACAAAGGGCGGAAGAAGATAAAGCACTTGATATGCCTGCCCTGATAGAAGTGGCGCATATGTTGCCTGCAGGCTGGGGCGGCATGGCTGCTGTAGCTGCTGGAGCTGCCGCGTGTCCTCCATGTGCACCAGTAGCTACAATGGCGATGCCCAGTATTTCTGCGCCCGACGTGTTCCGTACAAGATCGATATCCAAAAAATTGTCGAAGCGTAGTCCGCCTGATGCAGTGGATGGCGATAGTTACATTTCCTTCGATATCAGTTGCAAACCTGATTCGCGCGTAGCGCGGCTGGAGATAGATGAACAAGCAATGCAGGAATTTTTTGACTATGCGAATGCCTTTGATGCTGCCAGAGTCTATCGCGAGGACATGCACTATCAAGGGCTGACACCTCTGGGCCTGACATTATTGCTTAGGTACTTTGATGAGCAATTGTGGCCGGTCAGTATTGCAGGGCTCAAGATCATGCAATTGGGGCAAGCCGTCATTGAATGGCTGGAGCTGGCAATCTGGGAAGACTGCAAGGACAAGTTGAGTAGCAGGGATGTAGCCAGGCTCTTTTTGGGTATCATGGCTGAACATGAAATGCTCGAAATGCTCCTGTCATCTACTGAGCCAAGCAAGGTTTTGCAGGAGAGCCCGGCAGAGCGCATGTCTGTTCAACAGTTACGGGGTGCATCGGCTGACCCGGTGGCGAGTGCTATGCTTGAGGGGCAGTTACGCAAAGCACTGCAAGGCCTGGACGCAAACAATTGGAGCGCTGCCATTTTCCTCATGGATATCGAGGCTTAAGGGGGAAGACAGAGCTAGACAGTATCCGTTTCCATGAAGCGGATACTGTCTAGCGATTGAAAGAGGGGTTTAAAATGTCAGCTTGCCCTGCCGCCACATGGTGGTCAGTGATACTGGCCAGAATGCAACCGGGACTATCATTACGGCTGCGGTGGCGGGATGGACCAGGACAGGGAATACTGCTGCCTGCAAGATACCATTCGGGATGTGCTTGCGAAATACCATGAAAGCGGCGCTCCTGACGTTTTTGTCTGTCAGCAGGTCTGGTAACTGCCATCCCATGCTGCGGTCCATTTCATTTGTCACACGGGCTGCCACCAGCCTTTCTTCATGATCTTCAGGCTCTGTTCTTTTCAATTGATAGATCTGGTCAGCGATCGCACGCAACTCCTGCGGGCGGCTGTCAAAGTGCGTGTCGTCGCTATACACCAGCATGGCTGGATGATCGTGTTCCCCTTCCTTGAACAAAAGGCTATTGGCCTGCACCAGTGCCGCCCAGACGATGTGACCTTCCTTCATCAGACGTCTTTGCTCAAGTATGGTTTCCAGCAAGGGTTCGTCATGTTCCATCCAGTCGGGTTTGTCTGCGGCTATTCTGTCGAGTATTTCAGCATCCATGCCGCTTCGGTTGCGACTGAGGTTGAGTTGCAATTCGGCGAGTATCCGGCTCATTTCTGTATCTGCTGGCCTGCCAGGGGTGTAGTACTGGCAGCGCTGGCGTTTTGCATCCGATTGTCGTTTGCCTGCAGGCACAGTTACTGCAGGGACGACCAGGCTGGTGGTAAAAGATGCACCATTTTCTGCTTCGCCCATGAAAGCCCACAGTGTATGTGGTGGACCCAGCCTGCCTATGGCCGTCACTTCCTGCCCTGGCTTTATCCATGCCGAGCTTAGTTCAAACCAGTCGACGAATTCAGAGGATGGATAATAAGTCTGCAATGAAGTCGCGAGCAGCCATTGGTCTGCTTCAAAATGAAAGTGGGCGAATTGCTGCACTCTAATTTTTTCGTTTGATATGTTTTTCAGACCAATCACGTAGACATCGTCAGTGTCACTGTCGCCCTGATATTTCTGCAAGCGGATAGTCGCGAAAGATTGCTCTTGTCGCAGCTCGGCGTCGCGGTACATGGTCCTGATGATTTTGTCTGCTGCAATGTGTTTTCTGACATCGTCGGGCAGCAGGCTGGCAAGTGATTCGCTGATACCTTCTGCATGCACGAAGCTGCCATTGGATGAGCGCACATAGTAACTGCGCATCTGGTGCAGATAAAAACAGGTGCTAGCTGGCGTAGCTGCGTTGTTCGCACTGTTTCCGTTGTTCTCGCCATTTTCTTCTATTGGGTGCTGGACATGGACCAGATTGCTATCCATGTCAGTGACCCGCAGCCATTGCAATCGCTGGTCTAATACACTTGCTATGTGAAACTCGTAGTCTGCATGTCGTTTGTAAAGTGTCAGCAACAGTCGCTGGGCCTTGCTGAGGACAGGCGGATACATGTCCTTGATGACTTTATACAAGCCCAGCACTGAATCTTCGCCATCCTGACCACATGCCAGTTGTTTGGCTACTTTGCTACAGGGAGAGAAGAGTTTGTCATCTCCGGTACGGATGACATAGTCATCGCCATGCCAGTCCCAATTGCCGCCTATGCTGCGGACTATGCACTGACCAACAAAGGCCCCGGCGAAGAGGATGATATTTTTGTGGTCTTGCGTGGAACCGTTTTTGTACGTGTTTTCCAAAAAATGATTGACCCAGCGCACGCCGCCGATGTCATAGTCTATCTCTATCTGGAAATGATCTCTGGCGATATTGCGCAATACTTCGGCATTGGCCAGCATGCCTTCATGCAAGCGGGCATGGGCTTGTTCCAGGGTTTCGGCTCTGGTGACATTGATGCCTGTCTTGATCTCTGTCCATTTGCCGCCCTGGCGCTGATAGAGTGAGGTAGTCAGCAAATGCTCTGCGCTCTCATGGGTGTGCCTGATGAGGTCTTTGAGCGCCTGTATCCCTTCTTCAGACTTGCTGTCGCAAAATGCCAGTGTATTGCGGTTGGGGATGGCGACCATGAAGCCATTCTCGGCCAGCGAGGCGAGTCGCTTGTCCCATAATTCACTGATCAGTAGTAGGCAGGCTTCAAAATGGCCATCCGTAGTGATGCTGCGTATGGGGCCGTTCTTGTGCATCTTTAAATGGGTAACGGACTTTTTCCATAAATTCTGCAAGCCAGTCCGGTAAAGATCTCTTGCTGTATAGCCTGCATGCTGCACATCATACTTTTTCAGATGGATGTGCTGCCCGTCTTCTATATGAACGTACACGATGTCCAGTCCCAGTCCGGCACCGGAAGCATGTTGATAAATCTCCTGATCCTCTGGAATATTGCTTGCTGCACCGGTGTCACCGTTAGCAGGCAGTTTGATGCAGGCAATGGCGTCATGATAAATTGAATTCATTAAAACTATCCAGAGGGTGGTTGTGGCACATACTGCTGGCCGTCAGAGCATTGGTAAGTGCGTCTGTCGACAGGTGAAAGCTGAGAATAATACCAAAATACCAAGGGCATGCCTGAAATCCCGCTAGGTTAGCAAGCATTTCAGCATAAATCTTCCAGCTAGGCTAATATCCTCGCCTTGAGCCGTGATCAGCTTATATGTGAGTCTATATCTATGAACAAGAAGTTTATTGCCCTGGCGCTGGTCCTGGGCGTGGCGTTTGCCGGTTTGGGTGTCTACGTAGGCAACCGCCAGATGGCACCCAAACCACCCGCAGACCAGGCCGTGGCCCAGTTGATGGCTCAGCAGTTCAAGGATAGCGAGGGCAAGAGCCAGACGCTGGCGCAGTGGCAGGGCAAGTTTCTGGTAGTTAATTTTTGGGCAACATGGTGCGCACCTTGCGTGCAGGAAATGCCAGAATTGTCTGCGTTGCAACAAGAGTTCAAGGGCAAGTCTGTGCAAATTCTGGGGCCAGGCATTGATAGTCCAAGTAATATTGCTGAATTTGCAAAAAAATACCAGATAAGTTATCCGCTGTTTGCTGCCGGCATGGAAGGCTCTGAATTATCGCGGAAGCTAGGGAATGCTGGTGGTGGTTTGCCATTTACTATTTTGATCAGCCCTGAGGGCAGGGTGGTGAAATCTTACCTTGGTCGCCTGAAGATGGAAGAATTACGGGCCGATATCACCAAATTTTCTTTGGAAAAATAGAAGTCGCTTCGGTTTTCCTTGCCAATCTGCGTCGATTAGCGGCAAAATGCGGCCATCTTCGTCAAATTGAATGTGACTATGGCGCGCAAACTGTTGCTGCTGAATGGCCCCAATCTGAACTTATTAGGCACGCGTGAACCCGCTACCTATGGTGTTACCACACTTGCCGAGATAGAATCAGCGGCACAAGCACAGGCCAGAGCAGTGGGCGCAGACTTGTCATTTTTTCAAAGTAATCATGAAGGCGCATTGATAGATCGTATCCATGCCGCCCGTAATGAGCAAGTCGATGCTATTATCATCAACCCTGGTGGCCTGACACATACCAGCGTTGCCTTGCGGGATGCCCTGGCTGGGGTTGCTATCCCGTTTATTGAAGTGCATATATCGAATGTACATCAAAGAGAAGCGTTCAGACATCATTCATACTTGTCTGCTATTGCCAGAGGGGTTATTTGCGGCCTTGGCACTGACGGTTACCGCCTGGCGATTGACTTTTCATTAAAAAATATTTAAATTCTCGTATCTTCGCGTAATTTGCTGATAATTTCAGTTTATTTCGTATATAATCCAAACTTCGGCGGCGATTTCCGGGCTGTTGTCCTGCTCAGTATTGCGCGTCCCAATTAATTCAGAACCACTTTTTTCAAGGGGATTCCACATGGATTTAAGAAAACTCAAGACCCTGATTGACCTTGTAGCAGAATCAGATATCGCTGAACTGGAAGTCACTGAAGGTGAAGGCAAAGTCCGTATCGTCAAATCTTCTGCGATGCCGCAAAACCAGGTAGTCATGATGCAGCAACCCCAGCATCAAATGATGCCAGCAGCTCCAGCCGCCGCGCCTGTGGCAGCCGCCCCGGTCGTGCCAGATGGTCATATTGTTAAATCCCCTATGGTTGGTACTTTCTACCGCTCCTCCTCCCCTGGCGCTGCTCCTTTTGCTGATATCGGCAAGAGCGTCAATGCTGGCGACACCCTCTGCATTATTGAAGCAATGAAATTGCTGAATGAAATCGAAAGCGATTTCAGCGGTACGATCAAACAGATTCTGGTTGAAAATGGTCAGCCTGTAGAATACGGCCAGCCGCTGTTCGTGATTGGCTGATCCAGGCGCGCGTGCGCGAACTGACTGCTCAAGCCTGCCCGTGTTGAGGGCAAACAGCGCTGAACAGGGTATTCTGCTCATGCAATTGCAACCATTGCCACCGCAAAGTTAAATCATGTTTGAAAAAATTCTTATCGCCAATCGTGGTGAAATCGCGCTACGTATACAGCGCGCCTGCCGCGAAATGGGTATCAAAACCGTGGTCGTGCACTCTGAAGCCGACCGCGAAGCAAAGTATGTGAAGCTGGCCGACGAATCTGTTTGCATAGGCCCGGCACCCTCGAATTTAAGTTACCTGAGCATGCCAGCCATCATCAGCGCTGCTGAAGTGACTGATGCCCAGGCTATCCATCCAGGCTATGGCTTTTTGTCTGAAAATGCCGACTTTGCTGAACGTGTAGAGCAATCCGGTTTTGTCTTCATCGGCCCGCGTGCTGAATCCATCCGTCTGATGGGTGATAAGGTATCGGCCAAGCATGCCATGATCAAGGCTGGGGTGCCATGTGTGCCAGGTTCTGAAGGTGCATTGCCAGACGACCCTAAAGTCATCGTGCAAACTGCCCGCAAGGTTGGTTACCCTGTCATCATCAAAGCTGCCGGTGGCGGTGGTGGACGTGGCATGCGCGTGGTGCATACTGAAGCCGCCCTGCTGAACGCGGTCACCATGACCAAGTCAGAAGCTGGTGCTGCCTTTGGTAATCCTGAAGTGTATATGGAAAAGTTTCTGGAAAACCCGCGTCACGTGGAAATCCAGATACTGGCTGATCAGCATGGTAGTGCCATCTGGCTGGGCGAGCGCGATTGCTCCATGCAACGCCGCCATCAAAAAGTCATTGAAGAGGCGCCAGCACCTGGCATCCCGCGCAAGATCATAGAAAAAATCGGTGACCGTTGCGCCGCTGCATGCCGCAAGATTAATTATCGTGGCGCAGGTACTTTTGAATTCCTGTACGAAAACGGCGAATTCTATTTCATCGAAATGAATACCCGCGTACAGGTTGAGCATCCGGTGACCGAGATGATCACCGGTGTCGATATTGTGCAAGAACAGATACGTATAGCTTTCAATGAAAAGCTGCGCTTCAAGCAAACCGATATCATGCTCAAGGGCCACGCCATTGAGTGCCGTATCAATGCCGAAGACCCGTTCAAGTTCATACCATCACCAGGCCGCATCACCTCCTGGCATACACCGGGTGGCCCTGGCATACGGGTGGATTCGCATGCATACGCTGGTTATTTCGTGCCGCCGAATTATGATTCCATGATAGGCAAGGTCATCGCCTATGGTGAAACCCGTGAACAGGCAATACGCCGTATGCAGATCGCCTTGTCAGAGATGGTGGTAGAAGGCATACAAACCAACATCCCGCTGCATCGCGAGCTGATGATAGATGCCCGCTTTATTGAAGGTGGTACGAATATTCATTACCTTGAGCATAAGCTTGCAGATATGCCGGAGTTGTCGAAGAAATCCAAGTAAGCCCTGATAAAGCTAAGCGCAACGCGATTTTGGGCCTGCGATGCTTACCGTACTTAAGTACGGCTGTGCTTCTCGACCCAAACTAGCGCTGCTCGCTACGCTTTCTCAGAGCTTTCTTTACGGTCGTAATGAGATAAAGAATTTGTAGCTCAGGTTTTATCTTCGGGAATAGACGGGATGCAAGAATTCCGTCAGAAAGAAGCACAGAGAAAACACAAGTTTTTCCCTGTGCTTTTGGCTTTGTTATAGAACCTCTGTGGTAAGCTTTTTGCTATTGAGATGTTTTAACGTATTAAATTAAATAAGCACCGCAATTCCAAATTGTTGAAGAGCACAGCGTTTATGTCGATGATGAATTTTTTCTCTTGATTTTCTCTGTGTCTCAGTGTCTCTGTGGTGCGCTCTTGGGTCTTGAGGTTTCTGGAAGTAATAACGTCGTATAAGAAAGTAGCAATATGGGCTGGATAGAAATAGTCATAGAAGTAGCGCGCGAGCAGGCTGAGGCTTTGTCGGATGCTCTGATGGATGCGGGTGCCTTGTCGGTTTCCGTAGAAGACGCCGATGAAGGTACGGATGCTGAACGACCGCTGTTTGGCGAACCCGGCATGGAGCCTGATGAAGCTGCCTGGGACCGCAGTCGCGTAGTTGCACTCGCTGATATCGACTCGGATCATGCTGAACTGGTGGCTGAAGCTGCCGCTGCCATCGGCCTGACTGTTGTGCCAGCCTACATCACCCGCAATGTGGAAGAGCAAGACTGGGTGCGACTGACGCAATCACAATTTGCCCCTATCCATATCGGCAAGAATATCTGGGTTGTGCCTAGCTGGCATGATGCGCCTGATCCTGATGCCCTGATCCTGGAACTTGATCCTGGCCTGGCCTTTGGTACTGGCAGCCATCCGACCACCAAACTATGCATGGAATGGCTGGAAGCGCATGCGCCCAAGGATCTGTCGGTGCTGGATTATGGCTGCGGTTCCGGCATTCTGGCCATGGTCGCCAGCAAGCTGGGAGCGGCCAATGTCATCGGTGTGGATATTGATCCGCAAGCCATAGAATCTGCCAACTTCAATGCTGAACGCAATAACTGCCAGATCGAATATGCGTTGCCAGAAGGTTTTGGTGCAGCCCATCCGGCATCGCAGAAATTTGATGTGGTCGTGGCCAATATCCTGTCCAGCCCCTTGAAGCTGATGGCACCGATGCTGGCTGGCCGTGTGGCATCTGGTGGGTCGCTGATACTCTCAGGCGTGCTGGCAAGGCAGGCTGAAGAAGTGGCAGAAGCGTATGCGCCTTTCATCAAGCTCACAGTCTGGGCTGAGCATGAAGGCTGGGTCGCGTTGTCGGGCTCTTTGAGTAACTGAGGCGACTATGGCACTGGCGACCCGCTGCCCCCACTGTCAGACTGCCTTCAAGGTAGCCAATGATCAGTTGAAGTTGCATGCGGGCCTGGTGCGCTGTGGCTCATGCCAGCAAACCTTTAATGCTGTTGAAAACCTGTTGCCTGGCGAAGGGCAAAAACCTGTACCTGTGCCAGCGGCCACCAAGCCAGCAAACGTGGCAAGCGCCACAAGTTTGACGGCTGCATCACCTGCCGTTGCTCCAGTGATAGCAGCGGCCAGTGTTAAACCAGTCACACCCGTTGCGCCAGCCAAGCCGCAAGTCAGTGCAGCACAGCCAATATCAGCACCAACAGCAAAACCTGTCATACCTGCTACTGTCAGCAAAGCTGTAGCAGAAAACAAAGCGGAAGCTAAAACGGAAGCCAAACCAGTAACAGAAGAATACCTGGCATCGCTGATAGAACCCGAACCGGATTTCGAGCAAACGCGGATTATTCCGCCGATCCCCGTTGCTCCTGTTGGCCGCTTTTTTCCGCCAGCCGCGCTGCCGGAAGACAACGCGATCTTGCCCGACAGTCTGGCGCCGCCTGAAAGACCTGCACCTGTAGGCAAACCAGGTAGTGCTACTGCCAGGCCAGCTACTGAAGTACTGGCCGCCATTAGCAAGGCAGAACTGGAATTTGAGGCAGAGACTTTTGACATGCCCAGGGATGTCAAGGCCGCAGTAAACCCAGTCCAGTCAATATCGCCAGCGCCAGTTGCCAGTACTATAGCTGCTCCACAATTGGTGAAGCCTGTCCCGGCAGCGGCAGAGCAATCTGCTGTAGCCAAGCACGTCGTTCACAAAGCCGAAGCAGTCTCCAGACAAGAGCCCACACTCGGTACTTCATCGGCACTCGATTTTGATTTGGGGGATGGCGGTTTCTTTTTGCCAGTTGAAGAAGTGCACGAGACCGATATTGCCCGTATGGAGCTGGAAACCCGGGCCGCGCTGATGGACCCGCCCACTGCCGACTGGTCAGTAAGTGAAGTGTCGGAAGAGACAAATGAAAAAATTGCCCAGACAAATGACAAGGCAGACGATAAGGCAAATGAGTTTGCAGCCACTGAAATGCTGTCAGCAAGCAGTATCAGCAAGGTGTGGCGTCACAAAGACCATGGCGATGTTGCCGAACCTGGCGATGCAGTTTCACTCAATGATGCTGTCGAAGAAGTAGCAGACAAGGAGCCGCATTTAGGGAATGCAGAATCTGCTCTGGCCAGGCAGGCTGCCATTAGTGAGGATTCCAGCAGCGATCCGGAAGTAGAGCAAGAAAAGCCCAATTTTGTCATCCAGGCAGAAAAGCAGCGTGGCCGCAAACGCATGGCCAATATCATGCTGGTGCTGATGATAGTCTTGCTAATGCCGCTCTTGCTGGCTCAGTCTGCCTACATTTTGCGCAATCATCTGGCGGCCCGTCTACCTCAAAGCAAGCCCTGGTTGCTGCAGGCATGCACCTATCTGAATTGCCAGGTGACTTTGCCTGCTCAGATAGAAAAGATAGTCGTCGATTCCAATGAATTGCAAAACCTGGCACCGGAACGCAATGTCTTTATGCTGGTCATGCAAATACAAAACCAGAGTGATGTGGCACAAACCTGGCCGAATATCGAACTGGTCCTGAACGACATCAAAGACAAGCCTCTGCTGCAGCGCGCCTTTACACCCGCTGATTACCTGACCGAAAAAGACAAGCTGGAAAAAGGCTTTGCCGCAGGTGGTGAACAAAACATCAAGCTGTATTTTGAACTGCCGGCAGTCAAGGCAGCGGGCTTTCATGTGGGTGTGTTTTATCCTTGAGATGCCATGATTTGCCGTGGCAATCGACCTGATGGAAATGGACGTGTTCAGCATGCATTTCATCGCTGAAGCCTGATTTTATTCCACGCAATACTGCAACCAAGCGCGGGTGTGGTGTCAGCCTCCTTCGTGTTGCCATGTGCATGGCAGATGATGTCTTCCATCGCCATGTCAAAAGTTTCTACTCTATCGATGTAACAAAATTTTACAAAAATGCTAATTTTATGTTATTTTTGATGTCTCTGCCAACACGGCTGGAAATTGTCAATAAGTCGGATAGATCACAAAGAATTCAGGCATGCAAATACAAACCGAGGCCACAGGTAGGTGGCAGCTTGCGCCAGAGAATCTGGCCGCCACGACTTTTCCAGAACATGCTGATGCGGCCGTCGCCGATTCTGCAGAGATCATAGAACAGCAGACTGAATACCAGCCTTCATTTACAGGCACAGGCAAAGAATACTTCCGCATCTGGATCGTCAATCTGTGCCTGAGTCTGGCAACCCTGGGTATTTATTCTGCCTGGGCCAAGGTGCGACGGCTCAAGTATTTTGACCGCAATACGCAGCTAAACGGAGCGGCCTTCAATTTTCATGGCGATCCTATGACCATATTTCGTGGCCGGATCATTGCAGTGCTACTGCTGTTTTGCTATCACTACCTGTTCACGTTTTCCAAAGCGCTGGCGCTCAGTCTGTTTGCTATTTTCTTGCTGGGTGTGCCATGGATGATGCGTAGTGCTTTGCGTTTCCGCTTGCGTAATACCAGTTTTATGGGCCTGCGTTGTCAATTTCATGGCACGCTAGCTGGCGCTTATGCTACCTACTTGCCGGTTGGCCTGGTGGTGTTATTGCCGGGTTTACTCGGTGTGTTGATACCACATAAGCCTGGCATCATGGTGTTCGCATTCATCCCTTATTTAAGCTGGCCCTGGTTGCATGCGCGCATGCGCATGTACCAGCACAACGGGCTTGCTGTTGCCGGAATAAAGAGTAGTTGCAGCCTTACCAAAGGGTCTTTTTTCCTGTCTTATTTCATCATTGGCCTGAGCTTGCTGATCTTTGTCATGCTGGTCGGTATGGGCACTGCGATCTTCTTTGCTTCCTTCAAAAATCATGCGGCAGAGAGCTATAGAATTTTTATGGAAGCCTATAGCTGGGTTTTGATTCCAGCGGGATTTCTGGTCGTCTTGCTTGCTTATGCCATCTTCCTCAGTGGCAGCACACTGCTGCAAGTCAAAATCTGGAATAAGTCCTGGAATGCCACTCGCTTCCCTGGAGTGGAAATAGACTCGCACCTGCCTTACATAGCCTATTATTTTCTGCAATTGAAAAACCTGTTCCTGACACTGCTGACGCTGGGTTTATACCGACCTTTTGCAGTGGTGAATGTTTACCGTTTCCGTTTGCAACATGTCAGTTTGAAAGCTGTTGGCCTTGAGCAATTACTGGCAATGCAGCATGCACAAGTTGCTCAGGCAGGAAAGTCAGGGCAGGTTGGTCAAGCCAGCGGCGACAGTAGTGCAGATTTGTTTGGTTTTGATTTGTCCTGGTAGAGAGCATTTATGATACAAGCACATTATTTTGATCATCGCCAGGCTATGCTGCATAAGGTAGTTCTGCATTTCCAAGCTAGCGGTATCAGTCTGACTGGAGAGGGCATCGACCGTCTGGTAGATAAAAACCAGATGCAACTGGAAGAACCTTTCCAGGATGCCCCCTGCATATTGAATTTTGCAGATGGCAGCCATTGCGAAATTTATGCGCAGGCCGACAAGCAAAATCTGCTGACCCACCTTGGCTACACACCATCTACCATACAACGCTGGCAGCACAAATGGCAGGCAGCCTTGCTGGCTATTATCGTCATGGCTGGCATCGTGTTCTCTGGGTATAAATGGGGGATGCCAGTATTGGCAGACAAGATCGCTTCGTTTGTTCCCGTCAGTTATGAGCGTGCGCTTGGTAGCGAGATCATCAATTTACTTGACCAGGTCCTGCTGAAGCCGAGCAAGCTTGATGACCGCACGATTGCGCAAGCCGAGCAATTAATTCGCCGCCTGCGTCCTGAAGATTCAGCTGTCCCTATTCATCTGGAAGTGCGTGATGCGCCAGAAATTGGTGCCAATGCCTTTGCCCTGCCGGGCGGGACGGTAGTCGTGACAGATCAGTTAGTCACGCTCATCGTTGGCAATAGTGGCAATCAATTGACAAATGCGCTGGCAGATGAATTATCAGGTGTACTGGCACATGAAATAGGCCATATACAAAACCGCCATGCCATGCGCCGCCTGGTGCACAAAGGTTTGGTCACTGTTGCTATGGGGAGTCTGTTCGGTGATTTTAGTTCAGTCGCAGCCCTTGCCCCGGCAGCTCTGGTCGGTCAGGAATACAGCCGGGAAATGGAAATCGAGGCTGATACCTATGCCATTGCCGCACTCACGGAAAAAGGTATTTCGTCCAAGCATCTGGCAAATGTGCTGGAAGACATGAGCAAGCGTCGCAAACGATCCGGGGTAGAGGCGACGCCCAAATGGTTACGAACCGTCTATGGCTACGCCTCCAGTCATCCGGCTACGGAAGAGCGTATCGCACGTTTCAGAGAAGTGGCGGCAGCAATGGAGCAGAAATAAGAAGGCAAGTTTAGTGGAGTAAAAGCAAATAGTAGCTTGTGTACGATGCCACAAGCTGCAACGACATTGCCAATTTTCCATGTAAGTTGCTTTCCTCTATTGTTTTGTATTGGTGCCCGCTGCCCCGGTGAGCATGGCTCTACAGATCAAGCATGGCATTCTGATATTCAGGCAGGCCTTTATTCAGTTTCTGCTTCTGCCAGTATCGCCCGCAAGCCAGCCGCATTCGCGCGCTCCGTACTCTTTCCATGGCCGCTGCGTATGGCATCCTGGTCTTGCAAGACCAGATGCACGCCTTCGTTTTTGTACATGAAGCTCAGGGTTTCTATGCTTTCGTTGCGATTATTGAAACTTTCTGATACCTCGAATTGCACGTCCTTATTTAATAAGTAAATAGCAACTTCCTTGGTGTTGTCAGCAAATAAATGCAGGTGGATGTCGGAATGATTGCCTGCCGTTCCATTCAGCACCGCGCCAACCAGATAAGGGCTGTAGCGTTCCAGCTCTTCCATAAGTTCAAGCGCAAGTTGACGCAAGTGCAATAATCGCTGTGGCTGGGTGTCGCCAAAGAACAATTCATTGTATTCGCGTACTTCCTGCTCTATCTGGGCATTGTCAGGCAGGACATCGCCTTTAACTTTATGGTTGCCCAGTAACTGTTTAGCTGCCTTGCGCTTGGCCGAGGCATAGTCGGCCCCATCCTCCGCAATCATGCGCGCTGCCAGCGCAGCAATCTCAGCTCGCAGGTTCTCTGCTTCATTAGGTGTATGGATCATCATGCCAGTAATCATAACTGAAACTAAGGGCAAATCCAAAAAAGAAGACCTCTCAACACAGAGGCACAGAGACACAGAGAAATACAATAGAAAGGCAAAAGTTATAAAGGCTTAGCATTTTTTGCATGTTTTGATTTTCTCTGTGAGCCTCTGTGGCTCTGTGTCTCTGTGTTGAGAGGTTCTAAGAACACTGCTTACTAGGGCTTCTCTCAGGTAGAATTGCGAGATTCTGGAATTTAGTTCAATTATGCATATTCATATTTTAGGTATCTGCGGCACTTTCATGGGTGGCCTGGCCGTGTTGGCAAAAGAAGCAGGTCATACTGTGACGGGCTGTGATGCCAATGTCTATCCGCCCATGAGCACCCAGCTCGAATCTCAGGGTATCAGCCTGACTCAGGGCTTTGGAGCTGAACAGATAACGCTGGAACCGGATTTATATGTCATAGGCAATGTAGTCTCGCGCGGCAACCCGCTGATGGAAGAAATACTCAACCGTGGCTTGCCCTATGTATCTGGCCCGCAATGGATGGGCGAGCATATCCTGCGTGACAAATGGGTACTCGCTGTCGCAGGAACGCATGGTAAAACAACCACATCGGCTATGCTGGCCTGGATCCTGGAATATGCTGGCTATGCGCCAGGCTTTTTGATCGGTGGTGTACCACTGAACTTTGGTATCTCGGCTCGCTTGTGGGGCAACCATGCTTCTGACTTTTTTGTCATCGAGGCTGACGAATACGATACCGCCTTCTTCGACAAGCGCAGCAAGTTTGTGCATTACCATGCCAAAACTGCCGTGCTCAACAATCTGGAATATGACCATGCCGACATCTTCCCGGATGTTACGGCAATAGAAACCCAGTTTCATCACCTGGTGCGCACAGTGCCTGGCGTAGGTCGTTTGATCGTGAATGGCAATAATGAATCACTGGAACGGGTCCTGAAACGCGGCTGCTGGAGCGAAAAAGAATTCTTTGGCAATGACCAGGCCTGGCGTCTGGTTATGCAAGAAGGCGAAGACTTTGATGTGTATTTCAATGATCAGTTGCAAGGCCGGGTGCAATGGAATCTGAACGGCGAGCATAATCGCCAGAATGCTCTGGCCGCGATCGCCGCAGCCCGCCATGTCGGCGTCACGCCAGAAATTTCGATAGAAGCCCTGGCACAGTTTGTCAGCGTCAAGCGTCGTATGGAAGTGCGCGGCATGGCTGATGGCGTTACCGTCATTGACGATTTTGCTCATCATCCTACTGCGGTTGCCACCACGGTCGAAGGCTTGCGTCGCAAAGTCGGCGGTGCACGTATCCTGGCTGTGCTGGAGCCACGCTCGAATACCATGAAGCTGGGTACCATGAAGCAAGCCCTGCCAGGCAGTCTGAAATACGCCGACCTGGTATTCGGCTTTGGTGAAAAAGAGGGTAAATCCGCCCTCGGCTGGGATCTCGCTGAAGCACTGGCACCGTTGGGTGATAAAGTTGCCTGCCATCACAAGATAGATGAACTGGTGCAAGACATTGTTAACAAGGCAAAAGCAGGCGACCATGTACTCATCATGAGTAATGGCGGCTTTGGCGGCGTCCACCAGAAATTGCTGGATGCGCTGCAAGACCGTGCCCAGCAGGCTGATAATCAAGCCGGTAATCAGGCGATTGCAGCATGATCCTCTACCTGCACGGCTTCCGTTCATCGCCAGATTCCTATAAGGCTCGCTGCATGCTCGCGCATATGGCAAAGCTGGGCCGTAGCGATGAAATAGCCTGCCCCGACCTGTCACCCTCGCCAGCGCTGGCGATACATCAGGCCGAGGCTTTGCTGGCCGGTTACAAAGCGGAAGATATCTGCATTATAGGTTCATCCCTGGGTGGCTATTATGCAACCTGGCTGGCAGAAAAATATGGCTGCAAAGCCATCTTGCTGAACCCCGCTGTCAAACCGCCGCGTGACCTGGAAAGCTATGTAGGTGTAACGACTTATTACCATAGCGATAGAGTCTTTGAATTCAAGGCAGAATACATGGCTGAATTGCGCGCCCTGGCCGTAGAAAAGATTACTCAGCCAGAACGTTATTTTTTGATTGCTGCCACCGGCGATGAAGTGTTGGACTGGCGCGAAATGGTGACCCACTATCCACGTGCCAAACAATTGGTAATTGAAGGAAGTGATCATGGCATTGCAGAATTTGCCGACTATCTGGATCAGGTGATGGCATTTGCGGACGACAGGGCTTGATTTGGAATCAGCAATCTTGCGCACAGTTAAGCAAATGCAGAGGCCGTTGGCTGCGCAATGGTATGCGCATGTGAATGCCGTTGATACCAGTGCGCTGATGCAAGACTGGCTGACGAACCGCGATTCGCTGACGGCCAGGCTGGTGGCACGGTGTCAGCAATTTCGCGTACAGCGTTTGTCGCAGCACAAGGCAGTGTGCTTGCAGGATGAATATGCTGCTATAGGTTTGCCCCGCGCCATGAAAGTGCACGAGCGCGAAGTGTTTTTGCGTTGCGATGGTGTGGCCATGGTTTACGGCCATACCATTGTCCCGCTGAGTGCCACTGCCAACGAATGGCCCTTGTTTCATGTGCTCGGTGAAAAGTCTTTGGGCAGTACTTTGTTCAACGACCCCCTGGTGCGCCGTGGTGAATTGCACTACGCCAGGTTAAGCCAAAGCCACCCGCTGATACGCCGCATCGTGGCGAGACAGCCGGAACTGGCAGGCGTGCACAGCATGCTGGCACGGCGTTCTTTATTCTGGCGCAAGGGTGGTTGTTTGCAGGTGACGGAAGTGTTTTTGCCTGGGGTTGAGGGTTTGCGGACTATTGAAAAGCGTTAAAACTTTCAAATCTCTCAAAGAAACTAAACTGCAATGTTAACCCTCCTCTTGAAGGGGGAGGGGAATAAGATAGTTAATTGAATAATTTTCCATTTTGCTGATAAAGCAAAGTAAACATAGAACAACAGCCATCTCAATCAAGAGACACATAGAAAAAAGAAGCAGTGAAAATCCAGGATTTTCTCCTGTCCTTCTTTGTGGTGAAGCAGGGGTTTCGAACGGTATGCCGTTCGCCTGCGTAACGAAGGCGGCTTGCAAGCAGCCTTTCCTTTCTCGGTGTCTCTGTGTTGAGCTTTTTGGTCTTAATACATAAAGAAGTATTGAATGAATTTATTTTTTGAAGAATCCGGTGATTTCAAGGCAGGCAGCATCATGACGCATGCTGGTGAGGCTTATCAGGTCGAGATGGCCAGTGGCAAGCGCACCAAGGTCAAGGCCAAGGATGCGCTGTTGCAATTCGCCTCTCCCGATCCCGCCAGCCTGATTGAGCAGGCTAAGGCCGCGGCGGCTGAGATAGACCTGGAATTTTTATGGGAAGTCGCCGGGCAGGAAGAATTTGGCTTTGCCGAACTGGGTGCAGAATATTTTGGGCATGCGCCGCAGTCCGTCGAAGCAGCAGGCTTGATCTACGCGCTGCATAATGCTCCAGTCTACTTCTATAAAAAAGGCCGTGGCCGCTACAAGGCTGCGCCTGAAGCATCTTTGAAGGCAGCACTGGCTGGCATAGAAAAGAAAAAACAGCAAGCCCTGATACAGGCTGGCTACGTTGAAGAACTCAAGCACAACCGCCTGCCAGATGCGATGAAATCGCTGGCGCTGCAACTCTTGTTCAAGCCCGACAAGAACAGCATAGAATACAAGGCCCTGGCAGAAGCCTGCGATGCAATGCAAATGTCACCGCAACGCCTTATGCTGGCTGCGGGTGGCATTGCCAGCCCCAAGCACTTGCACCTTGCCAAATTCCATTACGAGCATTTCCCCAAGGGTGTTGGCTTTCCGGCCATTACCATACCGGCCTTGCCTGCTGATTTGCCGGTGGCTGATGTTGAGGCTTTCTCCATCGATGACGTTACTACCACCGAGATTGACGATGCCTTTTCTGTCGTCGATATCGGCAATGGCCAGTTGCGCGTCGGCATCCATATTGCCGCGCCAGCACTGGGCATACAGCGCGGTGATGCCATAGACCAGCTTGCTCGTGGCCGCATGTCTACCGTGTATATGCCTGGCGACAAAATCACCATGCTGCCGGATGAACTGGTCAATACCTACACCCTGGGCGCAGGCCAGACCCGCCCGGCTGTATCGCTGTACACAATCCTGAATACTGAAGACTGGTCTGTCATCAGCACCGAGACCAAGGTAGAAGCCGTGCCCATGGCCAGCAACTTGCGCCACAACGACCTCGATGCGCTGGTGACGGAAGACAACCTGTCCAGTGATGCTGGTGAATATCCACACAAGGCAGACATTGCGCAACTGTGGAAATGGGCGCAAGTGCTGGAGCAGGGGCGCATGGTCAAGCGCGAAAGCTTTGGCATGAAGCCAGAGCAAAATAACCGCGTCGATTTCAATTTCTATGTAGAAGACGATGTGGTTTCCATCGTGCGCCGCAAGCGTGGTGCACCGCTGGACAAGATCGTGGCTGAACTGATGATCTTTGCCAACAGCACCTGGGGCAAGCTCATGGCTGATCATGGCATCCCTGGCATATACCGCGCTCAGGGTGTGGCCGGTGGTCGTGGCCCGGGTGGCTGGACCGCACGCATGCAGGTACGCATGTTGACACATGCAGCACCGCATCAAGGCCTGGGCGTGGACCAATACGCCTGGAGCACATCACCACTGCGCCGCTATACCGATCTGGTCAATCAGTGGCAAATCATCGCCTGCGTGCAACATGGCGTTACGGCACCGTTGGTGGCTACCTTCAAACCCAAGGATGCCGACCTGTTTGCCATCGTTTCGGGCTTTGATGCAGCTTATGCCGCCTATGCTGATTTCCAGAACAATATGGAACGCTACTGGTGTCTGCGCTGGTTGGGCCAGGAAGAAAAACGCCAGGTCGAAGCTGTTGTTTTGAAAGACGAAGTCTTGCGCCTGGTCGATATCCCGCTCATCATCCGCTTGCCTGGCATGCCACAAACCGCGCGCGGTGCCCAGGTACGCCTGGATATCCTGCGCTGGGATGAAGTCGATCTTGAAGTCGAAGCCCGTTTGCTGGAATTGCTATCCACCGTCACCGAACTGGATGAAGAAGAACTGGACGATGAAAACAGCACAGAAGTCGCTGAAGATTTTAGTGCAGAAGAGGGCGCACCTGTAGAAGTGACAGATACAGTAACAGACGCGGAGATTGCAGCAGACGATGTTGCAGGCAATGTTGCGAATGATGCTGCAAACACCCCAGACGAAGAATAGCCTCAAGCCTAGTAATGAAAAGTCAGAATAAAAAAACCAGGCCTGAAAAACAGGTCAAACAAGAAAAACTGCCTGGCGAGCAAGGCCAGCTCGCCAAGGCAGGCGATGCTGTGTCCACTACCTCCGTCACAACAGCAACAGCTGTTGCAGTGACGGCAACGAGCAGTAGCGCTAAAAATAGCTCAGGCAAACTTGCATCTATTGAAGTGCGGACAGAAAGAGCCAACTATGAAAAACTGATTTTCACTGTCGCCATCACGGCCTCTCTGGTCTTGCATGCACTGGCTTTGCTGGTGCATTTTGTCATGCCAAAAACAGTGGACAACAAGCCTCGTGATGCTGATCTCGAAATCATTCTGGTTAACTCCAAGCATGCCAAACGCCCGGTGAACGCCGAGGCGCTGGCCCAGGCTGACCTGGATGGGGGCGGTGCACATGACAGCGGCCGCAGCAAATCACCTTTGCCTGACATGAAGCGCAGTGAAGATGGCGATGCGCTGCAAACCAATACCCGTAAAATTGCCGAGTTGGAAGAGCAGCAAAAACAATTGATGGATCAGGCCAAGCTCAAAGACGACTTCCGTCAGCAAAAACAGGAAAAGAAAAATACTGACGAAAAACCCAGGCCATCTACCGGTGAGGATAGCGTAGATACCACCAAAGCTCTGGCGCGCATGGCAGCAGAAATTTCGCAAACCATAGAAGACCAGAACAAGCGCCCGCGCAAAACCTATATCACGCCCAGTACCAAACGCCTCGATCATGCGATCTATTACAAGGCTGTGCAAAAGCGCATAGAAGATACCGGTACGCTGAATTTCCCGCAAAAGGATGGCAAAAAACTGTATGGCGAAATGTTTGTTTCCATTCCTATTTACCAGGATGGAACCATCTATGAAAAAGAAGGCGGGCCGCGCATCGAAGTGTCGTCAGGTGACAAGGCACTTGATGCTGCTGCACTGCGTATTGTCCGCCGTTCCGGGCCGTTTGGGCATTATCCGAAAGCCAGTCTGGGGCCAAACAGCAATGAAGTGTTCATCATGTTTGCCCGCTTTAAATTCACCCGTGAACAGCAGTTGGAAACTGAATTGCGCAAGGGACCAAATTGAAACCCGACCAGTACGTCGTCATAGGTAATCCAATTGCGCATAGCAAGTCACCCGCCATCCATGCCCGCTTTGCTGAACTGACGGGCCAGCAACTGGATTATCAACGCCTGCTGGCACCGCTGGACGGTTTTGCCAGCACTGTCCATGACTTCATCGCTAAAGGTGGCAGAGGGGGCAATGTCACCCTTCCTTTCAAGCTGGAAGCCTTTGCACTTGCCACTGAATTAAGTGAACGCGCCAAAATTGCGGGTGCCGTCAACACCCTCAAGTTTGAGCAGGGCCGCGTCTACGGTGATAACACTGACGGCATAGGCCTGGTGGCCGATATCGTGCGCAATGCCGGGATCAGCCTGCGCGGAAAACGTCTGCTCTTGCTCGGCGCAGGCGGTGCCGCCCGTGGTGCCTTGCTGCCGCTATTGCAAGAGCAACCTGCCTCGCTGACTATCGCCAACCGTACGCTTGCCAAAGCGCAGGATTTAAAGGATCAGGTAAGCAGCCTGAGCGAGGGTTGCGAACTGCTGGCCTGTCGTTTTGAAGACTTGCAACAACCGTTTGATATCATCATCAATGCCACCTCGGCCAGCATTAATGACGATGTGCCACCTCTGGCAGCAACAGTATTCGGTAAGGATACGCTGGCCTACGACATGATGTATGCCGCTGCACCCACTGCATTTTTGCGTCTGGCAGCCAGCCATGGGGCGCAATGCCGTGATGGCCTGGGTATGCTGGTCGAACAGGCGGCAGAAGCCTTCGCCATGTGGCGCGGTGTACGCCCGCCATCAGCTCAGGTACTGGCAGAAATGCGCACTGCCTTACTGGCGAGCCAGGCATGAAGCTATTTGGCCGTCTTCTGTTGTGGCTGGTGCTCGTGCCCCTGCTGTTGTTCACCCTTTTACAAGTCTATTATCTGGCGCATATATGGTGGTGGATAGATCATAACCCCACATCCACCAGCTTCATGCGTCAGCAGCTGGATGTTTTGCAAGACAAGAGACCAAATTTTCAACTCAAGCATAAATGGGTGCCATATAACCGTATTTCCAATCATCTGAAGCGCGCCGTTATTGCTTCAGAAGACGACAGCTTTGTCGATCATGAGGGTGTCGATTGGGAAGCCATGCAAAATGCCTACGAGAAAAACCAGAAAAAAGGCAAGGTCGTTTCTGGCGGCTCCACCATTACCCAGCAGCTGGCCAAGAACCTGTTTCTTTCGCCTGACCGCAGTTACTTCCGCAAGGGTGAAGAACTCATCATCACCTATATGCTGGAAAAATGCATGGACAAGCAACGCATCCTGGAAATCTACCTGAATGTCGTAGAATGGGGTGTGGGTGTCTTCGGTGCCGAAGCTGCCGCACAGCACTATTATCGTACCAGCGCTGCCAATCTCGGACCCTCACAGGCGGCCAGACTGGCCGTGATGTTACCCAAGCCACGCTACTTTTATAAGAATCCTGGATCAGGCTATTTGCAAAGACGTAGCGAAGTGATCCTGCAACGCATGAATAATTCAGAATTGCCATGAAGCTAAACAAACAAACCGGAATCAGCCTTATCATGGTATCCATCATTTCCATGCTGGTGGCTGCGCTGGGCATGACCTTCCTGTATTACATGCGTAACGGTCACTTGCCCATGCAAGACCTGTGGGCACGTTTTGGCAAGGCTGCCGCCGTCATCCGCAATGACGTCCAGGGCAGCACGGGCCTGCCAACTGGTAGCAGCGAAAGACCGGGTATGCGCCAGGCAGCCACCATTAGCGAAGGTGTACGCCGCTGCACAATCGATGGCAAGACCGTGTATTCAGATACCCTGTGCCTGGATACCAATCCCACCACCAAAAAAATCAAGCTCAACGATTCCAAAGGCATGGAGCCGCCAAAAACTGCCTTTGCCAAAGATGATGCTGCCAATGCTGCGGGCAGTGCAAACCCAGCATCCATGACGAATGAAGAAATGAAGAAAAAAATCATGGAACAGGCAATGGGCAAAGGCGCCCCAGCTTCCAGTGTTGCTGATGATGACCTGCGCCTGAAGGCCATGAACCGGGCGATTGATAGAGCGACGAAGTAATTATTTCACTTCAAGACATTCTCTTGGTCTGGTGTATCAAGTCAAACACCTGCTTCGCCCCTGCTATCGATCGAAACTGCGTCATTTTTGAATTCAGCGTGCCAGCCAATCCAGAGAAACCTGCTAACAGGTTCGCTAACGGGTTATGGCCAAAGATGACACTGCCTTCTCCATTCTTTCCCTCAGTCAGACTAAGTTCTCCCAGGCTATGCAGGTTAAGTGAGGTAATGCTTGAAGTGAATATGCCGGATACGATGAGTACACGTTCGTCGGTCACTGCATAAAAGGTTTTGGCACGTTGCAGAGTTTCAAAAAAGAACCGGCCTATGATCATGTATAAACCGATCAGTACGAAAGGAATGCCCCATAGCCAAAAGAGTAATGGGGCATTCGAAGTGATGACGGTATATTCCCAAAACAGGGCAAAGCCTCCCCACATCAGACTGAACGGTATCATGAACAAATCCGTTGCCTGGAGCATGAAGCCCTGGCGTGGTTGGCCTGACCATAGCAGACGTTCATTGCTGGATAACTGGGAAGTGATTTGCGGGAACAGGCTGGCAGTCATGGTGTGTTCATCAGAAAAATAGGTGGCTGCCTGGTCATGAAATGGTCAGGGAAGAGTATTCTTGACTGTTGGTAGACGTTTGCGAACTTCTGAAGATTATAACTTCAGCCCATGCTTAATTCATGGAAACAAGCGCTTCAGTATTTACCATGCAAAAGGGCATAGCATGACACAGCAACAAGATATCTTCACGCAATGGGCACGTTAACACCGCTTACTTAAACAGGTGCTGACCTTTGCCAGGGCAGGGCTGTGCGTCATGTTGCATACCGCTTTTTTCGATACTGAAGACTCTGGTAAATTCCATGCCCACTCTGATGCTGGCATGGTCTTATGCTATGCTGGGCTCTCTTGTCACCCTGACGCTTTCCATCATGAAATTCAGTACCGTTGTAACTAAAACCTTGCTCATCGTTTTGCTGTCTGCTTTTACCTCTAGCGTTTTTGCCAAAGGTAATTTTCGTACCTTTAATGTCGTGCTTTTGCAGCCTGAAGCAGTATTGACGAAAAGGGTGCCAGACGTAGGAACACTGGCCAGCTATATTAAGGAGTTAGAGCAAGCCCTGGCTGCCAGCATAGAGCCTGTGCCCAGTATGGAAGTGGCAGGTGGTTTTGTGGTGGTAGGAATCAAACCTGGTAGCAAATCGACAGCCTGGCTGGATTTCCGATCCGGTATTTCTCCGCGCACGCAAAACATCTTGAAAAATGCAGTCAGCAGCGTCAAACCGCCCAGTTACAGTGGTTTGGTATTGTTTGCACTTAAGGTTGGCATCAATGGTGGTGCCCAGTCTATAGAACTTAGCCCGGCACCCGCAGAATGGAAGATCGCCGCTGATAAACTCGGACGTACAGTGGAAGTTGAAACATTGGTGGAAACCATGTGGACTGATTAGGGCGTATTGATATCGGCGTCTGACTCTTGCTTCATGCTGTCACGATAGACCCAGCGACAATAGACCGAGCTACGCGCACAGTGTTTGCAGTCTCGGCCAGGCTTTTTTGTTATATTGAAGTCAACCCTACAGGCTGTCCAGCCGTTAAGCAGGGATGCCAGACATAAACTGAAAAGGATGCCCTAATTGAAAACGCCTTCAACAGGCTGCTTGCAGCCAACTCCTGCTCCACGATTTGCGCCATTCTTTACCCCACTGGCAGCGCTGCTTGCTTCGTCAGTATTGCTGGCCTGTACGCATATCCCGGAGCAAGGCGCAGCAGAAAGACGGACACCTGTTGCCGTTGCTCCAGCTCCTCCGCCATCACCTGTGTCACCTATATCGCCAAGGCCAGAGATGCATGCGTCGCCGGCGCTGAAGATGCTGGCCCCTGGTGCACAAGCCTATATCCCGCCGCAGCCTGCCAATACCGCCAAATACCAGGAATTTGCTGACAATCCCTGGAAGCGCGTGGCTGAAGAACCCTTGTCTACTTTCAGCGCCGATGTCGATACGGGCAGCTATGCCAATGTGCGCCGCTTCATCAATCGTGGTCAGTTGCCGCCACGGGATGCAGTGCGTGCTGAAGAGATGGTGAATTATTTCGGCTATGACTATGCCCGCCCCAAAGCAGGCGATTCCCAGCCTTTCAGCATCCATGCACAACTGGCAGCCGCACCGTGGAAGCATGAACATGGCCTTTTGCGTATTGCCATCAAAGGCAAGGATCTTGCCAAGGAAAGTTTGCCAGCAGCTAACCTGGTTTTTTTGGTGGATGTATCCGGTTCCATGTCGCCCACAGACCGCTTGCCCCTGGTGAAGTCTGCATTGAAATTGCTGGTGGCCCAGATGCGCGCAGTAGACCGCGTCAGCCTGGTCACCTATGCAAGCGGCACCAACGTGGTTTTGCCTGCCACGGCGGGTAATGAAAAAGAAAAAATCAATAATGCCATCGAGATGCTGGTGGCATCTGGCAGCACCGCAGGCGAGGCTGGTATACGTCTGGCTTATGCGCAGGCGCGTGAAGCCCATATCAAGGGCGGCATCAACCGCGTCTTGCTGGCTACCGATGGTGATTTGAATGTCGGCGTGACTGATCCCAAGCAATTGAAAACTCTGGTTGAAACCGAGCGCCAATCAGGCACGGGATTCAGCACCCTGGGTGTGGGTGACAGCAATTACAATGAAGCCCTGATGAAGCAACTGGCCGATATTGGTGATGGCAGCTACCACTATCTTGATACCCTGCAAGAAGCGCACAAGGTGCTGGTCAATGAATTTACCTCCACCCTGGCGGTGATCGCCCAGGATGTGAAATTGCAGGTGGAATTCAATCCAGCCAATGTCAATGAATACCGCCTCATTGGCTATGAATTACGTGCACTGACTCGCGAGCAATTCAATGACGACAAGGTGGACGCTGGTGATGTCGGTGCCGGTCACGCCGTAACCGCCTTGTATGAAGTGATACCCAAAGGTGTGACAGGCAAGGTTGACGCCTTGCGCTATCAAAAGAAGGGCAAACCAGCAGCTACACCTGCTGCAAATGCTGACGAATTGGCCTGGATCAAGGTCAGGTATAAGGATCCGGGCAGCGGCACCAGCAAGCTGATCGCCTTTGCCGTCAAGCAGCCTGCCAGTTTGCCAGCACTGGATAAAGTTGACAGTGACTTTCGCTTTGCCACCGCCGTTGCCGGCTGGGCGCAATGGTTACGTGGCAGTACGTTGATAGGCAACTTCAATGCTAGCGATGCCCTGGTTATTGCCCGCGACGCCCGTGGCAATGACCGCTATGGCCACCGCGCCGAATTCTTGCGACTGGTGGAATTGTCAGCGACTCTGAAACGTCAGTGACAATAAAGTCGGGCTGGCTGGGGCAGCATGCCCCAGCTTGTCAGGCTTCTCACGCTTGCCTATAAAAACGGGCTGCCTGTCGGAATCCAGGTATGTTGAACATGATGGCAATGGCCTTAAGATGATAATTTTGCATCTTGGACTCTTTGGTCATTTTTTCAGGACATACATTGCAGCAGTTTGTCGCAGTAAATGAGGATTGTTCATGGGAAGTAATAGTCAATAGGCATGTCTGTTGCTGCAAAAACCCCAAATAAAATACCCACCTACCCCGCCCACAGGCGTAAAACAGGTTTACAATCCAGCCAAACCAAAGACTTTGCTTTCCCGGAATTTGCCTATGATTAATGTCTTCGTCTTACACAATGGCCGCCTGAGCCAGATCAACGTGGAAAACCGCGCTGATCTGGAAAATACCCTGCCTATCTGGGTCGACCTGACTGACCCCAATGAAGAAGAACGCGAATGGGTAAAGAGCATCTATGGCGTGACCCTGCCGGGGGAAGACGAGGTCAAGGATATTGAAGCGTCGGCGCGTTATTACGAAGCCGATAATGGTGACCTGCATCTGCGCACCGACTTTCTGATCGACGATGATGATGAGCCAGCCCGCACTGTCACTGTGGCCTTTATCCTGGCGCGTGATATTTTGTTCTCTGTCCACACCATAGACTTGCCAGTGTTCCGCCTGGTGCGTATGCGCGCGCGTTCGCGTCCTGGTTCGATTGCTGATTACAAGGATGTACTGCTGGACCTGTATGCAACCGATGCCGAGTATTCTGCCGACGCACTCGAAGGCATCTATCAAAACCTGGAAGATGTCAGCCGCAGCGTGCTGCAAAAAAACTTCAGCGATCAGGATGCTGCCGCAGCCCTGAACTCTATCGCAGTGGAAGAAGATTTGAATGGCCGCATACGTCGCAATATGATGGACACCCGCCGTGCCGTCAGCTTTTTGATGCGTGGCAGATTGTTGAATGCCGACCAGTTTGAAGAAGCTCGCCAGATTTTGCGTGATATAGAATCGCTCGATGGCCATACGTCATTCTTGTTCGACAAGATCAACTTCTTGATGGATGCCACCGTCGGTTTCATTAACATCAACCAGAATAAGATCATCAAGATATTCTCTGTCGCCAGCGTGGCCTTCTTGCCGCCAACCTTGATCGCAAGTATCTATGGTATGAACTTCAAGGGTTGGTTCCCTGAGCTGGACTGGCAACTGGGTTATCCGTTTGCGCTGGCGCTGATGCTGGGCTCTGCGGTGACTCCCTTCTGGTACTTCCGCCGTCGCGGCTGGCTTAAGTGATAGGACTTACGCAAAACCGCCTCAACTGCGTTGCAGCTCCGGTAGTTAGTAAAATCGGTACTAAAGTACTGTCTTCGTCGCTGCGGTGTAATCGGGGTTTCAGGTAACATGTTGCCTGCCGACGTATCGAGCCTCCCTTGCAAGGGAGGTTTCCTGAAGCGATAGCCTTGCTGGGACAATTTTGCCTAAGTCCTAATAGAAAACCCGACTGTAGAAAGCAAAAAACCATGCCTGCAATCGCTCTTGGCCATTACAATCTGCGCGGTGATCGCGCCACTCTGGCAAAACTCAGGGATTTTTATATACGCTATGTCGGTCTGACCGAGGGGCCGCGTCCGCTAAAAAGCTTTGGCTTTTGGCTGTATGCAGGTGGCCGCGATGTCTTGCACTTGTCAGAAAACCGCCCCGGTGAAACGCGCCAGACTATATTGAAAACTGGCTTTGACCATGTCGCTTTCACCTGCACAGATTTGCCTGCCATGCTGGCGACACTAACTGCCGATAACATCCCCTACCGTCATGCTACAGTGGAAGCATCTGCCGGGTTTGCCACCCAGCATCAGATCTTTTTTAGCGACCCTGAAGGCAATGGCATAGAGCTTAATTTTGTTGAAGCATAGTATCCCGCGTCTATCAATACATACGCTCTAGCTATTGGGTGCCAAGTACCAGCAGACGTTTGCTGGCTTTCTGGTTATTCGGATTACGCTTGAGTGACAACTGATAATTTTTGACTGCCACCGCAACATCGCCCGATTTTTCATATGCCTCGGCCAGGCTGTCATAAGTATTCGCACTCTCTGGATACAGGTGCACGGCCAGCTTGAATACTTCAATGGCGGCGGGTGTACGGCTTTGTTCCAGCAGGGCATAGCCCCAGGTATTCAAGACATCCTCAGACAAGTTGAATGTAGTATCAGCAGTATTTAGTTTTTGATACTCAGGCAGCAGTTGCGCAAAACCTTGCTGTTCCAGCGTTTGTACCAGACTGGCTGGTGGCGCATGCAAGACCAGGGGGTAGGCGCTGTTGATAATCTTATTGCCAATATCGGCCACGCTGATATCGGCATTCGTCAAGACCACCGTGCCTACGCCTGCCTGCTTGTCAAATCCGATATAACTGTTGTAGCCCGCAGTCTTGCCACCATGCGTGAGTATCATGCCGCCATATTTTTTGTTGTGCCGCCCCCAGGCCAGCAAAATCGGATTGCCCGCTTCAAAGGGTATCTGCATTTTTTCCATGCTGTGCTTTAAAGGCGTATCCGTCTTGCCCATAGTAGCCGCCAGGAATTTCAGCATGTCATGGACTGATGAACGCAAGGCACCAGCCCCCTCCAGCGAACCCAGATACCATTCCGGCGCAGGCATAATCTCGGCCTTGATGGCATGGCCCGTCGCCAGGTGTTGCCGCATCTTCTCGTCAATGCTGATGCCTGTGCTGCGCATGTCCAGGGGGATGGTGATGCGCTGTTTGATCAAGTCTTGATAATTGCTGCCAGCACGCAGACTCAATACCTGGCCAAGCAAGCCCACGCCCAGGTTAGAGTACTCATTTTTTGAACCTGGCTCGCGTGGCAATTGATAGGTCGATAAAAACTGATACAGTCGCTCTGTCGTGAAAGAGGCATAAGGGCTTGCCAGTCCATCGCGTACCATATCAGGTGGCACCCTGGGCAAGCCAGAGCGGTGCACGGACAAGTCAGCCAGCGTGATCTGCCTGTCTCCCCGCCTGGGCACGCTGACAGATGAGGGCAAGTAGCTTGCGATGGGTTCATGCAGGCTGACTTCAGCTTTCTCTGCCATATCCACCAAAAGCAAACCAGTAAACACCTTGGTGATCGAACCAATTTCAAACAGGCTGTCACCATTCACAGGCTGCTGCCTGCTCATATTGGTATAGCCATGGCTGATGATTCTGCTGCCCCGCTCATCGATCACGCCCACCACCATGCCCACACCCTTTTTATCAACATCGATGCGCTGCTTCATCAAAGCCAGGATTTCCGTATCTGTCAGCGGTGGCGCGGCAAATGCAGGCAAGGTGAGGCAGGCACAGGCCAAAAACAAAATGCTGAACAGGGGGCTATGGGTGATATTTTGCATATGCGCTTTCAAACTGGATTGACTGACTGATTGATTGAAATCAGGCCTGCATGGATAAGTTGTTGCGATGGTTTTTACTGGAAGGGGGAGCAGGATGACTATAGATAAATCATCGCCAGTGCGCAGGCAGATTCCGACCAAAGCCAGGAAGTACGGAATGAACACTGATTTTGAACGACTTAAACAGGCTGTTGCTTGGCTTGGCCATGTGTTTTGCACCTCTCTTGCACATCTGTGATAAATTTCCGTACCCGTTTTTAAACTGAACAATATGACTACCGAGCAGGCTGCACATAATTACCAGGCTATCGCCGCCGTACCTGACGTGACTACTTATTGCCACTTGCGCCTGGCCTCAGGCTTAAGTGCCAAGACGGCAGAGGCCGCTGCACGTGGCTTGCCTGCCAGCCTGTTTGCCGTGCAAATCCTATGGGGGGAGCAAGTCGTCGGCATGGGGCGTGTCATTGGTGATGGTGGCACGGCGTATCAGGTCGTTGATATTGCAGTGTTGCCTGAACACCAGGGCAAGGGCCTGGGCAAGATGATCATGCGCGAGATCACGCACTACTTGCAGCAACATGCGCCGTCATCAGCCTATGTCAGCCTGATTGCCGATGGGCCGGCGCAAGACCTGTACGCACAATTTGGTTTTTTACACACAGCGCCCGCCTCGGTGGGTATGGCTTATAAAGTTTAAAATAATTTAAGTCTGAAGCAATTCAGCATACGGATGAAAAGACTCATGAAAGAATTTTTGGCAAGCAGCATTTATATAGACTGGCAGCATCCTGCTGTTTTGGCACAGGCGCAGCAACTGGCCGCTGGAAGCGAAGACCAGGCTGAGATAGCGCGCCGCTGTTTTCATTTCGTGCGCGACCAGATCAGGCATAGCTGGGATTACCGCGAGAATCCGGTGACCTGCAAGGCATCTGATGTACTGGCGCATGGCACAGGTTATTGCTATGCCAAAAGCCATTTGCTGGCTGCCTTGTTGCGCGCCAATGGCATCCCTGCTGGTCTCTGCTATCAACGTTTGACTATAGGTAATGAGGCAGCATTTTGCCTGCATGGCTTGAACGCGGCCTATTTGCCAGAACATGGCTGGTACAGGCTGGATGCGCGCGGCAACAAACCCGGCGTACAGGCAGAATTTTGTCCACCGCAAGAGCAACTGGCTTTTGCCATTCTCACACCTGGGGAGCAAGACTTCAAGGGTATCTGGGCAGAACCGCATGCAGCAGTGCTGGCTGCCTTATTGAACCAACCTACGGTGGAAGCCGTGGCAGCACATTTACCGGATGGCGATTTGAGCGCAGAAGCCACTCCCGCCAGCCTGGCACTTCCTTAATTGATCATCATGAACAACACTACCTATCCCACACCCGAAGCTGTAGTGCAAGCCCAGCTCGATGCCTACAATGCCCGCGATGTCGAAGCCATACTCAAGACCTATGCCGTCGATGCGCAACAGTTTGAATTTCCTGGCAAGCTGCTCGCCAGTGGCCATGCAGAAATCCGTACGCGTATGGCGGCGCGTTTTATTGAACCCAATCTGCATGCCAGGTTATTGCGCCGCGAAGTGATAGGTCACATTGTTATCGACCATGAAGAGGTCACGCGCACCTTCCCCGAAGGCACAGGCCGCATGGAAATGACTGCCATCTACGAAATCAAGAACAGCTTGATACAAAGCGCCTCGGTGGCATTGGGTGCGAAGATACTCGACTGATCTGATAAAAAAAGCCTGCAATCTCTTCCAGGCTTTTTACTATCGTGCTGGAATCTGAGCTGGATTACAGCGCTGCCTCCAAGGTCGTTCTGATGGCCTTTGCGCGGTCATCCACACAGTCAGCGTTGCTGAAAGGTTTGAAATTGATGGTCAGGACACCGCCTTCAAATTTCACGCCATTTTCAAACGCCATGCCTGGTGCAGTTGCTTCATCATAGTGGAACTTGATGGCTTTCAGCTCCGCAGTCAGGGCTTCCTTGCCCATGGCGTCGGCAGTGACTTCACCCAGAGCCTTGGCTGTAGGGTTGAAGAAAATGTCAGTCCAGTAGTCATCACGCGCATAGAAATCTTGCTGGCCTGAGACTGCCATGCTTTCCCAGTCAACCTCAACCTCTACCGGGAAACCAGCAGCATTGTGCAAATCTTCCAGTTTTTTGCTGAAGGTGCTTTCTTTATAATCGGCTACGGCACGGCGTTCTGCCAGGTTCATTTTAGGTTTGTCGCTCACTTTGTCTTCCTCACAAATACATGTTTGCTGCGCAATAGCGCAAGATAATCCGGTAATACCGTCACGACATTTTGTTTGTCTGCGGGGATATAAAGTTAACATGTACGAACATTTCTGTTCACTATACGAAGGTATAGTCTGAGACATGGGCTTGTTTCCAGATGTAATTGTCCAGGCCTGGTGGAATTGCGCGAGATCAAACAGAATGTTGGCGTAAACACGGTAAAATGCTGCTTTTATCGTTCATTTTCTTTCATTATCATGGCTCGCCTGCAACTGCATTTTCCAGAAGATCAATACTATTTTTCTACCCAGTTGACGGTGCGTGTGACTGACATCAATGGCGCCAATCACTTGGGCAATGATTCCATGATCTCCATGATTTCCGAAGCCAGGGCGCGCTTCCTGTATGACTTTGGCATACGCGAAACGGCTGCCGGTGGTAGCGGCATCATCGTCACTGACCTGGCCACCACCTACAAGGCAGAAGCCCATGCCCGCGACCAGTTATTGTTTGAAGTGGGTGTCATGGACTTCAATAAATACGGTGGCGACATTACCTTCCGCATTACCCGTCCAGCGGACCAAACCCTGGTTGCCATGGCCAAATCAGGCTTTGTGTTTTTTGATTATCGTGCAGGAAGGGTAGTGCAAATGCCGGAAGATTTTAAAGCCAAGTTTGCGCGGGTGAATTTTCTGGATTGATGCAGCAGTGTGGGCTGTGAACATCTTGCAGCATATACGACCAGACAAGCCGCCTCTCCCTTGAAGGGAGAGGCCTGTTACAACATTAAACGCCAAACTTGTAATTCACTTCCAGCCAGCCCTGGCGGCCAGTTGGGCTGAAGGAGCCAACCGGGTAGTTGGGCCAGCCGCCGCTGTAGTCATACTTGATCTTGTTGAATACATTGTTGATGATGACAGAAACGCTCAGGTTTTTATTCGCCTGATACACCGTACTCCAGTTGGCAAGGCCGGTAGGCGACAGGTAATATTTGCCAGAGCCATTGGGGATCTTGCCATAGCGTGTTACTGTCAGCGTGTTCGACCAGTCTCCCTTGTTCCAGTTGAGGCTGGTGATGAGTTTGTCGCGCCAGTCGCTATTGCCAAGATCGGCCAGGTCGTCATACAGCGCATCATTGTCAAACTGCTTGGACTTTTTGCTCAGCACTTTGCTGTAGTTGGCCTTGATAATGAAGCTGCCATAAGCATTGGTTTTTAATTGATACTTGCCGCTGATGTCGATACCGCTGGTAGCTTCATACGCCGCATTGATGGGATTGACCCAGATCTCTTGTATCTCGCCAGCACGGCTCAGCGCATCCTTTGGATAGCGTTTGATACGGTTGATGGTATCAACACACTGGCTGGAGCTGATGTCGCGCTTGCCGGTGCGGCAGTCAGCTTCGTCACGCAGTAACTGGTCGGAACTCAGGTTGACCACCATGTCGCTGATCTTGATATTCCAGTAGTCCAGCGAAACATCAAACTGATTGTTGGGAGACCAGACCACACCTAAGCCAAAGGATTTGCCTTTTTCTGATTTCAGGTCAGGGCTGCCAAACTGCACATAATTGGCACCTGGCGAGTAATTCGCATAATCGCAATCCTTGAGTTCCTTGCCCTCAGACTTGCAGCGGTAATAGTCGGTGGAACTTGAGTAATAGCCCGTACCACGCGCCTTGAATATGTAATTCATATCAGGCGCGCGAAAGCTGGTGGCATAGTTGCTACGCACTAGGAGCTCTGGTAGAGGGCGGATTTCGAGGCCGCCGTTATAGGTCAGCTTGCCATCCTTGCGTCCGGCAAAATGATAGTTGTCATGGCGACCCGCCAGGCTGGCAGTGACTTCTTTCAAGATAGGTAGATACACTTCTGCACCCAGTGCATAACGCTGACGCGAGCCATGTACGTCATCTGATTTGGTGACAGTATTGAAATAGCCCTGATTTACCCTGGGGTCAACCTCGTTATCAAAACTCTGGCGGCCTATCTCGGCGATACCGGCTGTCTTGACCGTGCCTGCTGGCAGTTTCCAGAGTTCTGTATTCACGGCCAGGCTCAGGGTTTGCGTACGTGAGCTGTCAGCGCTACGCGATGCACCTGTGATATGGTCAAATTCTACTGGCGTCAGTCTTTGCGTCAAGCGTTGCTGGTCTGGTGCGTAGATGGCAATGCCAGCCTTGTCCAGCCCTAGTTTCGGTCCCAGAAAAAATTGGTCTATGTTCGCCAGTGTGCGTGGCGATACATTTTCGCTGCGATAGGCCGACGCGCTATAGGCGGCTTCATAATTCAACTGTGTGCCAGGTATCACGCCTTTCACACCCAGATTGATGCCAACTGACTGGTCATCCCACTGGCGGTTAAAGCGGTTGACGCCATTGATTTCTTCTGGCGCAAACACTTTACTCCAGGCTTCATAGGCATTGCTATTCCGGTTCCAGAAATAGCTTTGATTGGTTGAGGACGATACCCAGCTTGGTGAGCGGGTATCATTTTCTGTCTTGTTCTTGCCAATCAAAATATCTGCAAACAAGGTGGTGTCGGCATTCAAGTCCAGGTTGCTGCTATTGAATAAATTGAGGCTCTGGTTCTTGGTTTGCACCGTCCAGTGCATAGGGCTCAAGCGCGGACTGGCGCAATAACTACCCTTACTGGTTTTATAGTTGATTTGCGTGCCTTCAAAGAAATCACTTTGCTGGCTACAGGTATCGCCCAGGTCCAGAAAGCGGCCACTCTTGACTTCCCGGCGGTAGAGCGTGGCGCTGGGCGTGCTGCGTGTCGCCATGAACTCACGCTGAGTAGCGCGTAATGGTTCGCGCTCACTGTATTCGAGGCTAAACAGGCTGCGCACTTGATCCGTGTTGGCCGTGCCAGAAAACTGTACACGTTTGTTGCTGCCACCGCCACGGTCAGTATCCCCCACTTTGACATTCAGGTTATAACCCTGGCTTTGTTTTTTCAGGATGATGTTGACCACGCCAGCAATTGCGTCCGATCCGTAAATTGCGGATGCTCCGCCATTCAGAATTTCTATACGCTCAACGATATTCGAAGGAATATTCGCCAGGTTGGTAAAATTGATGGTACCCGTATAAGCGATGGGGGAAATCGGCCATGCGCCTGCCGTCCAGCAGTATCAAGGTATGGTTAGGCCCCAGACCACGCAGGCTGATGGTATTTGCAGACGGCGTAAAGGTATTGCCAAAATCCTCGCCCTGGGTAAAGCCGGAGTTTTGTACCGCATTATTGAGCGCATCAAAGACATTCTTGTAGCCTTGTTTGGTAATTTCTTCTGCGGTGATGATGGTGACAGCAGCAGGCCCTTCCAGGCTGGCGCGCGGTATGCGGGAGCCCGTGATGAGCACCGAATCAGGCTTGCTTTCTGCCGTTTGGGCCAAGGCATTACTGCTATAAGTCTGGCTATAAAAAATCGCCAAAAGGCAAGCGGCTATGGGTTTTAGTGCAGGCTTGCGTGGATAAGTTGTATGCTGCATAGGTCTTCTCTTGAATGAGCGAAGACCGGAAAATATCAAGAATATATTTATATTAAAACGAATATATCCGTATATCAACATGCATAGCTTGACTGGTATTACAATTCCTGGTGAGACCTAAATTTACATTTCTACAGGAAATGTATGGCACACTCTCTCAAGTGGTCTCGTCATCATCCAAATCAGAATGCGCGTAGCAAGCATAAAAAATTTCCGGTTCAGATTTACCAAGGCCTTGGTGTATTGCCTGGTTAGCCTGTGCTGTGTTGTCAGCCATGCCGAGACTATCACCCTCGTTGGCGAAGATAGCTGGTATCCGTATTCTGCTGTCAAGGATGGGCAAAACCGGGGCTTTGCCGTGGATGTCATCAGAGCTGCCTATGCTGCTGTGAAAATTGATGTCAAGTTCATCGCCACGCCTTATTCACGCTGCCTGATGCTAGTGCAAAGCGGACAAGAACTGGGTTGCTTTGACAGCCTTAAAGATGCCAAGCTGGAGCCTGATTTTATCTTTCACAAAGAGCCCATCTTCAAGGCCAGCGTCGGTATCTATGCCAGAACCGACAGTCCGCAAACCAGGGTCAGTAAAATCAATGTCCAGGAATTGCACAAATACGTCATCGGCGTCACGCATGGTTACACCTATGGCACCGCATTTGAGAGCGACACACGCATCGTCCGTGAACCGGCACCCAGTGACTTATCCAATCTCCGCAAACTCTTGCTTGGCCGTTCGGATTACTCCCTGATTTATACCCGTATTGCAGACTATCTGAACAGCACCCATCCAGAAGAATTCAGAACCAAAATTCAGCAAGTTGGTATCCTGGTCGAAGATAGCCTGTATGTCAGTTTTTCAAAACGCCGGCCAGAATCAAGCCGCTATGCCAACGCCCTGGACCAGGGCTTGCGCCTGATCAAGGCAAATGGTGTGTATGCAGTTATCGAAAAAAAATGGGCCAGACCAGAACCTTGAGTGTGAAATGCAGACGGCAGCATAGTCTGCAAAACGATGATCAAAACTCTGGGCTGTAAAAAATCATCAGCTACAATAAGCACTCTCTTCTTTGTACCTATCTTGCCATGACCTCATCTGCTTATCGCAAATTTGCCCAACCACAATTATCGGAAGCCAGCATACAGGCGGTGGCCGATGTATTGCGGTCCAACTGGATCACCACCGGCCCCAAAGTGAATGAGCTGGAACAAGCACTATCACAAACCTTTGGCAATCGCCCCACCAGGCTGCTGACCTCGGCTACAGGTGCAATGGAAGTCGCACTGGCCTTGTGCAATATCGGCGCGGGTGATGAAGTCATCACTTCCGCACAAAGCTTTTTCTCGGCCATGAACATGATCGTCAAATGTGGCGCCAAACCTGTGTTCGTTGACTGTGACCTGGTCACCCGTGCCATAGCCCTGGACCAGGTTGAAGCTGCCATCACACCCAGGACGAAGGCCATCATGCCCACCCATTTCCCTGGAGCCCTGGGTGACATGGACGCCCTGTATGCGCTGGCAAAGAAATATCAGTTGCGCGTGATTGAGGATGCGGCATTGGTGCAAGGTTCGAAATGGCAAGGTAAGCCTGTGGGGGCATTCGGTGACATTGCTACTTTCAGCTTCCATCCCAATAAAAACATGACCACCATAGAAGGTGGTGCCATCGTCCTTAATGATGCAGCAGAAGCGCAACGGGTAGAGGTCTTGCGCTTCCACGGCATCGCCAAATTGCCAGACCAGACTCGTGACGTAGTAGAAGCCAGCGGCAAGTTCAATATGTCAGATGTATCCGCCGTCATCGGCCTGCACCAGTTGACGCAGTTCGACGATTTCATGGCACAGCGCCAGGTATTGGCTGAGCGTTATTTCACCAGCTTCCCGGCCATCCCCGGCATCGTGCTGCCACCACAAGGCCAGCCGGACCAGACCTGGAATATGTTTTGCGTGCTCATCCCGTATGAAAATTTTGGTCACACCCGCAACAGCTTCCGCGCTGCTTTGCACGATGCTGGCATAGGCACGGGTGTCTCCTACGAAGCCTGCCACCTGACTACAGTGGGTAAGAGTTTTGGCTATACCGAAGGCATGTTCCCCAATGCAGAGCGCATCGCCCGCGAGACCGTCACCCTGCCTTTACATGTGGGTTTGATGGCGGCGGATGTGGATGAGATTTGTGCGGTGGTGAAGAGGGTGTTGGTGGGGTGATGGGAATGAGTTGGGACACTTGCCAGATGCTCTCTAAAAGCAAAAATAGTATAGCGAAGCCGTGCCGCTTCAGCTACCTTTCAAAGTCCAAAAGCCGCCAGTGTCGCGATGCAGGTTTTCTGTCATCGCACAATCATTTTTACCTAGATAGCAGCTAAAGTTTTTGGGAAGTATGCCGAGCAATAACAGTAAGCGCAGGTCGGGGTGGGCTTTGCAAATGTGGAAAGTGGGGCCGCGCAGGCATAGATAGATTTCGTTGCCGATCAGGTTTTCGTAATAATCCTGGTTGGGGAATTCGTAAGTGTCCAGGCAGGCGAGGTCTTGTGCTCGCATCTGCCTTTCTTCCCTTGCCGCCAGCTCAGTATTGATGTTATGAACAGTCGTGCTCACAGCATCACCCTGTTTGTAAAAGCTGATGATCTCATTTTGCAAAGCGTCCCCGAGTGCATCCCACCATTGCATGAGTTTGCCATGTTCTGTGACGGGGACGATTTTCTTGAATTTTTCAATCAGCATGAGAAATTCTTGCCTTTGCTCAGCTTGTGACCAGGTGACATTTAGTCACCAGCATCCTTACGTCTTTCAGGCGCATCCGGCACCGCCACTTTTTGCCCGTCTGCACTAGCCTTGCTAAGCTGGCCCTTGTCCCAGAAGAGCATTTCACCTTTGACGCCGCCCTTGATGCCGGAGTCTATGGAAATGACTTTGCCCTGGTAGTGGGAATACACGCCATTCATGGTCGTGTGGCCAACGACGATGCGTTCGACCTTGAGTTGTTGCAGGACTTTGTTGAGGTCGTCACCAGGCAGTTGTGGGGCAGTGAAGTAACCGCGATACCATAGTGGGCCTATGCTGCCGTAGAGCCAATTGAGTACATCGTCCGTTTTGATTTGCGCCTTGCTCAGGCCCAGCGTCTGGCGATATTTTTCATTGACTTGTTGCAGACTCATGTTGAGGTTTTGGTAGTCGGGGTGCAGTCCACCATGCATGAAGAGCATGTCGTTGACCTGGATGATCACTGGTTTGCTGCGCAACCAGCGTCCCAGCACGCTGCTGGTATCGAACATTTGCTGATAGCTGGTATTGAGGTGCTGGGCGACAGCGGCATATTTTTTATTCAGGTAGCGCACATCGCCAGCCATGACGATGGTTTCATGATTGCCTAGCAGTAAATGTACGGCTCCACCGGCGGCCTTGGCTTGGGCTTCGAGTGCATATAACAGCCACAGGGTTTCAGTGACTTTGGGGCCGCGATCGAGTACGTCGCCAGCGATGACTAGGTGGCCTGTGCCAAATGTCCATTGCCAGTCCTGGTTGATGATGCCATTGCCCTGCAAGAGCTTGAGCATGAGGTCAAACTGGCCGTGGATATCGCTGATGGCAGCAACTTTGTCGGCCTTGAATTTGATGGTGGCCGGGACGGCTGTTTCTGGCGGGCGTATCGTCAGTGCCCGGGGATAGCCGCAAGGTGCAGGCAGGCTGATGCTGGCGGCACTGGCATAGCTTTGCTTTTGCAATTTGTCATTGCATATCCAACTGACATCTAGGCCGCTTTTATCGGCTTGCGCAGGTGATTGGTAGACAGCATAGGGACCGTCGTTGATGCCGGTGACTGGTGTCAGGTCTTGTGCCTGTACTGCGGTGGCGGCAAACAGCAGGCAGAGAAGGATACCCGTGCGCAGAGTCTGGCGAGTGCCCTTGAAATACGTGTGTAGTGAGTTTGTGTTGCTCGGCATGGAGTGCACTCTTTAAGTGGTCATTGCAAAAAAATAAGGATCATGAATATACCATCAGAAAAGTGAAATGGAAGGCAAGTTCTTGCTTGCGACAGTTTTAAATCTGCACCTGGGAGTAGCTTTGCATATGGACAGGATAAGAGTTAATTAGATACGCATAGGTTATTTAATGTAACTTATAGGTTTCTTTATGGGATTGATATGTTATATAATTCAAACATGCAAGGATGGAAGCGCATCCAGGCTGCCGCCAAATCATGTAACTAGTGCGCCAACTATTATTCTAAGGAGAGACAAGATGAAGCAGAGCAAAGCCCTGGATGATCTGGAACTGATAGTCCGTTACGACCGTCACCGTAACTGGATGGGCGTGGTGTACTGTGTGTTTTTTTGTATTTGTGCAGTGTGGGCATTAGGATTTGAAGACAGTACCGCCGCACAGTTTATCCGGCGGCATTTTATGAGCATGTTTCTGGTGTTGATGTTTGCCGGTTTTGCCAGCATGGGGGCAATGCGCCGCGCCGCCAGAATCCCGTTCTCCAGCCCGGCCCGCAAGGCTGCCCGTGAAGATGAGCTGTTCAAGGCCAGTGCCATGCGTGCTTCACAAAACGGCCTGATCGTCGCGATACTGTTGCAGCCAGTATTGGCAGTGACTGTACATGTGTGGCCGATGAGCAATGACCATATCTTCATGGCCATCATGACGGCGGCATTGAGTTTGCTGGCGGTGTGCATCAGCCTCTTGTATCTGGACCGCTGAAGCAAATCATGGCAGAACAACTCAGAACCACCATGAAAGTGCAGCGTGCCATCCACAACCTGACCCAGGCTGATCTGGCAGAGTTGACCGGCATCACGCGCAAATCCATCAATGCCATAGAAATGGGGCATATGGTGCCATCCACCTTGCTGGCCTTGAAACTGGCACTGGCCTTGCAGGTGACGGTAGAAACCCTGTTTTTTATTGAAGATGTAGCAGAGTAAACGCCTGGCTGCTTCTCAGAACCTGTTTAGGATCTGTAGCGAGCGTGCGTCAGCGGGTTGAAGAACAGCGCATGAGGCCCTATCACGCACACGCAGTAAGATCGTAAACAGGTTCTCAGTCTAGTCCTTCAGGTAATACACCTGGCCCTGGTAGATTTCTGGTTTTGTCTTGCTGGTTTTCAAGGCAGGCAGCACCAGTTTTGGTGGCAAGCTGCCAACTTGCCATTCGCCGGCCAGTGTGACGGCCTGTTGTATGTCTTCGGTTTTCAGGCGAAAGGCCAGGCCCAGCTTTTGTTTGTTGGGCATGTCCTGCATTTCTTTTTCTGTATCGAGTTTGTCGGCGATGCTGAAGTACAGATAGGCGCGTGGCAGGTCAGCAGCTATACCAGTGCCTTCACTATAGATATGACCCAGCCAGGCAAAGGCACGCGCATGTCCCTGGCGGGCAGCTTGTGCCAGCAGGTGGATGGCCAGGTTGACATCGCGTGGCACGGCGTTGCCGGTCAGGTATTGGGTTGCCAGGTAAGTTTGCGCCTGGGCATGGCCCTGATTGGCTGCCTGGCTTGCATAGATATTGGCAACGCGCTGATTGACTTCAGTGCCCAGACCCAGGGCAAAAATACGGGCCAGGCGGAACTGGGCTTCGGCATCATGCTGGTCGGCGGCTGCCCTGTACAAAGTATTGGCTGCCACCATGTCCTTGGGCATGCCCAGGCCCAGTTCATGGCAAATGCCCAGAGTCACCTGGGCGCTGGCCAAACCTTGCTCTGCTGCTTTTTTATACCAGACAATTGCTTGAGCTATATCTTTTTCTACACCCACACCCAGGCGATAGCCTTCTGCCAGATTGAACTGTGCACGTGCATACCCGGCATCGGCGGCCTTTTGAAACCATGCCATGGCTTTGGCTTCATCTTTTTCTGGACCTTTGCCACTTAAATACAGATTGCCCAGATTGTGTTGTGCTGCTGCTTCCCCTTTTTCGGCGCGCTGAGTCCAGTCCTGAAAAGCCAGCGCAAAATTGCCCTCCTTGAACGCAATCGCCGCTGCATCCGGTTTGGCTGGCGTGCCAGGGTTAACGGCAGCATGCGCTGTCAATATCTGGGTGGAGAATAGTGTGGCGCAGAGTATGGATTTCAGCATGAGGGAAATAAAAAGGTGCTTGCAAAAACGAAAAACATATATTTTTTTCATAGGCTGTCAGAGCCACTAGTGTAAATCATCTTGGGCTACACTGGTGGTTTGTCGCATCCTCAGGACGACGTGCGCGTACTTGAATATAAAATACAGAGACAATAGATCATGAATCAAAAACAGCGAGCCATTTTTGTTTTATCCATCCTAATGCTGGGCAATGCCCAGGCCGCGCCACCTGAATGGCCAGCGATTACCCGGCAAGATGTGGAATTCGCCGCTCAAACCCTGGCTGGCAAGCATATAGGCGCAGTGGCCGGGCATTTGCATGTCACCGAGCCACTAAAAAATGGTTTGCCAGTGGCATTGGCCGAAGCCGCAGTGGCACGCGATGAGCAAGACTATTTGCGCACCATCAGCCGTTTCATCTATGGCTTTGGTGATCCGCATACTGGCATCAATTTGCAACTCAAGCGCTCAGGCTGGACTGGCCTGGTGATAGACAGGGTCAATGGTCAGTTCCGGGTGATCTGGTCCGAAAAAAAATGGCCCAATCCTCTACCAGAGCAAGGCGCTGCTGTGCAAAGTTGTGATGGTGTCTGGCTTGGTACTTATTTGCAGACCAGGGTCATGCCTTACCAGAGTCATGCGCCAGAGTACTCGACCAGCATGAGCGAGGCTGCCCGCAGCATGATGTTTGAACGTGGCCTCGGAATCGCTCCGAAGCGCTGTGTATTCAAACTGGCCGATGGCCGCACCCAAGAATTCCCTCTCCCCATGCATGCGCTGCAAGACAGCGGCAACATCAGTGAAAAGCATATTCTTGAAGTGCGAAAAACCTATGTCGCCGTTGCCAGGGATGTTGGTGTTTACGCCTTGGGCAAGAGCATGTATTGGGTAGGCATGCCCAGCTTTGGTGTCACGGATGAAGGCAAGGCATTTGAAAAAGTGTACGCCCGCCTGGAAAAATTAAAGCAGGATAAATGGATCATCTTTGACTTGCGTGGAAATGGCGGTGGCGATTCAAATTGGGGCACGCGTGCACTGACAGCCTTGTTTGGCGAAAATTATAGCGATCAACTGACAGAAATGGGCGGACATGCCAAGTTTATGGTCGCCAGCAAGGAGAGTATCGCCTGGGCCAAAACATATGCGGCCGACCCTAACTTTGCGGCCAGCAAGCCTATGTTTGATGCCATGATTCCCAAGCTGGAAGCGGCACTGGCCGCTGGTAAGAATACCGCTCTCATCAGTGGCGATGAAAAGCAAAGTCCGCAGGCCCTGCTTGCGGCACTCCCGCCCAAGCCCGCAGGCCCGCGTATTGCTGCAGTGATAGACCGTAACTGCTTTAGTTCATGCATGAACTTCCTACAGCAAATCAAGGCTATTTCTGGCAGTGTCGTCCTGGGCGAAAGCACCCTGGGCTATTCACCGTACGGCGAAATTGACCGTTTCAAGTTGCCCAGTGAGCGCGGTTATATTTACATCCCCGCGGCCTATTACATGGTGGCCGAGGCCGCCAGGGAGCCTTTTGTTCCTGGCTTTCCCTATTCAGGGAATATGGCAGATGACAGCAAGTTGATGAGCTGGGTGGAAGAGGTATTAAGGGGAATGAAGTAAATTTTGCGGGCTTTCTTATTCTTTTTCTTCTGCATGTACATCCAGCATCTGCTGCCACTCCTCTGACCACGCCAGCAAGGGCAGCATGGCTTGTACCAGGTTTTGCCCTGAAGGACTGAGGCTGTAACCAGTTGCCGCCATTTCTATGATGTGTGTCTCGCGTAATTCGCGCAGACGCTGGTTCAACACCGTGGGTGACATGGCATCACAACGCTCGCGCAATTCCCTGAAACTCAGGGGATCGCCGCGCAATTCCCAGATCATGCGCAGCGCCCAGCGCCTGCCCAGCAAATCCAGTAACGCCATGATGGGTCGGCCGCTCTGCGATCCCCGGACAGGCTGCCTTGGTTTTGGTGTCGTCATATTTTCTCCTTGCGCTACGTTAAATGTAGCTATATGCTACTAATAATGTAGCGGATAGTTAATTGTACCATTGCGTGAACATGACCAATGCAAGGCTGGGGCCTGCCTGCATGAACACGCTTTTTTTCAGGAGAACCAGATGTCAATGACCAGAATTGCTCCATTAGAACCGCCTTATGAGGCTGAAGTTGCGGAGGCCTTCCTGCGCATCATGCCACCCGGGATGTCACCATTGAAATTATTTCGCACCCAGGCCCATAACAAAAGGGTATTGCAGCGCATGTTTGCCGGTAATTTACTGGATAAGGGATCAATAGAATTAAGAGAGCGTGAACTGATCATCTTGCGCACTTGTGCCCGCTGCGGCTCTGAATATGAATGGGGTGTGCATGTCGCTCTGTTTGCAGAAAAGGCCAGACTGACCAGGGCAGAGATCGCTGCCACACTGCATCCGGATCCTGATCTGAGCGCATTGTCAGCCAGAGAGGTTTTACTGCTGAAGGCAGTGGATGAATTGCACGATAGCTCGGGCATCAGCGACGCTCTATGGATGGCACTGACGCATCACTATGATTCTGCCCAGATACTTGAAATCGTCAGCCTGACGGGCAGTTATCACACGGTTTCATTTATTACCAATGCGGCTGCGGTAGAGTTGGAGAGTTTTGCTCCCAGATTTGCGCAGTATGCATGAGATCACCAATAGCGGGAAGTCAGGCGAGTGACCAAGCTGCTGCCCGCCTGGCGAGTTTGAGGAAGATGTTTTTACGTTGGCGTATCCACCTCATCCCATGCCGCGTTTTCAAAATTCACCAGCCAGTTCAGTGCATAGTGTCGCTCATAGATGACACCTGCCTCCAGGTTCAATGGCAAACTTACTTCTTTCATCCTGGTTTCGCGTACCAGCCAGTGCAGGCGGTAATGCAAGTCCAGGGCATCCAGTATCTGGCTGGCCGGTCGGGTGCTGGCTTTTGCCAGAGTGTCTTCAAAATCCAGATTCATCATGGTGCGGGCAACTAGTGGCACATCGCAAATTGCGTCAGCAAAAGTCAGCTCATCTTGCAAGCCCAGCACCCATTCCAGCACGTACAGCGATTCATAGCGCCAGGCAAACTGGGGCAAGAGATTCTCTCCTGGTTCTTCTGTCTCCAGAAATTCACGTTCATCTGGCGACAACCATGCATGCACCTGTGGGAATCGTTCGATCAAGTCTATCGAAGGAATAGCTTGATTGGTGGCCACCGATTCTGCCCGCAGGGCAACGATGTATAAAGCCAGAGCCCGTCCCAGTATTTCTGCAGCTGGACGCAATTGCAATTCGTCCTCGCTGACCAGTGGCGGCAAGTGTGCCGGTATTGCCAAACCTTTCTCTGCCAGCATGGCATCGGTTCTTGCCTTTCTTTGCCAGGCCTGTGGCGGGTAAGGCACGCTAGCACCTGTTTCTATCTCCCCATCTGCCGCAGCCAGCAAGACATAACCGTGCGGGTCTCGGATATCGCCATCCTGCATGAAGACGATGGCATTCGCTGCCACTGCCCAGTCAGAAAAAGCATCCAGCTGGCTCTCATCTATCCACAGGCTGACTTGCTGCTGTACACGCTGTATGTGACGCATCACATGATAACGCTGGTGCGTCATCTGCCCATCACCACGCTTGAGTACGTAGCCAATAAATCCCTGCAGATGGCCATGCATGTCAGGATCATGCAAATCGCGCACGTTATTCAGTTTATGTGGAAAATTGAGCGGCGGTATCTGCGCACATGTGCAATACGCATTGATTAAAATGCTGCTGGCACTGTTGCTGTCTATTTCTTGCACAAATGTGGATACTGATGTGCGTTGACCAGCAGAATTTGCACTGTCATTTGCCGGTTTTCCGGAAATTAAATTCTTTAAAATTTTCAGCATGGTGCAGATGGGAAGTGGGCCAAAATTGCCAGTATCGAGACAGTTTTTTGCTGATCTTCTCTATAGGGACAATACATGAAAGGCGCTAGGATAAGAGCAAAGCCCAAGCAGGGGGAGTGCTTTTACAAGTCGAAACAGAATTGGGTATGGGTAACATAGTGGCACGGAAGACTAAACGCAAGCAAGTGGAGCAGACCAGTCTAGCCGTCGAATCACAGGCTCAGAGACGTTGACCATGGATGAAAGCACCTCTTGAAATTTAATGCCCACCCTCAACTCTGAACACTTCCAGTGGCGGTGTTTCACCCGGCAACCACTTTTGATGGATCTTCTGGAAACTGCCATCCTTCTTCATTTGTCGCAAGGCATTTTCCCACAGGGTGATCGTGGTAGCCGGGGTTTTCAAGGAAAATGCCAGGTACAATTCCAGGCTGTCGAGCACCATGACTTCTTCTACCTCAGCCGCAGTGCGACCACTTTCCTGCAATACGGAATTGACAGCCAGGCTGCCCTCTACCCACAAATCAAAGCGATGGGCAAACAGCATCTTGGATGAGTTCAAGGGTGAATCAGCCTGGGCCAGATTGATGAAGCCTTTCTTTTTTGCAGCATCAGCGAAGATGCTGCCACGGTAGGCACCAACCGGCAATTTGTAGATTTCACCTTCAAGTGCTCTCAGGCGTGCCGCTTCTCCCTTGCGGGTATAGACTGCAGTTTTGGAAATGGCGATAGGCCCCAGCATATGCATGAGCTTTTCACGTTCAGGTGAGCGACCTAGGCTGAACAGCATGACGTTTTCATCTTCCAGCACCGCCTTGTAGCCACGCGCCCATGGCACCAGTTGTATGTTTTCCTTGTTGCCCGTCAGTGCCTGCAAAGCCTTGACTATATCGACCGCCATGCCATCAATACCAGTCTTGGTCTTGAAGTTCATTGGGGGCCAGTCTTCGGTATAAATGCTCAGTTTTTGTGCCTGTACCGTGGCACTGTGCAGACATAGGAGGCAGGCCAGCACCGGCACAAACACTTGCCGCATGAATATCTGCATGCGATACAGAGATAAGCGGGCTGAAGCTGGCATATTTCCCCTTGGTAGTAAGTCTGCGGGTGGACGTAAGTTGAATAGTACGCCCGTGCCAGAGGCAAGCAAATGCTCTCGTGGTTTTTTCCTGGGATAGGAAACGATGTTTTACGTTATTATTATTTTTATTGTAATAAATTTAGCGTGATGCAGCGATCCCTTGAGATTTTTTCAGGGAACTATTGGAGATGTACCTGAGAAGTCAGGTGCGCGGTTATTGCGGTATGTGCGATCAAATCCAGTGCAGGTCTGGACTTGCCCTGTTTGTCTGTCCATACCTTGGGCGTCAAGGCACCCGACAGCGACAGGCTGTCACCATCACCCAGGGCCAGCAAAGTCTCGCGCACCTTGTCATTGAACGCGATGACATTGCAGATAATGAAGTCACCATCATCTGTGGCTGCCCTCACCTTGCAAGTGACATAGACAGAGCCATTTTGCCCTGCGCGTTCTTCGACCTGGCCGTAAATGCGTCCGGCTATGAGTGCGTCTATCATGGAGTTTTACTTTCGTGTGTAGGAGTTGATTGATTGCGGGAACATACACGCGTTTGACTTGTGATTCAATATTGTTTTTTGTTTTATGAGATTTGTATGCCCAGGCCATAGAAGAACATATCGAGAAGAGCATAGCAATTTGTATGGCGGGAGATATTGTTTCACTAGAGTCACTGGACCGTACTGAAAATGACGATCCAGTGCTGTTGCATTTTTATTGGCTAAGTCCTGACATATTACCAATAGCGGACAGTCAGGTTGTTGGAGGTATATGCAGAGTATCCATGAATGGCAATATAGAAATCGCCGGCAGGAGGGGTACCAACAGTGAAAGCTTCGTTGTCAAGCGGTAATCCACTCAACTCGCTTAGCACACTCAAGCCGCGCCCACCGAACTACTTCCCCCAGACACCCGCTGCACGACTACCCTGGTCGCAATCCTCTCTGTCATTTCCTGCACATGCGAAATCACACCCACTTTCCGGCCCTGGGCTTGCAGGCTATCCAGGGCATCCATGGCGATACGCAGGGTGTCGGCATCCAGGCTGCCGAAGCCTTCGTCGATGAACAGGGATTCGACCTTGATGCGGTTACTGGACAGAGATGCCAGTCCCAGCGCCAGGGCCAGCGATACCAGGAAAGATTCTCCCCCAGACAATGAATGCACAGAGCGCTGTTCATCGCCCATGTCCTGGTCGATGACCATCAGTGCCAGCGTGTCTGCCACCCTTTGCAGGCGGTAGCGGCGTGAGAGCTGGTGCAGGTGCTGATTGGCATAGGCTAGCAAGACATCGAGTGTGATTTGCTGGGCATAGTTGCGGAATTTCTTGCCGTCGGCTGCACCTATCAATTCATTCATCTGCGCCCACAAACGGGTTTGTGCTTCCTGTCCTTGCATGCTGGCGATCAGGTCTTTGGCCTGTTGGTGGCGTGCCTCGTCCTGTGCCAGAGCAAGCTGGTGACGGCTGTATTCTTGCTGGATTTGCTGACGTCGTTCGTTCAAGTCTTGGAGCAAGGATTGCAGATGTGCAGTCCCGTTTATTTCCGTCGCTGCAATTTCTGGTTCTTGCCCGGTTTCATCCTGCATCGCATCTGCTGGCGCAAAGCTTAGTGCTGCCGGATGTTGTCGCAAATGCTGCTGTCTTTGCTGGCTGCGTTCACGGAGTATGGTTGTCGCTTGCTGAACTGCATTTTCAATTGCTTGCATGGCCTGGCGCTCTGCATTGATCCACGCATGTGGATGTGCCAGCAGCTCACGCAAGTGTGTTACATCCAGGTTTTTTATGGTGGCTTGCTGCTGTGCTATCCACTCGTGCAGTTTTTCATTGGCGATGTGCAGTTCCTGGCTTTGCTGGGCGATACGCTTATTGATTTGTTCTTGTGCTTCATGCAGGCGTGCCAGTTGCTGGCGTATTTCATCATGCGCCTGCAATTGGGTTTGCAGTGCCGCTTTTGCCTGATTGATCGCTAGTATGAATTGCGCTTCTACGTCGCTGACGGCGCGACCCTGGAATAATTCCTGCCGTTTGGCTTGTTGTTGTTTTAATGCTGTATCTGCAACCAGATAACGTTTGTTGTCGCTGGAAAATTGCTCTTCCAGTTGATGGGATTGCATCTGCTGTTTTTCTACATCCAGTTGCAGCTTTGCCAGTTGTTCAGCACTTTGGCTGTAGGCGAGTTGATGGCTTTGCCATTGCTGCACATGGATTGCACATTGACTCTGGAATTCCAGAGGTGATGCATGCCAGTTGTCTTGCCAGCTGTTGCCGTCGTCTGCTTGGGCGGCAAAGGCAGGTGCCAACTGGGCCAGGGCTTCATCCAGCTTTTGACTGGCATCCTGTTCTTTTTCTGTCGCCTGTGTCAGGGCAGTGGTGAACTTTTCAAGCGCATGGATAAGCGCAGTGTGGGTGTCTTTATGTTCTTGCAGGGTACGGCGTGCTTTTTCTGTATTGGCAAATGCTTCATCCCTGGCCTTTGTTGCCTGTTGATAGGCTTGCTCTTTTTTATGCAATTGTTGCTGTTGTTCTTGCAAACCAGCCTGTTGCTGGCTTAACCAGGTGCTGGCTTGTTCATTATCGATTTTCGCGGTTCGCAATTCAGCGGAGATGATGTGCGCTTGCCATGCACTTGCTACAACTTGTTCCTGTTGCTGCAAAACCGTCAGCTCTTGCTGAAATTGTTTTTGCTGTTGTTGATATTGCCTGTGTTCAGCCGTTGCGGTTGCCAGTAACTGGCGCTGGTCTTGTTCGACTTGTTGGCAATGCTTGAGTTCATCTTCCAACTGCATCAGCAAGGCATGCAATTGCAGGTTACCGGTTTTGTAGGGATGTTCAGTTGCTCCGCAGACCGGGCAGGCCTGTTCGTCTTGCAAGGTGTCACGCAGGCTTTCTACGTTGGCATTGCAGGCAGCCTGGGTCAGTTGCAGGCTTTTCTGTGCCTGTTCTTTTGCGGCAGTCAGGCTGGGCAATTGAATCTGAATTTTGGCAATGGTTTTATCTGTAGCTTGAATGCTCAATTGGCAGGCTTGCTGCTGAGTTTCCAAAGCTTTTTTGCGTTGTGCCTGTTCATGCATTTGCTTGTGCAAATCTGTAGCACTGCTCAAGAGTTCGCGTCTTTGATCAAGCGCCAGTCTTTGCGTTTGCAAACCGGGCAAGTCAAATTGTGCCAGCTTGTCTGCTGCTTCTTCACGTAATTTTTCTACAACTATCCAGCTTTGTTCACTTGCTTGCAATTGTTGCGCGCGTTCTGCCAGCACTTGTTCTTGCTTGTCTTTTTGTTTTTGTAGATCGAGCATGTTTTGTTGCTGGTAACTGGCATCTTTCTTGGCTGTTGCTGCCTGCTTCAGTAATAACTCCCATGCTGTCCAGTTGTCGGCCAGGCCTTGCAAGCCCGCGTGTCGGGTCAGCCATAATTGCAGGTCTTGCTGTTTCTTATGCAGTTGTGTCAGGTCAGCCTGTCTACTCTTTTGCTGTTGCCGCGCAATTGTCAGCGCTTGTTCTGCCTGCACTTGTGTTTGTTGCGCAGCCAGCCAGTTACTACGCAAGATGTTCAGGCTGCTGTCGAGTGCCTTGGCTGCATCCAGCATAGGCGTTGCTTCATGCAGGGCGTGTTCGGCTTGCTGTAATGCTTGCTGTGCCCGCGTCAGCGCCAGATGTTTTTCTTGTGCGCTGTGCGTGCCTGCCTGAATGTTGTTGTGGGCTGTGGCAATTTCTGCCTCTCCCTGGCTGATTGCCTGTTGCAGACGTTCGAGTTCTGTCAGCAGCGGTCGGGCGGTTTGTATGCTTTCGACTTGTTGCAGATAGGCGACTCTTGCTGCGGCTATTGTCTTTTCTTGTTCATGTATTTGCAATTGCCGCTGGGCTTGCTGTTCGCCCTGTAGCAACTTGCTGTCATCGGCATGCCAGCGCAGATGTGTTTGCAATTCTGTGAGTTGACTATCCAGTTGTTCCAAGCTGGTTTTGCTGATGGCAAGGTCAGTCTCAAGTTGTGTGCGTTCTTCGGCGCTCAGTGGTTTGTTGTCTGCCAGTCGCACATGGAAACGGTCCAGCGCTTCGCGTTCCAGTTTGGAACGGGCGAAGGCACGTTGTGAAATCTGACCGTAGATATCGCTGCCTGTCAGGGTTTCCAGCAGTTCACCGCGGTCATTGTCATCGGCTTTTAAAAAACTGGAAAATTCGTTCTGTGCGAGCAAAACGGCGCGCGTGAATTGTTCAAACTTGAGGCCAAGACGCTTGATTATTTCTTCCTTGACCTCGGTTTTCTTGCCGCCTATAGGCTGTAGTTGCGGTAACTGGTGAAGTGACATTGCGGTCGGCTGCAAGATGCCTGTGGCTTTATTGCGTGAACGTCGCACACTCCAGCGTGAGCGATAGGCATTGCCATCTGTGCCCACGAAATCCACTTCAGCATAACCTTCGCCAGTGCCTCGTCGCAACAGGTTGCCGGTATCTTGTTGGGTCACTGCATCGGCACCGTCGGGTAATTTTGTGGTGCCTGCCTTGATCAGGCGGGGCGTGTTTTCATACAAGGCCATGCACAGGGCATCCAGCAGGGTACTTTTGCCCGCGCCGGTGGGGCCGCTGATGGCAAACAGGCCAGCAGACTGCAAAGGCTCCTGAGTGAAATCGACAACAAATTCACCCGCCAGCGAAGCCAGGTTTTTACCGCGTATGGCGAGTATTTTCATTGCATGCCCTCACCGTGCAAGAGTTCGCCAAAGGCTTGCAGCATGTCGCCCGGTGCTTCCTGCTGGTATTTTCCTTGATACAGACGGCGGAAGATGTCTTCAGGTTGCAGGCGGTCCAGCGTATCCTGTATGGCCTCTTTATCGCTATTCTCATCTTTCGACTTGCCTGGGTAATGCGGGTCTATCTTCAGCAAACGCAAGGGTTTGCCTGCGATGTAGCTTTCGATGCGCGCACGCAGACCGGGTTCCGGCGCATCCAGTTTTACCTTGACTTCCAGATAGGGATCATATTGCGTGCCTTTGCTGTTATCGACAATGCTAGCCAGATCAAGGCTGTCGAGCGCATCCAGCACGGCAGGCAAGGGCGCTGCATGCTTGGGAATGCGCAAGAGCTGGACTGCACGTGGTACATAGAGGGGTGTTACTTGAGAGAGACTTTCACCATCAACATCCACACACAAAACCTGATGCCGGTAATCGACTTCAGCAAACGACAGGGGCAGGGGGCTGCCGCAATAACGCAGATGTTCTTGCTTGCCCACTTTTTGCGCCAGATGCAAATGCCCCAGTGCCGCATAAGTGATGTGACTGTCGAACATGCTGGCAGACAAGGCTTCAGTGCCGCCGATAACGATGCGGCGCTCAGAGTCTTCGGATATTTCGCCACCGACCATGTGACAATGTCCCATGGCGATGATGGCCTGGCCGTGCTGGCGCAAGCCCAGGGCATGGTCGCTCACCTCTTTGTACAAGCGGGCTATGCCTGCCATGTAAGGGTCACTGGCATTCTCGACCCGGGGCACATCTCCGGGGCGCAGGAAAGGCACGGCCAGGCACCAGGCCACTATCCTGGAATTCTGCCTTATCGGTACTACCATCGCTGACACATCGATACTGCCATCGGCCAGACGCGGTACCATGCCGACGACGCTGATATCCATGCCATCGAGCAGAGGGACGGGCGCTTCCAGTCTGGCGGGTGAATCGTGGTTGCCCGCGATGATGATGATATTCAGATCAGGCAGGTGCATCTTGGCCTGTCGCAAAAAACGGTAAAACTGTTTTTGCGATGCGGCTGAGGGATTGGCATTGTCGAAGATGTCACCCGCGATAAGCAATGCATCGGCTTGTTGCTCTTGCAGAGTGATGCACAGCCAGTCAAGAAAATGCTGATGTTCCAGCCCGCGTTCGGCGCTATGCAGGGTTTGGCCCAGGTGCCAGTCTGAAGTATGGATGAAGCGCAAGTGTAGTCCTTTGCCTATGCTTGTGAAGGTGTTAAGCAGGGCAAGTGTAACCGTTTTTACATGGGTATGAAACTTCAGGCAGGGGCGAAGTCGTGAACCGTTTAGTCTGACTTTTTCTCAGACCATTTTCTGCGTAATTTGCGCATCTTCAAAATGCTATTGCCAAGGTTCTTGCGCCAGGCATTGTTTTTCACGCACTGGTATTCCACATAGTGGGTGACACTTGGACCCCAGCGAGTTTTAGAGACATCTTCGCCTACTGAGAGATTGATGCGTTTGAATTCTTGCGTGTAAGACCACTGTATGATTTCGGCCAGCAAGGTAGTCATGACACTGTAGCGGGCAAATTGCAAGTCATAGCCAGAATAGTACAAATACAGTTCTTCACCCATGTCAAAGCCCAGGCGCATGGCGACTACACGGCCATTCAGTTCCAGGCAAAACAAGTGCATGCGGTTGGCAAAATCGCTGTCCAGCAGGGCAGCCATGAAGGCGCGGTGCTGGGGGGGAGCAAAATAATCTGGGTGTTCTACCGTATTGGTGGCACCAGCGCGGGCTGCATGCAGGGCATAAAAATCACTCAGCCTTGGTTTGATAGCCTCAGCCCCTTGCCAGACTTGCAGGCCCAATTGCAGATTGTCGCGTGTCAACGAGTTATAGCAGCGACGCAAGGATTCCTTGATATTGCGCTTGAGCCTGCTTTTAAAACAGGGCCAGCTATCATCCAGATGCAGGATGAAGTTGGGGATTTCCCTGGCTTGCAGTGGATGAACTGCTGCATTGCTGGCTAAAAATTGTTCAGCATGCAGTTTGGTGTGGATGACCTGGAACTCAGTCAGGCCAAAGGTTTCTTGTCTGGATAAATCTTCCCATTGCTGCAGTATGGTCTCATCATAGGCAGGCAAGGCCAGTGGCGCACGGATCTCGGTCAGGTTGGGATCGGCACCAAAAGGCCGCACATAGCGATAGATGAACAGGCTATGCAAGCCTACATGGGTATTCGTCAGCGGCATGACGGCGACCAACTGCCCATTATCATGCAAGGTGCAGATGGCCAATTCATCCTTGTGATACCAGGATGAATCAGAAAATACTTTCCACCAGGCGTGGTTCCAGTCATAGGTCTGGAAGGGCAATAACTGTGGCACTTGTGTTTCCAGCAGACGCCACGAAGCCGCCAGGGCTTCAAACCCTGCATCTGTATTAACAACAAGTTTTTTTAAATTCGACATTGACGGATAAATCTGGTGATACGTAAGCGCAGGCTAAAAATTAGTGCAGACGAGAATGTTAAATACCGTGTCGCAGAAACTCAGGTTGGGGTTTATGCCATGTAATGCCAGTAATTGCAAGCTTGCTTGAATCTGTGTGATGATTTTGTTGATATTGGTACATGCACCCAAGAGCTTAATGGTATTTTCAGTAAATAGAACTTACATCCGCAATTATTGGTCTGAAGTTTATCTTTTATTAAATGGCTGGAAGATTTATGTTTGAACTTGGCAAAACTGAACTTGGCAAAACTATACGCAACTTATTTCCTGTCACCGTACTTGGCCTGATGCCTTTCTTTGTGCAAGCGGCTGAACCGGTGCAGGCCATGCTGGATATCAGAAAACTGGCCAGTGAAGAAATGGCAGGCAGGGCAACTGATAGCAAGGGTAGTGCCCTGGCACGCGATTATATTGTCAGCCGCTTGCAGCAAATTGGTTTGACACCGTGTAAGGATGACTTTGTCCATGAATTTGAATTTCAGCCGCGCCAGGGGGGAACGCGTAAAGGCAAAAATATCCTGGCTTGCCGCACTGGCAGCATGAGCGCGCATGCTACAGCCCCAATGATGGCAATTACTGCCCATTATGATCACTTGGGTGAACGTGGCGGCAAGATTTATCATGGTGCTGATGACAATGCTTCAGGAGTGGCGGCGGTATTGGCCATCGCTGAAGCCATGCAAAAGGTCCCGCCACAGCATGATGTCATGTATATCTTGTTTGATGCAGAGGAGTTGGGCCTGAGCGGGTCGCGGGCATTTGCCGCCAAGCCTGTCGTTGATCTGGGGCGCATAGGCATCAATATGAATTTCGACATGATAGCCAGAGGCGACAAAGGGGAGCTCTATGCCAGTGGCGCCTTCCATACGCCTGTATTAAAGGATTTGCTGCTCGGCCTGGATGGCAATCAGGGCGTGAAACTCAAGTTTGGCCATGACAGGCCAGAACAGGGGCAAGATGACTGGACCAAACAATCGGATCACTCACCCTTTTTCCTGGCGGGTGTCCCACATATCTATTTTGGGGTGGAGGATCACGCCGATTACCACCAACCCGGCGACACGGTAGATAAAATTAATCCGAAGTTTTATCTGGGTGCGGTGGATTTATTGATCAAAGCCAGCTATGTACTGGACCAGGCCATGTTGACAACAGACTTCAGGATAAAGGGTAAAAGCGGACAAGCTGCAGTATCGAAAAACGGCAGTAAGGCAAGCAGATAAGGCAGCGGGAGGAGAATTCCAGCCTGCGGTGAAGCAGGCTGGAATTGATGCGGGTACTAGTAGTTGATATGCTTAGTCACGCAATTTCATGACGATACGCAATACATACCAGAACATCAGGGCAACAGAAGCAAATAATTGCAATGATGCGCCGACATAACGGTCCTCAGGATAATGATGGATGATGTTGGAGGCATCATACAAGATGGATGCACCAGCAAAGGCCACCATGGCTACGCAAAAGAACAAGCCCAGCTGGAAACCAAAAATCATGCCGCAAGCGATCAGTACCAAAGCAACCAGGCCACACCATTTCAATACACTGCCAAGAAAAGAAAAGTCTTTCTTCGATACATAGGCAATACCCACCAGGCCCACTGTCGCCAATACAGTGACCAGGCCAGCCGTGGCAATCGCGCCAGGTGCTACCTCGTTGGCAATGGACAGGATGGGGATGAAGATAATGGCTTCTGCCACAATGTAGGCACCCAAAGCGGCGTATTGCAGCGGCAGGCTTTCTACCGTATGCGCAGCGCGCGATGCCAGCCAGCCTATCAGCATGAATGCGCCAAGGATGAGGAACCATGGCAAGTGGCGCATGACTTGTGCCAGGACCTCAGCGATACCGGTTTTGAATAAAACAACCTCAATGGCAGTGAACGCCAGAATTGCGCCACCGAGATGATTAAAGGTCTTGCTGATAAAACGCTCACGCGCTGGACCGTAACCTTGATGGGTGCTTGCCAGTTCCATGGATGTTCCTGTCGTGGGTGTGCCACATGCGCTTGAAGCAGCTATGCAGCTTGGATTAATGAATAAACCTGCAAGAATTGCAAGTCAGCCAGGAGTGTATAAGAAGCAGCCCACACTTGAACATGGCTGTTTCAAAGTGTTTCAAATTATTGCTTATATAATAAGTATTTGATTTCCTGTGATTTTCTTCAGGAAAAATGAACAGCATGAATTCTTTTAGGAGAGCGAATCAAATACTTCGATATTTTTGACATGTATGCCCAGATAGCGTGTTTTTTACACAAATATGCCTGGTACATAGCAGAAATTTGCCGCTGCCCCCTGCAAACTTCGTGTAACTTACGTCTATAATGCCCGCAGAAAAAAATGCGGGTTTTTTATTGACATCTTTGCACGCTTCCCTCCATGAATACACTCATCTGGTTCGTCATCCTGTATTGGGTCATCTCTGTTGGCATAGGATTATATGCCGCCCGTTATGTCAATAACTCCAAAGACTTTGCGGTCGCAGGTCGCTCCCTGCCCATGTACGTGGTCACGGCAACGGTGTTTGCTACCTGGTTTGGTTCTGAAACCGTGCTCGGGATTTCGTCCACCTTCGTCAAGGAAGGTTTGAAAGGCGTGGTTGCCGATCCTTTTGGCTCTTCCATGTGTCTGGTCTTGGTCGGCCTGTTCTTTGCACGCCCTCTGTATCGCATGAACTTGCTGACTATCGGTGATTATTATCGCAATAAATTCGGGCGCACGGCCGAAGTCCTGGTAACACTGTGTATCGTGGTGTCTTACCTGGGCTGGGTGGCGGCGCAGATCAAGGCCCTGGGCCTGGTGTTCACGGTGGTGTCAGGCGGTTATATATCGATGAATGCAGGCATGATGATAGGTGCCGGCAGTGTGCTGATCTATACCCTCATGGGTGGCATGTGGTCAGTGGCGATTACAGATTTTTTGCAAATGATCATCATCGTCATTGGCATGCTGTACATAGGCTGGGAGGTTTCCAGCATGGTGGGCGGTGCTCAAGTTGTCGTAGAGCATGCTGCCAATGCAGGTAAGCTGGATTTCTGGCCCTCGCCTACGCCCAGGGAGTCTCTATGGTTCTTTGCTGCCTGGATCACCATGATGCTGGGTTCGATACCCCAGCAGGACGTGTTTCAGCGCGTGGCCTCATCGAAGAATGAGAAAATTGCTGGCAATGCGTCGGTATTGGGTGGCGTACTGTATTTCTGCTTTGCCTTCATCCCCATGTTCCTGGCGTATTCGGCGACACTGATCGACCCCAAGATGGTCGAGAGCCTGATAGACAAGGACCCGCAACTGATACTGCCAACCCTGATCATGACCAAGGTGCCTATGCTGGCCCAGGTGATGTTCTTTGGTGCCTTGCTGTCGGCGATCAAAAGTTGTGCAAGTGCAACTTTATTGGCGCCATCCGTCACTTTCTCAGAAAACATACTTAAACCATTTTTCCCAAAGCAAAGTGACAAGCAATTCCTGTTCATGATGCGTGCTGTTGTTCTGGTATTCACCGTTATCATTACCTTGTTTGCCATGAATACCAATTCCAGTATCTATAAAATGGTGGAAAATGCCTATAAGGTGACACTGGTTTCCGCTTTTGTACCACTTGCTTTTGGCCTGTACTGGAAACCTGCGACCACCCAGGGTGGCCTGGCTTCCATCATCCTGGGGATTGTTTCCTGGGTCAGCATGGAAGTCTTTGCTCCCGATGGCTTGTGGCCACCACAACTGGTGGGTGTACTAATGAGTTTGACAGGTATGATAGCGGGGTCCTTGCTGCCGCAAATTGTCCGCAAGAAGCTGGTGGTTTGATACCAGCTTGGATACCGGCATGATGCAATGCGCAAATTCTGGTCAAAAACCTTTATAATTCAGGGTTTTATCAGTTTTTTTAGGGCTTAGCCATGCCGATTTATGCTTACCGCTGTGAAGAATGCGGGTTTGCCAAGGATGTACTGCAAAAGATTTCTGACGAACCGCTCAGTGTCTGTCCGACTTGCGGCAAGTCGTCCTTCCGCAAACAAGTGACTGCTGCCGGTTTTCAGCTCAAGGGCTCAGGCTGGTATGTGACAGATTTTCGTGGTGGCTCTGGTGGAAGTGCGGCAGCACCTGCGACTGACGAGGCGGCAGCCACGCCGGCACCTGCTGCAACACCAGCGGCTGAAACCAGTGCGCCGGCACCAGCCAGCGATGCTGGCAAGGCTGCCTGATTTATTTTTTTATTCCTTATTGTTGCCGTTTAATTCATAAAGCTAACCATTACCATGCGTAAATACTTTATTACTGGCTTGCTGATTCTAGTACCTCTGGCAATCACGCTGTGGGTGCTGCATGCCATTATCAGTACCATGGACCAGTCCCTGTTGCTGTTGCCTACTGAGTGGCGACCAGAAAAACTGGTTGGTTTCAAGATGTTGGGTATAGGCACGGTCCTAACCTTGCTCATCGTCTTTGTGACGGGTTTGCTGGCGCAAAACTTTATTGGCAATTACGTCATCAGGGCCTGGGAAAGCCTGTTGCAGCGCATTCCTATCGTCAGTTCCATCTATTCCAGCGTGAAACAGGTATCGGATACGCTGTTTTCTTCTTCTGGCAATGCCTTCCGCAAAGCCGTGCTGATTGAATATCCGCGTCGTGATTGCTGGACAATAGGTTTCCTGACCGGTGTACCGGGTGGCGATGTGGTTAATCACCTCAAAGGCGATTTTGTCAGCGTATATGTGCCAACTACACCGAATCCGACCTCCGGCTTTTTCCTGATGTTACCCAGGGATGAAGCCATAGAACTGGACATGAGTGTCGATGCCGCACTCAAGTATATTGTTTCCATGGGCGTGGTGGCTCCCGAGCATCTCCCCACCAAATAAATGATGCGGTTATCCACTGCATCAAATCATTTTTAATTTTGAATACAGACAGGTAAGAAATATGTCCATGCGTACCCAATACTGCGGCCTCACTACAGAGGAATTACTCGGCCAAACCGTCAGCCTCTGTGGCTGGGTGCATCGTCGTCGCGATCACGGCGGCGTGATCTTCATTGACTTGCGTGACCGCGAAGGCCTGGTGCAGGTTGTTTGCGATCCTGACCGTGCTGATGTATTCAAGGCTGCAGAAACTGTACGTAATGAATTCTGTCTGCGCATTACTGGTCTGGTCCGTAGCCGCCCAGAAGGTACTGGCAATAGCAATTTGAAATCCGGCAAGATCGAAGTGCTGGCGCATGAAGTGGAAGTCTTGAACCCATCCGTCACGCCACCATTCCAGCTCGATGATGACAACCTGTCTGAAACAACACGCCTGACTCACCGCGTGCTGGACCTGCGTCGTCCGCAAATGCAAAACAATCTGCGCCTGCGCTACAAGGTGGCGATGGAAGTGCGTAAATTCCTCGACGCAAACGGCTTCATCGATATCGAAACACCAATGCTGACCAAGTCTACGCCAGAAGGCGCACGTGACTACCTGGTGCCATCCCGCGTCAATGCTGGTAATTTCTTTGCGCTGCCACAATCCCCGCAATTGTTCAAACAATTGCTGATGGTCGCCAACTTTGACCGTTACTACCAGATTACCAAGTGCTTCCGTGATGAAGACTTGCGTGCTGACCGCCAGCCAGAATTTACCCAGATCGATTGCGAAACTTCTTTCATGAATGAGCAAGAGATTCGCGACATGTTTGAAGGCATGATACGTCTGGTATTCAAGAACACCCTGGACATCGACCTGCCAAACCCTTTCCCGGTGATGGATTTTGCGGATGCCATGGGCCTGTATGGTTCCGACAAGCCAGACATGCGCGTCAAACTGCAATTCACAGAATTGACAGATGTGATGAAGGATGTTGATTTCAAGGTATTCGCCGGTGCCGCCAATATGGTCAATGGCCGTGTAGTCGGTTTGCGCGTACCAGGTGGCTCCAACATGCCACGTTCTGAAATCGATGCTTACACGCAGTTCGTTGGTATCTACGGCGCCAAAGGCCTTGCTTACATCAAGGTCAATGACAAGGCGCAAGGCCGTGATGGTTTGCAGTCACCCATCGTCAAGAATATCCACGACGCTGCATTGGCACAAATCCTGGAACGCACAGGTGCGCAAGATGGCGACCTGATTTTCTTCGGTGCTGACAAAGCCAAAGTCGTCAATGACGCTATCGGCGCATTGCGTGTGAAAATCGGTCATAGCGAATTCGGCAAAGCCAATGGCTTGTTTGAAGATGCATGGAGGCCACTGTGGGTAGTTGACTTCCCGATGTTCGAACATGATGAAGAAAACGACCGCTGGACAGCGACTCATCATCCATTCACGGCACCAAAAGATGGTCATGAAGATTTGATGGAAACTGATCCGGGCAAATGTATCGCAAAGGCGTATGACATGGTCTTGAATGGTTGGGAACTGGGCGGCGGTTCTGTCCGTATCCACCGCGCAGATGTACAAAGCAAGGTGTTCCGCGCATTGAAGATCGATGCTGAAGAAGCGCAACTGAAATTTGGCTTCTTGCTGGATGCACTGCAATACGGCGCGCCTCCGCATGGTGGACTGGCTTTCGGCCTGGACCGTATCGTCACAATGATGACAGGTGCAGAATCCATCCGTGACGTGATCGCCTTCCCGAAAACTCAGCGTGCCCAGTGTCTGTTGACTCAAGCACCGTCTGAAGTTGATGAAAAACAATTGCGTGAACTGCATATCCGTTTGCGCGCAGCAGAACCAAAAATTGCGTAATCTTTAATCTGCAAAGCCGGCTAGTTGATGAAACTGAGATTATTGAAACTGCAATCAATGAAAAGAGTATGCGAGTGAATAACAAGACAGCTTTATTTTTATTGTTGAGTAGTAGTTTATTGCTCGCCGCTTGCGGAGAAAAGAAAACCGAGCTTGGTGAGGGTTCTTCTGAAGTGACTGGCGCTGCCGGTCCTGCTGGTGCCAAGGGCGCCAGCAAGACCCTGGTGAAGTGTGATGCGCCAGTGGCGACCTTGTCACTGGTGGAAAATCCTAACGGCTATACCCAGATCAGTCAGTACAATCTGCCGTCTTCACCTGTGCCGTTGATACGCCTGCTGGCCCAGCAAAGCGGGTGCTTCCGGGTGGTGGACCGTGCGTCTGGCCTGAAAGCTGTGATCAATGAGCAGGAACTGAAAGACCAGGGCATCATTCGCAAGAACTCTACTGTTTCCAAAGGCAAGGGGTACGAAGCGCAATACACCATGACGCCTAGCCTGACTTTTTCTGAAAGCAAGGCTGGCGGCGGCATAGGTGCCATCATGGGTATGATTCCTGTCCTGAGGAATTTTGTAGGGTATGCTGAAAAAGTCAGTTTCAAAGAGGCACAAGTAGCCTTGTTGCTAACTGATAATGAAACCACCGAGCAGGTAGCTGCCTCTACAGGTTCAGCTAAATCCACTGACCTGGGTCTGGGCGGGCTGGCGATTGGTGCAAATGGTGGTGGCTTTGGCGCAGGCTGGAGCAATACCAATGAAGCCAAGGTCATCGTCGCTGCCTTTCTGGATGCGCACAACAAGCTGGTGCCGCAAGTCAGGCAATTGCAGGAAAAAGAATTGCCGCCGGCTGTGCCAGTGAAGAAGTAAGTTTTTATTTGTCGGACCTGAAAGGCCTGCTTTGCAGGCCTTTTTGCATATTGCTGTATCGCATGAATTGTTAAAAGTCGCTAGATTTGCTAGCAGCGAGACATTTATATGCATTCCTTTGTTCCAGATCTATGGCAATGCAATAAAAATCCTTCAATGTAAACTCTTGTTTCCCTGAAAAGCATAGCTCAATAAAGCTGCTATAAAGAAACAAGGGGCCTAAGCGCTCGTGCTTGTGCTGATGGTAAGTGTTTACTTATAAGGAGATTAAGATGGAATGTTTTTCAGCTAAATTATTGCCTGTAGTATTGAGTATGCTTGTGTGTGTGCCGTTCGCACATGCGGCCAGTGAGCATGGAACCGAAGCCGAAGCTCAGGACATGGTCAAAAAAGCCGTTGCCCTGGTCAAGTCAGCTGGTGCAGAAAAGGCCTATAAAGTGTTCACGGATCATCCCGATGGTGCATTCAAGGAAAAGGACTTATATGTCTTTGTGTACGACTTTGACGGAAATTGCCTGGCGCAGGGGGCCAACGCAAAAATGGTCGGTAAAAATTTGATGACCATGAAGGATGTAGACGGCAACGCCTTCATCAAAGGCATGATAGACCTGGTGAAAACCTCATCCAAAGGCTGGTATGGCCCCTACAAGTTCAATAACCCTGCAACTCAGAGCTATGAATTAAAACGTTCCTATTGTGAGCGTGGCGCTGGTGACAGCATGGTTTGCGTGGGTACTTACTTCGAGAAGAAATAAATCATACGAATCAGTCTGGCAAAAATACTGCATGCCAGAGTTGCTATCGTTTTAGCGGCATTCTACTGAGCATATCGTTCAGGGAATGCCGTTTTACTTTCTGAGATCAAATATGGATGCGCCAAAGGGGTTAGAATGGTGGTTTTGAAAACTCCGGATCATCATTTCGGCCTGGCATGTCAACGCACAAAATCCCTGAATCTGTCCTGGTAGTTATTTACACCGCTGCACTTGATGTTCTCTTGCTGGAACGCGCTGACAAGGCCGGATTTTGGCAATCTGTCACAGGCTCGAAAGATACCGTCGATGAAGCGTGGCAGAGCACCGCCATCCGTGAAGTGGCAGAAGAAACCGGTATAGACGCCCTGCAATATGACTTGCAAGATTGGGGTTTGACCAATATATATGAAATCTACCCGGTCTGGCGGCACCGCTATGCGCCAGGTGTGACGAAAAATACCGAGCATGTGTTTGGCCTGTGTGTCAGTTCTGATGTCGCAATAAGGCTGGCACCACGTGAGCATTTGCAATATCTATGGTTGCCCTGGCAGGAAGCAGCGGACAAATGTTTCTCCGCATCGAATGCTGAAGCCATACTGCAATTACCGAAGCAGATCAAGGTTTAATAAGCCAAAGGGAATCACCATGAAGTTGCGCATTGCCACCTACAATATCCACAAGGGCGTCAGTGCATTTGGCCGCAAGGCCCGCATCCATGGCATCAAGGAAGCGATAGACTTGCTTGATGCGGATCTGGTGTTCCTGCAGGAAGTGCAGGGGCAGCATGATTTGCATGCAGAAAACCACACGCGATGGCCGCAAGAGGGGCAGCATGATTTTCTGGCCGGTCAATCCCATGAGGCCGTGTATGGCATGAATGCCGTGTATGAACACGGTCACCATGGCAATGCCCTGTTAAGCCGTTATCCGATTGCGTCCTTTGTCAATCATGATGTGTCTGACCATGCCTATGAGCAGCGCGGTATTTTGCATGCCATAGTGCAGGTGGACAAAGTCCAGATACATTGCTTTGTTATCCATCTTGGTTTGTTTGCCGGCAGTCGCCGTCGCCAGATACAGGCACTGATACACACCATTCAACAAGATTTGCCTGCCAATGCGCCGCTGGTGATTGCCGGGGACTTCAATGACTGGAGCCAGGGTCTGAGTCAGACTTTGTACCAGGAGTTGGGTGTCTTCGAAGCCTTTGATGTCGATGGCAAGCATACGGCATCACGTTTTTCCCTGAAGGGCATGCGCAACATGCTGAGCAAGAACGGCGGCGGTCATGCCCGCACCTTCCCCGCAGGCTTGCCCTGGTTATGTCTGGATCGAGTGTATTTGCGCGGCTTCAAGGTAGAAGAAGCACATGTCATGAAAGGCGCACCATGGACGACGTTGTCGGATCATGTGCCGATTACTGCCAGCCTGGTATTGCTGGATCAAGCTGAAAGCGCATGAGTAAGCTGCATTTCACCGAAGGCAATGATGTCGAGCTCTTGCACAGTGGTGCACAGTTTTTCCCCGCCCTGATTTCATCGATAGATCAAGCGCAGCATGAGGTGTATCTGGAGTCCTATATCTTTGCAACTGACCATACTGCACAAATGGTACAGGCAGCACTGGTGCAGGCAGCAGCGCGTGGCGTCAAAGTCAGAGTCGTCATAGACTGGATAGGCAGCGACAGACAGGCAGCATTGAGCTTAACCCAGTGTTTCAATGAGCAGGGCGTAGACTGCCGCTGCTTTAATCCCTGGTTCAAACGCGGCCTGGCACGCACCCACAGAAAAATCTGTGTGGTTGACAGGCAAATCGCCATTGTCGGCGGTTTGAATATCATCGATGACAACATTGCTGATGATGGCTCAGGTTTGGTATTGCCTTTTCCGCGCTGGGATTTTGCTGTAACAGTGACTGGTCCCCTGGTTGCCAACATCCATCTGGAAGTAGACGCGCAATGGCGCAAACTCGGCAAACTGGATTTACGCACACGCTTTGCCCTGATGCAGCATCTGCGAGCCGATGCCAAGGTGGCTGGTAAACAAATCACCTCGGCAGCATTGGTAGTACGCGACAATTTGCGCAATCGCGCCACCATACAAAGAGCCTACCTGCATGCGCTGGGGATGGCAAGATCACGTGCCATTCTCGTTACACCCTATTTCGCACCCGGCAGGAAATTTCGCCGCGCCCTGATATCTGCAGCCACTCGCGGCGTCGATGTAGTGCTCTTGCTCGGCGTCGGCCAGTTTGCCTTGCAGGATGCGGTATCGCAATCTTTTTACCCAAAATTATTGGCAGCTGGTGTGCGGATAGTCGAATATGGCAAGACGCAACTGCATGCCAAAGTTGCTGTCATTGATGAGGACTGGGCCACGGTAGGCTCCAGCAATTTCGATGGCCTCAGCCTGTTCGTTAATCACGAAGCCAATATCGTTGTCCGCGACAAGACATTTGCCGCCAGTCTGGCGCATGAACTGGAATTGGGCATTGCCGATGGCACAGAAATCTTTTCCGACGATGTGCAAAAGAAGGCCTGGTACAAGCGAGCCTGGCATGGCACGGCTTACCTGATTTACCGTGGTCTCATGCGCATCGTCACCTTTGGGCATTACGGATGAAATTGCACGGTGTGGATTTCACATCAGCACCCTCACGCCGCAAAGGCATCACGATTGCCAGTGGCCAGATGGAAGGTGATGTACTGCGTCTGGAATCCCTGCAAACACTCAGCGACTTTACTGCTTTTGATTCTTGGCTCATGCAGGCTGGCCCCTGGCTGGCAGGTTTTGATTTGCCATTTTCTCTGCCGCGCGAACTGGTAGAACATCTGCACTGGCCAAGCAACTGGCCTGACCTGATGCGTCATTTGCAAACACAGACACGCGCTGAATTGCGCCTGCAATTCAAGGCCTTTTGCGATGCTCGCGCAGTTGGCAATAAATTCGCCCACAGGGCGACGGACATCCCGGCAGGTTCTTCTCCCTCCATGAAATGGGTCAATCCACCTGTCGCCTACATGCTGCACGCAGGTGCCCCGCGCTTGCTGGATGCAGGTGTCAGCATCCCAGGTATGTATGAAGGCGACCCTCAACGCATCGCCCTTGAAGCTTACCCCGGCATGGTGGCACGCAGCATCACCAAAGCCTCGTATAAAAGTGACGACAAAAGCAAGCAAACACCAGAGCGCCAGCAAGCACGCGAGCTGATCGTTGCCGCTTTGGAGGCGGGAACAACACCCTGGAAAATCAAGCTGGACCTGGGTCGCTATAAGACAGGACTCATAGCAGACGGCAGCGCCGATTTGCTCGATGCGGTGCTATGCATGTTGCTGGCTGCATGGGCATGGCAGAGGCGGGAAGATAATTATGGCTTGCCAGAATTTGATGCGCTGGAAGGCTGGATAGTTGGGGCATGAATAATTTCCTATTACCTGGTTTTTAATCGCATCACATACTCAGCGATACCATAAGCCAGCCCCGCATAGACAGCCAGCCTGGGGTCAAAAACGGCCAGTGCAAGTGCGCCGCAAATGCAGCCTGTTGCACGGTACAGGGAATCTTCTCCCTGTATTTTTGCCTGTAACGCAGATGCCATCGCCGCTACTGCCAAGATGATGGCACTGTAAAAACACCAGTCAAAAAAATGATTCGGATTGACATCGAAGACCGAGGCAGCAAAGGCGGCTTCTGGAAAAATGTCTTGTTCAATCTGTAAAGCGAAAAAGCGCGAGAAGTCAAGCCGTGGAATCAGGGAATTTGCATATGTGACCGAGCAAACCAGAATCAGCGCCAAGCCACCTTTGAACAATGAAAACAAGCTCCAGTGGCTTGGATGCTTAGCTAGCCATGCCAGACTGGCAGGGCATCTGTTTTCATCTGTGGTTGGGAATAGGTTTTTCAAACTCAAGAACATGCCAAGGCAGGTCAGCAGCATGAATGAGAGATACACCAGATTGCGGGTGGTGTTGCGGGCATCCTGAAATCCTGGCTGTGCATATAAAAGTCCCATGGTCAGGGCGGTGATTGCGGCAAGTACGAACCCTGCGTATCCGTGTCTCTGAGGCCAGCGCGACCGACCCGCCCAGATATGCAGCAAGGGTGTACACAACGCATAAGAACCCAGCAATAGTAACAGCATGAACAGTAATTTCATGACCAAGCCAGCCAAGCTCAGTCCCCGGTCATACAGATTAGTCGCCACACCAGCAAGCAACCAGGTAAGCGGTGCAAACACAGGTGCCAGCAGATAAGCCTGAAAGGGGATGTGCTGTGCATTGATGTTGTGATGATCAGTCGGCATCGCTTTTTAATAATTGCCACAAGAATTCACTATATGTGTCCCCCTGCGGCAATTCATAGTCCGTCTTCAAGACTTTTCTTGTGCTGATGACCTCTTTATTTTCTTTCGGGTTAAAGCCGACTTTTTCTTCTTCGACCATGTACAAGCCAGTGCCGCGCTTTTGCCATAGCGGCAGGGTCTTGAAATTGATATCCCTGCTTTGCAGTAATGCTTCTTTCTCTGCAAGTGACTTGCCTTCTATGAAGCTGGTGGTCTCGTTTTGCGATTTACCTTCTTTCCTGAGCTGCCAGTAGCAATGCGCATTCAAGGCATTTCTGTTGGCATCTTCATTGCGCCAGCGAAAATAATCAACGACCAGATTCTGAGTGGGTAACTGGCAGATGCGACAATCGAAGGCAGCAATTTGGCCCAGCATGAGGCTGAATTTGGCAGAGGCTTCACCCGCCAACAGGGAATTGTATTTTCTTAATTTGCGGCCAAAGGCATTGATATGCAGGTCAAACAGCAAGGAAATTTCATCACTCTGGTTATAGGCGTAAATGACTTTGAAGCCGCAATTCATCAGATGTTTGCAGGTTTCCACCATCAGATCGCGGAACCTGATGTCAAATGGTGCTTCAAATGCGCATGTTTCTTTGGTCAGGCGGGTAAAGCCACGTCCATCAATGCGGGCAATCATATACGTCCCGGCTGGGACACAGTCGTCATGTGCAGTTTCATAGCCGCGCATGACTTTTTCCAATTCATCAAACTTCATTTTTTCCAATCAGTGGCAGTCAGTTTGCCATCTATAAAATCGACATAATACAAGCGATCAAAGCCTTCATCATAATCCGGGATTTCCAGTTTTCTATGGGTATCCAGTATGCCAACCTTGGGTATCAGGTCCTTGCCTTGCCGCTGGCTATTCCATGCCAGCGCTCTGTCCAGATCAGTTTTGAAATAATATGCAGTCACCGGCCACTGTCTGGCCTTGATCTGCTCCAGATAGTTTGCCCGGATTTCTCTTGTTGGGTTGGTGTTGTCAATGACAAAGGGCATGCTGGTGTCAAAACAAAACTCCAGCAAGCGAGTCTGGCGGTTTTTGGTTTTCAGCAAGTCATTGCTGATACGCAGGTGGCTATTGAAAAAGCGTTCTTTGTAAAAAGAAGATTTACCGCTGGCCTGTAGTCCTATGAAGATGATGGCTTCCATTTGCATGCATGCTAGTCCGTTTAGCATGCATTATTACATACGGGTCAGCCACTAGCCCAACCGTGTAACAGCCTTGATGCCATCGGTGATGAAGCGCAGTAAATAGGGTGCTGCCACATCAGCCTGTCTGGCAGGGCACAGGCCATCAGAGAGACGTTCTATGCGGGTATCGACGACGTGGTGCAGCAATGCCCCAAGGGCGAACTGATAGCTCCAGTAGATACTGTCCGCCGGGGCATGGGGCAGTGCATCATGCAAGGCGGCGATGAATTCGCGTGCCATGGGATCGTAGAATTCTCGGGTGATGCGTTCGCTGGCTTCGTGTTGGTCAATCACGCCGCGCATGACCATGCGCGAGAAGTTTGCGCCTTCGGCTTTTTCATTGAGTTTCAATACTGGCAGCACGAAGGCGGCGATGATGGCATCAAGCGTCGTGCCTTGCGGACTTTGTGTGCGGGCATGACGCAAGCCGTTAAGGCGGTCAGCAATATAGCCACTGTGGTGCTCGTAGATGGCGTGGTACAGCTCATTCTTGGCACCAAAGTAATAACCGATCAGGGCGATGGGCACCCCAGCCTCATGGGCAATGTCGCGTATGGACACGCCCTCGTAGCTTTGTGCGGCAAAGCATTTCTCTGCGGCAATGAGAATCGCGCGCTTTTTTCCACTTAGTTCTTCAACAGAGCTCATGAGCTGATCCGACCAAATTGGCAAACATGCGAAAGTGCATAAATAAATGCAAAAACTCTACCGAATTGTACGGTCGTTCAGTTTATTGTCTATGCGCACTGCAACATGGCTCAATTTAGTGACACGCTTTGTTGTATGCACAAACATTGGGCGAAAATGCCTAGGATTTGACTGACAGCTGCCATAAATTGCATCAAAATAGAATGAACGTATTTTTTAGGTCCATACTGGATCAATTGACCCAGACATCCTGTAAAGAAAAGCGACACCTTCATGAGCGACACCACCCGTATCGATAAATGGCTATGGGCAGCCAGATTCTTTAAAACCCGCAGCCTGGCAACCAGTGCCATAGAGCTGGGACGCGCTTTGCAAAATGAGCAGCGCGTCAAACCCGCACACAACGTCAAAGTTGGCGACCTGATTGAGGTGCAGCAGGCTGAACAGGTGTGGCAGGTCAGGGTATTGCGCATACTGGAAACGAGAGGCTCGGCGACCATCGCCCAGACCATGTATGAAGAAACCGCTGAGAGTGCAGCAAAACGCGCCAAAGTGGCAGAAGACAGGAAGTATTTCCGGGAACCGACAGCGAAGCTGACAACTAGACCAACCAAGCGTGACAGAAGGCAGCTGGACCAGACGCATAATCACGAATAAGCCAGGGCTGAGCGGAAAGCAAAAAAACGAGATGGCAGGAGGCAAAACATAATAGATACTCTCCTCTAAAGACGCAATCTGGTTTGACTTTTCAGGCGCTGTGCATAATAGTACGAGCGTTCGATAAATTCATTTGTTTGCATCACTTTTTGCTTCACTTAATGGTCACTACGGGCAGACATGAATCTTTTCAACACAATCAATGTAATATGAATATGACATCAAAATTCATGCGCAAGGGGGAATTGACCCGCGCCGCCATTCTGGATGTAGCCCTGGACGCTGCCAGCCGTGATGGTATCGAGGGGCTGACCATAGGTTTGCTGGCCGACAAGATGAACATGAGCAAGTCAGGCGTGTTCGCCCATTTCGGTTCGCGTGAAGATTTGCAGATCGAAGTGCTGAAGCTTTACCACCATCATTTCGAGCAAGAGGTGTTTTATCCAAGCATGAAAGAAGAACGTGGCTTGCCGCGTTTGCAATCCATGTTTGCATTATGGGTCAAGCGCGTCACGGTAGAGATTGCATCTGGTTGTATCTATATCAGCGGTGCTGCCGAATACGATGACAGGGCTGGGCCCATCAGGGATGAATTGGTTGGTATGGTCCACGCGTGGCAGGGTGCCTTGCACCGCGCTGCTGCACAGGCGATACAACTTGGCCATTTGCGCGATGATGTTGAACCTGAACAGATTGTGTATGAAATGTATGGCCTCATATTAGCCCTGCACCATGATGCGAGATTTTTGCGCAAACCGGGTAGCGTGGGCCGTGCTGAAGTCGGATTTGAACGAATGATCGAGTATTACGCGCCGGTGCAGGTCACAGCCTGAATTTAGCAGGCTTTAATAGACACCGTCGCAAACAATTTGTATCCACATTTACCGTTTTAACTTTGCCGTCAGGAGAAAATCATGGGTCAATATATCGCTCCATTGCGTGATATGCAGTTCGTGTTGCATGAGCTGTTGAATGTAGAAGAAGAATTGAAACAGCTGCCTAAGCATGCTGATGTTGATGGCGACATCATCAACCAGATTTTGGAAGAAGGCGGCAAATTCACTTCCAATGTATTGTTTCCACTGAACCACTCCGGTGATCGCGAAGGCTGCCACCACGACAAGACCAACTACACCGTCACAACACCAAAAGGCTTTAAAGAAGCCTACAAGCAATACGTGGAAGCCGGCTGGCCTGCATTGTCTTGCGACCCAGAATTTGGCGGCCAGGGCTTGCCACTGGTGGTCAACAATTCTTTCTATGAAATGTTGAATTCATCCAACCAGGCATGGTCCATGTACCCAGGCCTGTCGCATGGTGCCTATGAATGTATCCACGAGCATGGCACACCAGAACAAAAGTCCCTGTACCTGCCTAAGCTGATCTCTGGCGACTGGACTGGCACCATGTGCCTGACCGAGCCACATTGCGGTACTGATCTGGGCATGCTGCGTTCTAAAGCCGAACCACAGGATGACGGCAGCTACAAAATCACAGGCGCAAAGATTTTCATCTCTGCCGGTGAGCATGACATGTCCGACAACATCGTCCATCTGGTACTGGCACGTTTGCCAGGTGCTCCAGAAGGTTCGAAAGGTATTTCCCTGTTCATCGTGCCTAAATATCTGCCAAATGCAGATGGCAGCAATGGCGAACGCAATCCTATTTTCTGCGGCGCGATCGAAGAAAAAATGGGTATCCACGGCAATTCTACTTGCCAGATGAATCTGGACGGTGCAACTGGCTGGTTGATTGGTGGCCCGAACAAGGGTTTGAATGCGATGTTTGTGTTCATGAATGCCGCACGTCTCGGCGTGGGTATGCAAGGTCTGGGTCTGACGGAAGTCGCTTACCAAAACGCATTGGTATACGCCAAAGACCGTATCCAGATGCGCAGCCTGTCCGGCCCTAAGGCACCGGACAAACCAGCTGACCCTATCATTGTTCATGCTGACGTACGCCGCATGCTGTTCACGGCAAAAGCCTATGCAGAAGGTGCACGTGCATTTTGCTCCTACGTCGCCCTGCAACTGGACAAAGAACTGAATCACCCTGATGAACAAGTCCGTAAAGATTGCGCTGACGAAGTCGCCCTGTTGACACCAGTCATCAAAGCCTTCATCACCGACAATGCCTGGACCGCAACGTCCGAGTGCTTGCAAGTTTACGGTGGCCACGGTTTCATCGCTGAATGGGGCATGGAACAGTTCGTACGCGATGCCCGCATCAACATGATTTATGAAGGCACAAATACAGTACAGTCCCTCGACTTGCTGGGCCGTAAAATTTTGATGGACAATGGCGCAAAACTGCGCAAGTTCGGTGCCAAGGTTCAGGCATTTGTTGAGGCCAATGGCACTAACGAAGCAATGGCAGAATTCATCACGCCATTGGCTGAATTGGGCGACAAAGTCACCAAGCTGACCATGGAAATCGGCATGAAAGCCTTCCAGAATCCAGATGAAGTTGGCGCCGCTGCCGTGCCTTACCTGCGCGTAGTCGGACATCTGGTCTACAGCTATTTCTTTGCACAAATGGCAAAAATCGCTCTTGAAAAACAAGATTCTGGCGACAAATTCTATATCTCCAAACTGGCAACAGTGCGTTTCTACTTTGCCCGTTTGTATCCGGAAACAGCAATGCTGATCCGCCAGGCACGTTCTGGTTCTGCCAATTTGCTGGCACTCGAAGCTGACTTGTTCTAATCAAACATTCGCGCCATCCCATGTGGATGGGCTGGCGCGAAACTCTTGAGGTTAAAAATGACCAATTTCATCGTTAAAAAAGTCGCCGTTCTGGGCGCTGGCGTGATGGGTGCGCAAATTGCTGCTCACTGTATCAATGCAAAGATACCTGTAGTCCTGTTTGATTTGCCAGCCAAGGAAGGTCCTAAGAACGGCATCGTCCTGCGCGCTATCGAGAACCTGAAAAAGTTGAATCCTGCTCCACTGGGTAACAAGGATGATGCAGCTTTGATCGAAGTCGCGAACTATGAAGACAACCTCGACGTGCTGGCTGGTTGCGACCTGATCATTGAAGCCATTGCAGAACGCATGGACTGGAAACATGATCTGTACAAAAAAGTGTCCCCGCACATTGCGCCAAATGCGATCTTCGCATCCAACACTTCCGGCTTGTCTATCACTGCTCTGTCTGACGGTTTTGATGTAGAACTGAAAGCCCGTTTCTGCGGCGTGCATTTCTTCAACCCACCACGCTATATGCACTTGGTGGAGCTGATCCCTACCGTAGCTACCCGTCCAGAAATCATCGACCAACTCGAAGGCTTCCTGACTACTTCTCTGGGTAAGGGCGTGGTACGCGCCAAAGATACACCGAACTTCATCGCCAACCGCGTCGGTATCTTCGGCATGCTGGCAACGATTTATGAAGCAGAAAAATTTGGTTTGACCGTTGATGTTGTCGATGATCTGACAGGTAAAAAACTGGGCCGCGCTTCTTCCGGTACTTTCCGTACTGCAGACGTGGTTGGTCTCGATACCATGGGCCATGTCATCAAGACCATGCAAGACAATCTGTCTGATGATCCTTTCTTTGCTGTCTACAAAACACCTGAAGTGCTGGCCAAACTGGTTGCTGCAGGTGCATTGGGTCAAAAATCCGGTGCAGGCTTTTACAAAAAAGTCGGTAAGGACATCCAGCGTCTGGACTTCGCTACAGCGCAATATGTGACTGGCGGTGCCAAGGCTGACGACGTTGTCGCCCGTATGCTGAAGGAAAAAGACCCGGTCAAGAAAATGAAGACCCTGCGTGAATCGACCAATGTACAGGCACAGTTCCTGTGGGCGATTTTCCGCGATGCCTTCCATTACATCGCTGTTCATGGTGCGACGATTGCCGACAATGCACGCGACATCGACTTCGCGATGCGCTGGGGCTTCGGCTGGAATGTGGGCCCGTTCGAAACATGGCAGGCATCTGGCTGGCAAGAAGTCGCTGGCTGGGTCAAGGAAGATATCGACGCAGGCAAGGCACTGTGCAATGCACCGATGCCAGCATGGGTATTTGATGGCCGCACAGGTGTGCATACTGCTGAGGGCTCCTGGTCTCCAGCAAGCAGCACTTACGTGCCGCGTTCCGACCTGGCTGTGTACGAACGCCAAGCCTTCCGTGCTCCAGTATTGGGTACAGGCGTAGCAACTGGCGCAAACGCTGGCACGACATTCTTTGAAGATGATTCCGTCCGTATCTGGCATCAGAATGACGACGTATTGGTACTGTCACTGAAAACCAAGATGCATGTGATTGGCCCAGGCGTCATCGAAGGCATGGAAAAAGCCATCGCTGAAGCTGAGAAAAACTTCAAGGGTCTGGTCATCTGGAGTGCAGACGCGGCTGACGGCGGTGCTTTCTCTGCAGGTGCTGACTTGCAGGCCATGCTGCCTTTGTTCATGTCCGGTGGTGTCAAAGCCATTGAACCAGCAATCTCCCGCCTGCAAGATGCACATCAGGCTTTGAAATACGCCAACATCCCAGTAGTTGCTGCCGTGTCTGGCCTGGCACTCGGTGGTGGTTGCGAATTGATGATGCATGCGGCGAAACGCGTGGCATCCATAGAATCGTACATCGGCCTGGTTGAAGTGGGCGTCGGCCTGGTTCCTGGCGGTGGTGGTTTGAAAGAAGCAGCAGTACGTGCAGCGGCAGATGCCAAAGGCACGGATTTGCTGCAATTCCTGAAAAACTACTTCACGAATGCAGCTACGGCCGCAGTCTCCAAATCTGCGCTGGAAGCACAGAAGATGGGCTATTTGTCTGCGGATGATGTCATCGTCTTCAATCCTTACGAATTGCTGCACGTTGCCAAGGTAGAAGCACGCGCCATGTTTGACGCCGGTTACCGCGCCCCTATGCGCAAACTGGTACCAGTTACTGGCCGCCATGGCATCGCCACGATCGCTGCACAACTGATCAACATGCGTGATGGCGGCTTCATTTCTGCCCATGACTTCAAGCTCGGCAAAATGATTGCTGAAGTGGTTTGCGGTGGCGACATCGATAATGGCAGCCTGGTCAGCGAACAATGGTTGCTCGACATGGAGCGCAAGGCGTTTATGGAATTGCTGAATCATCCAAAAACACAAGAGCGCATTATGGGCATGATGCAAACTGGCAAGCCAGTCCGTAACTAATCGAGGTACATTAACATGACTAAACAACTCCAAGACGCCTACATCGTCTCTGCTACCCGTACCCCGATCGGCAAATCTGGTCGTGGCATGTTCCGTAACACCCGCCCTGATGATTTGCTGGTGCGTGTACTGCAATCCGCTTTTGCACAAGTGCCTAATCTTGATCCTAAGCTGGCTGAAGATGCGATTATCGGTTGCTCTTTCCCTGAAGGTGCACAAGGTCTGAACCTGGCACGTATGGGTATTTTGCTGGCCGGTTTACCTAACAGCATTGGTGGCGTCACCATTAACCGTTATTGCGCATCCGGCATAACTGCCGTTGCGATGGCGGCAGACCGTATCCGCGTTGGCCAGGCTGACGTGATGATCGCTGGTGGTGTCGAATCCATGTCCATGGTGCCTATGATGGGTAGCAATCCATCGATGAACATGGACATCCTCAAGGATGAAAACGTAGGCATGGCCTACGGCATGGGTCTGACAGCAGAAAAAGTGGCTCAGCAATGGAAAGTATCCCGCGAAGCACAAGATGCATTTGCCCTGCAATCGCACCAACGTGCCATCGCTGCGCAAAACGCAGGCTACTTTGATGCAGAGACTACTTCTGTCGATATCATCGACCGCGTGCCTAACCTGGCAACGGGCGAAATCGAACTGAAAACCCGCACCGTCAGCCGTGACGAAGGCGCACGCCCAGATACCTCCATCGAAGGCCTGGCAAAACTGAAACCTGTGTTCGCCGCCAAAGGCAGCGTCACTGCAGGTAACAGCTCGCAAACTTCCGACGGCGCTGGCGCCCTGATCCTCGTCAGCGAAAAAATCCTGAGAGAATTCAACCTGACACCACTGGCACGTTTCGCTTCCTTCGCAGTACGTGGCGTACCACCAGAAATCATGGGTATCGGTCCTAAAGAAGCCATTCCGGCAGCATGCCGTGCCGCTGGCATCACGCAAGACCAGATCGACTGGTTTGAATTGAATGAAGCCTTTGCAGCACAGTCCCTGGCAGTGGTACAAGACCTGGGTCTGGACCCGTCCAAGGTAAACCCTATGGGCGGCGCGATTGCCCTGGGCCATCCACTGGGTGCAACTGGTGCGATCCGTTCTGCAACGACTATCCATGCCCTGCATCGCAACAACCTCAAATACGGCATGGTCACCATGTGCGTAGGTACAGGTATGGGCGCAGCAGGTATTTTTGAACGCATGTAAGTTGCTTGTCTGAGCATAAAATTAACCGCGCAGACTATATTTCTGCGCGGTTTTTTTTAAGGAGCTGGGTTTGATGGAGCTATGTCAAAGATGTGGGCGCAAGACGCATAGGCCATTTTGGATTTTTCCGTCCACAGTTCCGCAACACACTTTGGCAGCAAGCCTTACAATGGTTGACTACTGCACCACAATCTACTTGATCAATAAAAAGAGACTAGCACCATGGATATCCTGACCCAAAAAGAAAACGGTATTTTGACGATCCACTTCAATCGTCCAGAAAAGAAAAACGCCATCACCCAGGCCATGTACCAGACCATGGCAGATGCACTGCGTGATGCAGAAACTGATGTGGCAGTACGTGCCATTCTCATCACCGGCAAGCCAGAAATTTTCACCGCAGGTAACGACCTGGAAGATTTCATGAAAAATGCCAGCAGTATCGCATCAGTTGATGCCGTGCCATCCGTCTATCAATTCATGCAAGCCCTGAATGAGTCAGGCAAGCCTGTGATTGCAGCCGTCTCCGGTGCCGCAGTTGGCATAGGCACCACGCTGCTCATGCATTGCGACATGATTTACCTGGCCGACAATGCCAAACTCTCCATGCCCTTCACGCAATTGGGCTTGTGCCCTGAATTTGCCTCCAGCATGATATTCCAGCAAATCGTCGGCTATCAGCGTGCCGCAGAAAAACTCATGCTCGGCGAAGCGTTCAGCGCCGATGAGGCGTTTGAAATGGGCTTCGTCAATAAGGTATTGCCACTGGAAGAATTGCTGCCTTACGCCCAGCGGCAAGCCGCCAAACTGGTGGCCCTGCCAGCCGCATCCATACGTGTCACCAAGCGCCTGATGAAAGGCAACCAACCCGCCGCCATCAGCGACAAGATGACTGAAGAAAACAAGCATTTCTCGGCGATGCTGAATGCTCCAGAAGCGAAAGAGGCGTTCATGGCTTTTTTTCAGAAGCGCAAGCCAGACTTTAGTCAGTTTAATTAGACAGAAGTATCTCCAGGATGGGGGTTCCTTGAATCAGCCTTCTTATACTTTTATTACCCCTTGTTCTTAGCCTTGCTGACCCCCGACTTTGCTATTGCCTTGCTTTCGCGCTTCAGAGGAGCGCCGACAGGGCAAATAGAAAAAGCGAATTGCGTCAAGGTATTGACTAGGCTGTCGCCATTTAATTTGTACATCACAAACTGTCCCTGACGTTCACCAGAAATCAAGCCAGCATTTTCCAGCACCGACAAATGGCGGGAAATGGCTGGCGCACTCATTTTAAAGCGCGCAGCAATATCCCCTGCAGTCAATTCCTGCTCAGATAAATAAGCAAGAATCTGTCTGCGCGGTGATGATGCCAAAGCTTCAAAAATCTTATCAGAAGACATTATTCATTTTCAAAAGACGATTGCCGCACTAAGTTGAGCGCGGCAATAGTATTACGTAAATCAGTCAGTGCTTTACTAATTGCATAGACTGAAGCTTAAAGCAGTTCTTGGGAGCTGGCTATCAGAGCCGCGACTTAAAGGGAGCTCCATATTTAAAGCATAACCCAGCGTTTATTTCATCAATGCTTATGCGGGAGCAGAAAAACGTTCTGCCTCACGCTTGTCATTCACTCTTACCCAAGCGCTGACAGTTCTGCCAAATTTGGCAATCATGATCATATTAAAAAAATGCATTGCACCAAGGCTGAGTACCGAAACACCTATTTTACTACCAACAAAGGGTATCAAGCCGTTGCCTGGGGATATTTGCCAGCCATCCAGACGAATGGCGATCAAACCTATATTTATCAAATAAAAACCGACGACCAATAAGTGATTCGTGGATTTCGCCAATATTTCATCCTGACCAAAGCATTTCACCAGGAACACCTCACCGTTTTTTGACAAGGTTCTTGCGACCCAGATTGTCATGACGATAGAAACAATTGAATAGACCAAATAACTAAGTTCCATGCTCATTTCATACTCCTTCAAGGTTGAACAATAATTCAATAGTTAACTAATATGTTAATTGCTGAATTGGTTAATGTCAATATTTATTAATGGCATGAAAAATCATGTAGATGGCATGAGGGGTGATAATTGGGATGAGACTACTTAAAGATTGACACCTGCACTGAAATTCCGGGCAGGAAAATCTTGCATCAGGTTTCTTTTGATGTTTTGGGTGTCAGCCCTGTCCAGCGCTTAAAAGAACGCTGAAAATTATTCGCATGGCGGATTCAATTTCGACGGGCAACGCTGTGCTGTCTGTATTTTAATGAGTTATTTTATGTATATATAGTTAATATTCAACGGGTGCATTGACTTTTAACTTGTCTATTTATGAGTGTTAGCTATGCAACCTAGTCAAGAGCGTTTTGGTGTTCCGGAAGAGAATCTGCGTGCAGCCAACAAATGGGCAGAAAAACTGAATGCTCAAGGTTTTCAGTGCTACGATTTCTAATCGTAAGGAGGTCGCTAACTTGGGCCACAAGAAAATCACCAGTATCTTGGTGGATTGGGTGTGCCATAGCCCGATTGAGATTATTCCAAGCAGAAGTCAGATCATCGAAGTCAGGGATATCTTGCTCGCCAGGGAAGATGCGCGTGACTTGAGTAATGTAATAACAATGTGCAATTACTATATCGCAAATGACTAAGCCAGAAAATAGTCTTTGAGATAAAAAAGCAGCCTGAATGCTGCTTAAACCGAATCCACATCGAGGAGATGTTTTTAAAGTGTAGCAGCTAGGTATGACAGATGAATGACCTCTTGACCCCGTTGTAAATTGGCAATAAATGCAACGGTATTTAGTAATTCATTTAAGAAAATTGTTCCAACCAGGGGAATATTTGTTATATACCCCTATGGGGGAAATGACCTGTGGCGACAGAGTGCCGTAAGCAAGGCCGCTGATTTGTTCTTCGGGAAGTAAGGCATACATTTGCTCTCCAGTATTGGATGGTGCGGACAATTCACTGTACATTCAACTCTACCTGTAAGTAATTTCAATTAAATGAGCCAGTATCTTTGCGCTGTTGGCAGCTGGAAATTCTGTTCGAAGTTTTGGTGTTTTTGATAATCTGAAATATAGTAATTCCATTGCAATACGATCACTTTTTCGACACTACTTAGAATGCCTGTCTAATATTGTGACTACATCATTTTTAATCACTTCTATGCGGAAGTGGGCGCACGAACATGCCTTTTTAAGGTATAGCTTTGCGTTTGTTTTTATATGGTCACTTATCTGTCTTGTTCTCAGTCTGATCGTCTGGAGTTCGTACTATGCAAGCATCGAGCAGGATAAAAAACTGGTAAGAACAAATGCCTTGAAAGACGCGGCATCGCTTTCGCGCGCCTATGCACAGTACCTCAACCGTACTATTGAGCAAATAGATCAAGTAAGCATGCATGTGAAGTACGATTGGGAACATTCCAGGCGTTCTTTAAAACTGGAACAACAAAGATCCCAGGGGCTGTTTATTGCACCCCAGTTTGAACTGGTCGCTATCCTTGATGCCAAAGGAAAGCCGGTAACCTCAACTGTGCCAATAGAAAAATGGCAGGATACGACTTTGAGGGGGCAGTTTTTCTATCATCAAAATAATAACTCCAGTGCGATGCAGATTGGCCTTCCAGCCGTTGTTAACAGTTCTGGCAAACTTGTTGTTCAATTTACGCGCAGACTGGAAGACGCTGACGATGCCTTCGACGGCATTGTCGTCATATCGGTAGAGCCATCCTACTTTTCTTCTTTCTATGACAGACAAAGCCTTGGTAAGGGCGGACTAATCGCGATCCTGACAAGTGATGGCACAGTCGGCGCTACCAGGATAGGTGATTCAATCCCGTTTGGCGGCAGCCAGGTATTTAGCCAGGACGTGCAATTCAAAACGGTGGTCGGTGTGGCTGATTTTCCGGGGCCATCAAGCTTTGTTGACCAGCAATCACGGATATTGGGTTGGCACAGTCTAGACGCCTTTTCCTTAATTGCGGTCGTAGGATTGAATGAGCAGGAACTATTCGATACTTATGAGCCCATATGGAGACAAGCCAAGAAAACGGCTGTGACGACAATTGTCGCACTTGTTTTATTTGCCATCATTGCCACTTTTCTGTCTACCAGACTTGCGTGGAAAAAGAATCAAAGCAAGCAAGTGCGTGACACCTACCGTCTTGCGACAGAAGCTACAGACGAAGGGTTTTACATGATGAATGCGCTAAGGGATGTGCGCGGCAAGATCATCGATTTCCAAGTGGTCGACTGTAATGCACGTGGCGCATTGTTTTTTGGCCTCAATCGAGAAGAACTTATAGGAATGAACATGTCGTCCTTGCAAGGCGAAATTTATTTCAATATGTTGATGCAAATTTATACCCGTGCGATGGAAACCGGCTTTTATGAAGACGAATACGAATTGCCAGATTCGAGCCCCTTGAATATGGCATGGGCACGCCGCCGACTTACACGTTCTGGGTCTGGTTTGGCCGTGACGATACAGGACATCAGCGAAAAAAAAGAGGCAGAGCGTGAACTCCGCCGCCTCGCCACGAAAGACGTGTTGACCGGTTTGTATAATCGCCACTGGTTAATGGAGTATTTGCCTAAAGCACTCAAAAAGGCGAAAACGACAGAGCAAATGCTGGCGTTACTTTTTATTGATCTCGATGGCTTCAAAAACGTGAACGATTCGCAAGGACACACAGCTGGCGACCAGTTACTTAAATCGGTCGCTTCACGTTTGCAGTCGGTATTGAGACCATCTGACAATGTCGTCCGTTTGGGTGGAGATGAGTTCCTGGTTGTGCTCGAGCCTGTAGAAAAGGAAAGCCAGCCTGCCCGTGTTGCCGAACGTATCGGTGATGCTTTCAATCAGCCATTTTGGTGGGAAGGACAGAAGCATCAGATTGGCGCATCCATCGGCATCAGTATGTACCCACTTGATGGTGATGCGACGGAAACTTTGCTGAAGAATGCGGATATCGCCATGTATGCGGTCAAAGCAACTGGCAAGGGACATTACAATTTCTTTAAACCCGAGCTATATCAGAAATTAAAAGAACGTGTTGATATGGAGCGTGCGCTGGAGCTCGCCATAGAAGAGGATCAATTCGTGCTGTATTACCAGCCGCGTGTGAATGCTGAGACTGGCAAGATGACCAGTATGGAGGCTTTGATAAGGTGGATGCGCCCTGACTTTGGCCTGGTTCCTCCAATTGAATTTATTCCAATTGCAGAATCCAATGGCATGATCTTGCGACTTGGAGACATGGTCATGGCAAAGGCATGCTCGCAAATTGCAGCTTGGGAAAAAGAGCTATTACCGATCGTTCCTATCTCGATCAATGTGTCAGCAAAACAATTTAGCGCAGGTGCACTCCCCAAAAAACTGTCTGATTGCATCAAAAATTGGGGTATTGACGCTTCTCTGCTAGAAGTCGAAATTACAGAATCCGCAATGATGGGTGAAGACAATGCAATCATCGCAGACCTTTGCGAGATACGCGAACTGGGTGTTAAGTTGCTGGTTGATGACTTTGGGACAGGTTATTCATCCCTCTCACAACTTCAGCGACTTGATATGGATGTGTTGAAAATAGACCGGGTTTTCACAAATGAACTGACGAAATCGAAAGAAGGCGACATATTCTTCAAAGCGATTGTGTCCATGGCGCACGCACTGGATATGACAGTGGTCGCAGAAGGCGTAGAGACACAAGAACAAGTGAATGCGCTTCGGCGCCTTGCCTGTGATGAAATTCAAGGATACTTCATTTCCCGGCCAGTTCCAGCAAATTGTGTGCCTGAACTCTTGTTGAAGCAATTTTTACTACCATCTTCTGCTTCCCCATAGAAGAAGTGTATCACCTGTCTATTTTTTTATTGCTTAAAAAATGCTCACAAGTGCTTTAATGACATGGAATAAGCGCCTCATTAGGTATAAGCTCTTTCCTGCAAAATGAGATTGTAAAGTGAGTTTGTTGCTTCGTTCTGTCGATAAGCCCAGGAGATCATGATGTCAATTAGCCTTTTTGAATTAATGCAGGAAACGAAAGAATTCCCCTCTACAGGCACCCGTAACAGAGAGGATTTTATTACCCAGAATACAGTTGACCGCGGTATCTCTTTGCAGCAGACGCTAGGTACTGCTTGCGCCATTGAATATTTGATGGGCCAGGGAGTGCCACGTCAAGTAACGCAGCGTGTCTTGACAGATCCCAAACGACGTAGAAGCCACGCCTAAAGCAGAGACTACGGTTTGAGTAAAAGGCGCTTTTCTGGCGCACCACTCTACGGCTAATATCACTCATTTTTGTTCCCACTAAAGCATTGGCTCATTGTGTGTCTAAGCATTGCCACGTAGTTTCCTTGAGGAGACTTCCTTATTTAAAAGCTGTGTTTCTATGCTGGTGGGCGGAACGTTGAGATCACATCAAAACATGTAACCATTTGTGACAGCCGGGTCATGAAAATGTCATAAAGCAGGCGCATCATTGCTGCAATGCAATAATTCGTTTCAATCCTGAAGCGAGGCATGTTTTATTGGGTGATCATGTCCATATTCCTTCGTCCAGCCATTGCGCTCATGCAGCGCCTCCGTCTATTTCCAAAATTTGTGATCGTTGCAGTGCTGTTTTCTGTTCCGGCCTTACTGGTTACCGGCTTGCTGATCCATGAGCTAAACAAATCGATCTCTTTCAGTCAAAGCGAACGGCAGGGAGTGCGGCAATTGTTGGCAGCGCAAGAGATGTTGAAAATAGCTCAGCAACACCGGGCACTGCGGCATCTGGCCCTGGCAGGCAATGCAGCGGCAAAAGAAGAAGCGCAAAGAAAACAGCAGGAAATTACATCCAAATTGGAGTTGTTCATTAAGCTGCAAAAAGAACAAACACAAATGGGGCTGGAGGCTTCACTTGCAGACATTAAGCGTACTTGGGAGGGCGTCGTACAAAAGCTTCCGGCTTCAAAAAACAAAGAGAGCTATGCAGACCATTCAGCATTGATTGCACTACTGTACAAATTGAATACGCAGATTGCTGACCGTTCGCACCTGACTCTGGATCCAGAAGTAGATACATATTATCTGATCAATATGTTTGCCAAAACCTTGCCAGAATTGGCTGATGGTATTTCAGATATCTCGGGTCGTGGTGCTTCGTATATCGATACCGGTTTGCTGGAGCCCAACGAGGACTTGTTGATTAGTTCAGACGTCATGCTGGCCAAGCGTGACATAGGCCGTATCCCGGCACTGCTTGAAGCCATGTATCGTGCCAATCCCGGGTTCAAAGCGAAATTGGATACGCAACAAACGGTTATCACCAGCAATCTTGAATTTTTGGAGCGGACAAAAAATGAGGTATTGAGTGCCCTGAACCAAACCTCGGGAACTGAATTTCTGAAGGCGGGTATGGCGAGCGCAGATGGTTGGTATGTTTATGCAAGCGTCGCAGGGACTTTGCTGGATGCCACATTGGAAGATCGCCTTCAAAAAGATGTACTGCATCGCAATATGCTGATTGCCGTGATTTCAATTATCTTGATGATCGCCGCATATCTGCTCATGGGATTCTATGTTTCATTTTCTAGTGAAGTAAGAGAGTTGAGCGAGGCAGTTCAACGTGTTGCCGCAGGCGACCTTAGTACGCAGATTTCGTCCCATGGCAAAGATGAGATAGCACAACTGCTGAATGCATTTGAAGGAATGAGCTCCGGCCTGGCCAGACTGGTTGCTGACATACGTTCAGGCACGGAAACAATCGCAACGGCATCCAAAGAAATTGCGCACGGCAATGCGGATTTATCTTCCCGCACCGAGCAGCAGGCAAGCTCGTTGGAGGAAACCTCGGCCTCAATGGAAGAATTGACGGATGCTGTCAAACAAAACGCTGCTGGCGCTGAGCATGCTAACGCCAATGCTCTTTCCGCTTCTGCCATTGCACAGGACGGTGGAGTTGCTGTCGGAAGGGTGATTGAGACGATGGGGGCGATTCAGCAATCATCCAAAAAAATCAGCGATATCATCGGTGTCATTGACGGTATCGCATTCCAAACCAACATCCTGGCCTTGAATGCGGCCGTAGAGGCCGCCAGAGCTGGGGAGCAAGGCAGGGGCTTTGCCGTCGTAGCAAGCGAAGTACGTAATCTTGCCCAGCGCTCCGCTGGTGCGGCTAAGGAAATTAAAGCACTGATCACAGCTTCTGTCGAGCAAGTCAGTGTCGGTAGCCATCAAGTACAGTTGGCCGGAGCAACGATGGGGCAAATTGTCAATTCCATTCAGTCTGTGACTGACACGATGCAAGAAATTACTACTGCCAGTGCGGAGCAGCGCTCAGGAATCGAACATGTGAATGAAGCACTTGGACAAATGGATGACATTACGCAACAGAATGCTGCCCTGGTTGAGCAAGCTGCTGCCGCTGCACAAAGTATGCATGATCAGGCAGTCAAGTTGTCACAAGCGGTCGCTGTATTTAAAATTTCCGAAGTTGAAACAACAAACCTGGAAAATGGAGGGAGTCGCCGCATCATGCAGACAAAAAATTTGTCTACGCAGGTCAGGCAAATTGCCAAGTCCACACTTAGGGCGGTGAATTCGAATTAATTCGACAAGCTATAGAAAGAATTTTTTTGAAATTTTTCTATACAATTAAACTCATGTCGCTGGTGTATCGCGCGCAACGAGGTAAAAATGACTTTATTATTGCTTTTGCCAGAGGTCTCATTTCGTTCTGTACACCGGGAGTATTCAGTGGAATATGCCGAAAAACAGCACATCGCGAAAAAATTAATGTCTGAGCTTGCTGCCAATCAAAAAATGCACAAAGCCAGAATATTTTCTCTTTTCCTGTTCCTATTCTGTAATCTCTCTCCTGCCATTGCGGCGACGATAAGTGGTGCGGGATCTTCCGCAGCGGCACCTTTATACACGAAATGGGCTGAGGCCTACAACAAGAAAACTGAAACAAGCGTCGTCTATCAAGCAGTCGGTTCATCTACGGGAATAAAACAAATCAAGACAAAGGCGGTCGATTTTGGTGCCAGCGATGTTGCGCTAAGTCTGGTGGACTTAAAACATGATGGACTCATTCAATTCCCCTCTGCGATTTCTGGCGTTGTAGCTGTGGTTAACATCCCTGGCATAGCCACAGGCAAACTAAAACTCACTGGCGATATTCTCACGGATATTTTTGCTCGCAAAATAAGTCAATGGAATGATCCTGCGATTGCAACTCTGAATCCTGACCTCAAGCTGCCCAAGAAAGCAATTGAAGTGATTGTCCGCCAGGACGGCTCCGGAACCACCTACAATTTTACAGATTACCTGTCAAAACAAAAAACAGATTGGCAGAGTGCGTATGGGAAAAATTTTACGATCAAGTGGCACCCTGAACTTATCCAGGCCAAAGGCAGCAGTGGCATATCTGCAGCGATAAAAAAAACACCTTATGCGATTAGCTACATCGACTATAACTACGTGCTCCAGGATAATCTGGACTATGTGCTTCTCAAAAATCGCGACGGAAAATTTGTCGCTCCCTCGGCCGATGCATTTGCGGCCAGCATGATCAATAGCGGCTGGAAAACGCAAGGTAGCTTTGAGGAAATGCTGACTGATAGGCCAGGAGCCAACAGCTGGCCTATCACGATGGGCACGTTTGTCATTCTCCAGAAAATTGCCGCAAATCCGGAAAAAGCTATTGCTACCATGAAGTTTTTTACCTGGAGCTTTATGAATAGCGACCATCTCGTTCGCGCCGTGGACATGGTGCGCCTTCCAGATAGTATACAAGCGCGCGTCTTTAAAGAAATGATGACTGTGGCTGATGCCAGTGGAAAGCCTTTGCAATGGATTCCACAATAAGAGTTGAAATGCGACTCGCATTAGAGTTTTCAAGGTACATCTCTGAGTGCATTCATTTTAGAAGCACTTTCGGCAGTTGCTTCTGTCTCCAGTAGGTATGTATCTCGATTTTTTTATACCAGATATTTTTTAGCCAGGCCTGGTCAAAGCAGTAGTCGACCCAGACATGAAAAGCGCTATTATCGTATTGACTATCGGCCAGAGCGATATGTGAGGCACTGATGAACGACGCCAATTCCGCTGGCAGACACCATAATGTTACGATTGCGTTTTTGCTGGGCAGTTTGGAAAACTATCCGGCTGTGACAATTGAAGGACTTCAGCAATATGCCCGGCGCAATCTTGATCGCTAGCTCAAGATTGCCTGGCTGCCCAGCTATCAAGATTCATTGCGCTAACATCGCTTTCAGTTTGCTATGTTCGACCAGCATTTTGGCATACTCCCCTGCGCCGTCAAGATAATTTTTCAAGCCCGCTTGCACTGAGCCTGTTGCCAGAATTTCTTCCTTTAGCAACTTTGCACCCAGGCGGATGTTGTCGACAGGATCCAGCGGGTCTTTGCTCTGCTTCTGTCCTCCAGTTGCCGCTCCGGGGTTTTTAGTCGCCACCTGGATCAGGCCGCGCGCTCCTGTTTCACTTTCTGCATAAGGATTAAGCCTGGATTTGATACACATGACCGAAAGTATAAGCAAGGGGGCCATTTGATAGTTATTTGCCGCATCATACGCAGCGCCGACCAGTAAAGTGCCAGCATCGCCAGCAATGCGATAGCGCCGGGACAACCAGGTACTAAGCAATTTTCGCTGCCGTGTTTTCTCGCCAGTTGAGACAGACAATTCTTGCGGCGACACTTTCTCCGCTGCACCAGACCGTGTCGCCTCCATGCCAGGCAAGGCCGCTTCCGGGGCTGGCAATAGCGGTTTCGCTGCCTGTGCAAGGGGTGATGAGTTCCAGTACCCGTTGATCACATGGGGTGTAAAGTACAGCAGGCTGACTGCTGCAATGCTAAGTAGCCACACTGACAGAAAGATAAACTGGACCAATGTCGGCAGAGATTCAGTCTTTTTCTTCTTATCTGTAAACGCATGGTTATCTGAACTGATAGACTTAAAATTAAAATGTAAATGTGCCATTTTGTTTGACGTTAAGCTGACCAGATCTGCCAGTCTGGTCATGTCTGCGCTCGAAAACTCTTTTTTGTTGGCTGCACCCTCCAAGAGTATCCAGCACACGGAGTATTCCCAGATTCTTTAATTGATGATATGAAGGCGTACCAGTGTCTTGGACACGAGTGTGGCCAGGGGGCCACGTTGAGGTGACGCTTTTTTCTTCGCCGCTAGCATGGATGCTTCCATGTCGGCCACATCTCTGTTGTCTTCAGTCAGAACAGGGCTGACTGCAAATTCTTCATGGCTTCTGGTTGCAACCATGGTTCCAAATAGGCTCATTTGTATCACCTTTATCAAAAAATAACTGGGAGGGGAAGCACATATCAAAAGGATCAATGCTATCGGGTCTTGCGTAAAAAAACTGTCAATTTCGTGGTGATAGTCGTAAACAGTAAGTAATTATTTATCTCTTTTTTAGTATGAAATCACCAGCTTGAACATCTCAGGGGAAGCTTGAGAAAAGTGGAAGTTTTACAAAAGCGTCTGCATATTTTTACGAAATTTTTATGTGAAATGGAGTATCGTTTCTTTAATTCGAGCCCATAAAAGAATCACGAGCAGCATGCAAGTCGAGATGGGCGAGTTATGGAGTTGAGGGGGGATTAGTTAATATGCCCTGCCTGTTAGTCGTCGTTTTTTTGCACATGAATTCTTTTTCCAGATATCTCTATCCTGAAAACATCCTGCTGAACTTGTGCGTGGAAGACAAGACGCAGGCGCTGATGCATATTGCTGCGCTAATGGAAACGCAGCATCAACTAGATCGCGGGAAGATTTTGGCAGGTCTTTGCGCGCGTGAAAAATTGGGATCGACGGCGCTTGGCCAAGGTGTGGCATTACCCCATGCGCAAATCAGTGAGCTGCATCGTCCCATGATGGCCTATGTTAGCCTCGCCACCCCAATTGATTTCGACAGCCCTGACGGATTGCCAGTGACAGAACTATTTGTCCTGCTTTTTCCAAGTGAAAGAGTGTCTGAACATTTGCAAATGCTTGCTGATGTCGCCGGCTTTGTCTGTGATTTGCCATTCAGAAAGCGACTCAGTGAATCACTGGATATCGCATCTGTATTGGATAACTTTGCATCCTGGAGCATCGCGCCAGCGTCCACCTGATTGCCATGATCTTTTATCAAAACGCAGCAAAAATTTTCTTCTGCTGTGGTTGCGGCAGGCCGCATCTGACAGCTTTTACGCGTGAGATAACACGCAGGGTCTAACGCATGTAATTAGGCCAAAAGATGGCCCACCATAGTACCTTCAAGCCTCCTTTGACATCGACATGGTGCATGTCGGGGGAAGGGAAAGGGATCTTTCGCACTCGCATGACCAGCAGGCCTATATTAAGCCAGACAATAACAGCGATTTCTGTGCAAGTATCAAAAACATAATCAAATAGCATAGGCAGCACGAGTACGATGCCGTACGCAATCACCATCGCAGACAAGTGGTAAATGATATGTTGGAGTTTCATGGTTGCTTGCTCATTCAGGAGTACGTCTGGCTTGGGCAACATCATTTTGCTGACCAAGACTGCCATTTTTTGAAAGAGCAAGCGTATCAGTGTAGAGCTAAAAATTTCGTAAAAAATGCAGCGATAGACGTATGCGAAACATAAAAAAACTAGCTGTCTGTTTAGAAATTTTCTATGGCGTCAGCTGCCCATCACTTACCTTACTGCGTTTGATGTCATACATGGCTTCATCTGCCAGTTTGATAAGGCTGTCTGCATCGCTGATACTTTCTTCTGCCAAGGCGATGCCGATACTGACGTCAACAATCACGTCTCTGTCGCCTATGCTGATGGGGCGTATGATTTCCTTGCGCATACGCTCTGCAATCATGCTGGCTTCGCGGGCATCGGTTTCTGGAGCCAGCAGGGCAAATTCATCACCGCCCAGACGACATAAGACGTCGGTTTCTCTTTTGATTGCATTGAGACGTTCGCCTATAGTACGCAAGACCATATCACCTGCCTGATGACCATAGTTATCGTTGACAGGTTTGAACTGATCGAGATCAAGTACCAGTACTGCGAACTGTCTATTCGAATGACGTTTTAACCTGGCGAAACTGGCTTTCAGTTCTTCGTTAAAACGCCAGCGATTTGCCAGCCCGGTCAAGTCATCGTGAGAAGCGAGATACAGTGTACGTTCATCGCGTTGGCGCTGTTCGGTAACATCACGCGCAACAGCATACAAAAAATGAGAACCAGGTATCGGTGCAGGGGTAGTCCAGTTCAACCAGCGATAGTCACCATTTTTATGCTGGTAGCGATTATCAAAACTGATGGTGTCTATACCCAAACGCAGCTTTTCTACTTCATGTTGTGTTTTTTCAAGATCTTCCGGGTGTACTAGTTCAAGAAAACTGCGTGATAATAATTCTTCTTGTGTATATCCAAGGGTACGTTCGAACGCACGGTTGACCTTATGAAAATATCCGCTGGTAGTGGCAATGCACAGCATGTCCAGTGACAGACTGAAGAAGGCCTCGCGCTCTTCAACGATTTGCTGTACCAGCTCCAAACCGTGCTTTAAAGAGTCCGCCAGGCGATGATGGTGTTCGGCCTCCTGTTTGAGCGAAGACACCAGCTTATCCAGCGATTCCAGACTCTCAGCGCGAAAGCGCAAGGTTTCTACCAGTTCGCGCAAAGAGGATTCGTCTATTTGATGACGTTCAACCTGAACCATGGTCATTCTCTCCTCTTAAAGTATCAATGGTTTCTGATACCCATTTTCAAGATCGCACGGATATTTCTTTCATGCGTTATTTCTAGCTCCTTTCAGATTTATAGCCTAGTGTACAGTTGACTGCAATAGCAAGTTCGCCATGATCAGCGCAATGACAGACACCGTGGGCGTTGACAGGTCTGAGCAATCAGCAGTACTAAAAAAAATGTATTGGCTCATTTCAATAAGTTCACGGCAGTCAGACCGACCGTGTGTTATTGATGAATGTGAATTTTGATATCTTATTGATCATCAATTCGGTTTTCAGAGCAATCTCCCTCTTGATCTGAAAAACACAAATATGAAGTGTAAGTTATTGTTAATTTGGTCTGCTGTCATGGGGTCGGTTGTTCCATTTTGCGCAGTTCCGTACCTGCGTTTGCACTGCATCCCGCATCGACTTGGTGGCACTTACTTCGATTTATAAAGAGAGTTTTGATAATTCAGGATGCCAGCTTCCCTGATTACATAAAACAGGGAACGAGTTTTTTCACCTGTATTCGATAGCGACAGATGAAGCATAGGCCAAAATGTTTGGGGCTTGCTTAAGTAGGATCAAAAGTGCTAAATAGAGAAAGTGTTCTTTTGCAAATACTTCTTTTTGGCTATGTTGCAACTCTATTTTTTCTACACCGACTCAAAGCATAAAAATCTTTCGCAATGCAGCCAGCACTTCGTGTGGAGGGCTGCATTGCAAGCACGAATTTATTTAAACGCTTTGATCAGAGCGTCGATTTTCGTACCCAGGATCTTGTCGTGGGCGGTTATTGGTGGTACTTGCCTGTCGATGCCCAATAACTGGTAGACGGCCATCTGGGCTGCGCGGACTGAGTACTCAACCGTGAAGACGACATCATCCGCTACTTCAACAAATTGACTGATGAAGGCAAAGTTTTTTGTGCCTGGTGGTACGGGCAAAGGGCGGTCCCCAACTGAGCGTGGCATGAACATGCTGGTGATGTAGGGCATCCGGCAGGGTATGCAATTGGCGTTTGCAAATACTTCTGTATCGAAGCGCAAATGACCCAGCAATTCTTCGAGGATTTCGGTACCACTGCATTCACTCATGGGCTTGGCAACATAATTACCGATACGGTCAGGAAAGAGCGCATAACCCCAGAATACCTGGACATCGGCTGGCTGATTGATAAAGTGTGGCTGATGTGCCAGCACGATGGACATCAACCAGTTGGAATCCTTGAAGGTAACCAGGCCGCCGGTGCCGGCTTCATTGCCACTGAATTTCTGCATCAGATTAAAGAAGCGTGGGTCTTTTAGCGTGACAGTGAATGAAGCCCAGTATGACTGTGCAATGCAGCTATTGAAAGCCTCGGGCTTACCCATAATATCTGGCCTGTCGGCAGCAAGCTGTTCCCACAATTTCCAGCCGCCAGTGTCCAGCTTGTTGCGTTTTTCTGGGGCGCTGCTCATTGATCCCAAACTGGATGCATCGGTCATGGACGCATTTTGCAAGAAGACCAGGTCGCCGTCGTTGATGGTGATCACTTCCTCTGCACCACCACGCAGGCAATGCAGGTTAGTGATCATGAACTGCCCATCACGCTCAGTGTGTGTCAGTCTTTGTACCTGACAATCCATGATGAACTGCACCCCATTTTGTTTCAGCCAGGTTTGCAGAGGCAATACCAGTGAATCATACTGATTGTAGATGGTGCGTTTGACGCCTGCCAGGGTTTCTATGCGCGAGAATTCCATCATGAATCTGTGCAGGTAGCGTTTGAATTCGACCGCACTATGCCATGGCTGGAAAGCAAACGTGGTGGCCCACATATACCAGAACTCAGTCTCAAAAAATGCAGGTGAGAGCCAGTCGGTAATCGTACTATTGCCCATTTCTGCTTCATCTGCCTGACTCAGTTTCAGCAGTTCCATACGGTCTTGCATGGAGAAACCCATGGACGATACCGGCACTTTGGCTCGACGTTTATCAACCAGCCTGGCTTTGGAATTGGACTTGTGAAGTTCATTGAAATCTATCGTCTCTTCAAATACCGATTTTCCTGGGTTGTGCAGGGAAGGGATGGATTTGTATAAATCCCAGGTGCATTCATAATTGTCGGTGGTGAGCATACGTCCACCGCGCAATGAATAGCCTTTTTCTGGATTACCCGCGCCATCCAGGCTGCCACCAATGAGGGAGTTTGCCTCAAGTATGCTGATGTTGTCGCCCTTGATTTTTCCGTCACGTATCATAAAAGCGGCAGCCGCCAGCGAGCCTATGCCAGCGCCTATCAGATAGGCTTTTGTGTTCTTATTCATGGTTTCCTTGAGATGTTGGTTTATTGTGTTGCTCGTGATGTATTGTGATTTTGGTAGGCGTGCGCTGCCGCATTTTGCGCTATGACAAACAATTTGAATTTTTTGCAAACAGATGGGTAAGTGCCATGGTCTGCAGAAAGCGGGGTATCACATCCCGGTGCAACTGTCCGCGCATGTCCGGCAGGCTTTTGCGCATTCCGTCATCATGCCGTCTGCATCGCTGTGAGCTTCACAGAAGGAGGCACAAGACAGGCAAATTTCCGCACATTCCCTTGCCAGGTGGCTATGGTGTGGTGAGCGACGCGCCATGAAATCGGCATGCACCAGGCAAATCTGTGCGCAGTCCAGCAGGCTTACCAGATGCAGGACTTCACTGTGATGACTATCGCCATGCATGACATGGGCAGCTGCCGCTGTACAAATGCGATGGCAAGCCAGGCAGTTGGCCAGGCATTGTTCCATTTTCGCATTGAGGGGGGGAGTTTCATGTCGGTTCTCCTGATGTACATAAAAACAAGACCCCATTTATACGTCGTATTGACTAGAATGAATGTGCGCTGACGTACATGACATCAGTATGAAGGCGAGATGGAATGAACAGTTCTTTTTGAGAAATTAATGCCATACAACATGAAGTTTTATGTGTGTCAGCGTACAGACTGCATTTTTCGAAACGTGGATGCTGCTCATGACGGTGCCTTGCTATGAATACATGATTCGTGCTGGCTCTCATACTCAGCCTGATTGGTGGCATATTAGCTGCCATGGCTTTGTTCAGATTTCAAACCTGGAGAAAAAAATGAAACAACAAGTAAAAATCATGCTCGGTGTGTCCAGCCTTTTGCTGGTAGCTCATGCAAGTGCGGAAATCGTGTTCTATGAGAGTGAAGGTTTTCGCGGTCGTACCTTTAGTACCAATGCGCAGCAAAGCAATTTTCGAAATGCCGGATTTAATGATCTGGCTTCTTCCGTGGTGATCTCTAGTGGACGATGGGAAGTCTGTGATGATGCCAATTTCGGTGGTCGTTGCATGATTTTGAGTAAAGGCAGTTACGATACTCTTTCGGGTATGGGTATGAACAACCGCGTTTCTTCCGTTCGTCCTATCAGTAGCAGGCGTCGTTACGATAATGAGATGGAAGCGCCGATGAGCAGGCCCAATTATGAGTATCGGCGCCGCCCGAACGAAGGTGTCTATGAGGCACAGGTAACTTCAGTACGTGCAGTAGTTGGCCCTCCAAATGAACGTTGCTGGATAGAACGCCAGCAAGTCAGCCAGGGTGAACGCAGCGAACCAAATGTCGGCGGCGCGATTGCCGGAGCCCTGATAGGAGGCATACTGGGCCATCAGGTTGGTGGCGGCACCGGGCGTGACCTGGCAACTGCTGGTGGCGCTGTCGCCGGTGGGGCACTGGGTGCCAATGTAGGCCGCAATGGCGGCAATACCTATGAGCGTGATGTCCGCCGTTGCCAGACCACGGCCAATACGACACCGCAATACTGGGATGTGACTTATAACTACCGTGGCAGGGAACACCGTGTGCAGATGAGTTCACCTCCGGGATCTACCATTGCAGTGAACAGGAATGGCGAACCCAGGCAATGAGTAGATTTAAGCAAGTAGATTGAAATAAGTAGATTGAAATAAGGAAGGCCAGATGCTCATCAGCATCTGGCCTTTTTCTTGTCTTGCTGTTTTAAACTTACGTCAGTTGCACATAATTGAGTTCCACGACATGCTCCCGCTGATCATCCATCAGGGGTATCAATAAGTTCCCCATGGCGATATCATCGATGAACAGCAAGCTCTGTCCATAAGCCACATCCCTGAGCTTGACCGTGATCAGGTAAGTGCTGCTCAGATGTTGGTAGCGCAGACTGAAACTTGTCCATCCTGCAGGTACGCAGGGTGTCAGGCTCAGATGTTTGCCCTCGCGTTTTAATCCCAGCAATGATTCCATCATGAAGGTATACATCCAGCCTGCCGAACCTGTATACCAGCTCCAGCCGCCGCGCCCTGTATGTGGTTCGACGGCATACACATCCGCGCAGATGACATACGGCTCGACCTTGTAGCGGGCGATGGTATCTGGAGAATTGCCATGATGTATGGGGTTGATCATGTCAAATGCTTCCCAGGCGCGGGCGGCATCACCCATTTTGGCGAATGCCATGCCAGTCCAGATCGCCGCATGGGTATATTGTCCGCCGTTCTCGCGTACGCCTGGCACATAACCACGGATGTAGCCGGGATTTTGTCCTGAACAATCAAAGGCAGGGTCAAGCAATTGTATGATCTGCTTGTCACGCCGCATCAGGCGCTTGTCTAGAGATTGCATGGCCTGTGTTGCCCTTTGCGGGCTGGCTGCAGCGGACAGTATGGCCCAGCTTTGTGAGATCGAATCTATCTGGCATTCAGCATTTTGTGCCGAGCCTAGTGCGCCGCCGTCATCAAAATAAGCTCGTCTGTACCAGGCACCATCCCAGGCGTTGGCGTCAATATTTTTCGACAACTGGCTGGCCTGGCTCAGGCAAAGTGTTGAAAACTCTTTGTCGTTACGGTTCAGCGCAATCGTCGAAAATTTCGTCAAGACCTGATGCAGGAAGAAAGCCAGCCAGACGCTTTCTCCCCTGCCCAGATGGCCAACCTTGTCCATACCATCGTTCCAGTCACAAGAGCCGATCAAGGGCAAACCATGGCTACCAAACCGCAAACCGTGTTCTATCGCTTTGACACAATGCTGATACAGGCTACCGATTTGCATTGATCTGCCAGGCAAGTCGTAATATGAATCTTCTTCCTGATTAACTGCCCGCCCTTCCAGATAATGCAGTTCTTCATCAAGAATACCAAAGTCTCCGCTGCTATTCACATAGCGTGCCACCGCCAGCGGTAACCATAGATAGTCATCTGAGCAATGGGTGCGTACACCACGCCCCACTGGTGGATGCCACCAGTGTTGTACGTCGCCCTCCAGAAACTGATGGGTAGCAGACAAAAGTAGTTGTTCTCGCGCCAGCGCCTGACCAGTATGCACCAGGGCCATACTGTCCTGTAACTGATCACGGAAACCAAATGCCCCACCAGACTGGTAATAACCGCTACGCGCCCACAGGCGACACGCAATGGTTTGATATAGCAGCCAGCCATTCGCCAGCAAGTTTAAATCCTGATCGGGGGTCGTGACCTGTACTGTATCCAAGGTGTTGCGCCAGTATGAATGCACCTTAGTCAGTGCCTGCTCGGCAGCAACAATGCCTCGGTGCTGTTGTATGAATTGTGGAACGTTGCCGTTTTCAGCGATTGCCATGCCCAGCACAAACACCAGTCGCTTTTCCTGTCCTGGACTGAGTTCAAATTCTTGTTGCAATGCTGCACAGGGATCCAGACCAGCACCGGTTTTACCAGACAGGCGCTGTCTGTCCAGTGCAGCCGGACTGCGCAGGCTGCCGTTGCGACCGATGAATTCATTGCGGTCGCCACTGACACTGCGGTTGCCACCATCCAGATCAAAAAAGGCCCTGCGAGCCGGGAATTCGGTATTGTAGGGATTGCGTGCTAACAGACAGCCACTAGCAGGGTCGACTTCAGTGGCGATGTGCATCAGGGATTTTGGCCGCAGATCACCCAGCACCCATTCCACATAACCAGTGGCCGACAATTTTCTTTGCTCATCTGATTCGTTGATGACACGCAGTATTGAATACTTGGCTGCCGTGTCGATACTGACAAACACCGTCAACTCCGTACGTATGCCTTGTTCCTGGTGGGTGAATACACTATAGCCAAAACCGTGACGGGTGACATAGTCTCCACTGCCACGACAGGGCAGGGCGGTGGGTGACCAATAGGCGCCTGTGTCTTCATCGCGTATATAAAATGCTTCACCGCTACTGTCGCAGACAGGATCATTATTCCACGGTGTCAAGCGGAATTCATGGGCATTTTCAGCCCAGGTATAGGCTTGCCCACTTTCAGAAATTACACTGCCAAAATGAGGATTGGCCAATACGTTAACCCATGGGGCAGGGGTCGTTTGTCCTTCCCTGGTGGTGATGACATACTCGCGGCCATCTTCAGAAAAACCGCCTATGCCGTTGAAGTTCTGCAGTTTTTCAGGCGGGAGGCTCGGCTTGTTGTTGCTCAGTGATTGATAGCCAGTTTGTTGATAGATCTGCTTTGATGGCAGCAGCTTGGGTGCGCGCAACTCCACCAGGTCGCGCCGGTTCAATTGCTCCAGCAAGCTGCCACGGTGATCATTCAGTATCACCCTGGCTACTGCCTGGAACAGGATTTTATCTTCCGGTGAAATTTGCTCCGCCAGCCTGACGAAAATGCCGCCGGGCCGTTCTATCGCATGGGTGCCGATGACCGATGAAATCATGCCTATGATTTGCTCCTGCAGCGCTTGGCGGTAATTGGCATGATCTTCATTCCAGATCACCAGATCCACCGCCAGACCTTTGGAACGCCAATAGGCATGCGCCTGCACCAGTTGCCTGACCAACTCGATATGGTCTTGATGATTGATTTGCAGTAGCACGATGGGCAAATCACCGGATATGGCGTAACCCCACAAGCCTGATTGTCCCCGGTGATTGCGGCTCAGCACGCTGGTATCTGCACGCAAAAGCGGATTCATGTAAATGACGGAATTTGCCAGGCGCCCATATAACTGGGCATCGGCTTCACTGATATTCAACTGGCGCAATACTACCTGGCTATGTGTCCAGGAAAGCTCGATAACACGGTCGGCCAGGTGCTTGTCCTGATATTTCTCGATCAAGGCCAGGCAGAGTTCGCGGTTTTCTGCCACGCCGGTGACCACATCCAGCGTGGCAGCCTGTTCCGGTTCCAGTGTGATTTGATAGCGTATGGCGACGACGGGATCGAGCACCGAACCCTGGCTGTCAGATAAACGGCTGACGCGCATGGCGGCGGGATCTTCCAGGGTATTGCCACGACCTATGAATTGGGCTCTGTCGGTTTCGTAGGTAACGCTTTCCATGCTGGCACCATGCAAGGCCATCAGATGGAACATGCTGGGTATTTTCTCGTCGATGGAACGCGGGCGACGGGTACACAAAATCGCGTGCTGCTCGTTCAGAATTTCTGTTTCTACAAACAGCTTGCTGAAAGCTGGATGCATGGCATCGGCGGCTGCCGGTGCCAGCACGACTTCTGCATAGCTGGTGAAGTCTATGGTGCGGCGATGACGTGAGCGGTTGACGATGCGGGTACGGCGCAATTCGATGTCATCTTCTGGCGAGACCACGATCTCGGTATGCATGTCGAGATTATTATCACTGCGGCGGAATTCTGCTCTGCCTTCAGAAAAAATCACTTCATAGGTTGGTGAATTCACCAGGCAAGGCTGGAATGCAGTTGACCAGTAACGACCATTGCCGACATCGCGTACGTAGCAGAAAGTACCCCAGTGATCGCGGGTACTGTCTTCATTCCAGCGGGTGATGGCCAGATCATTCCAGCGGCTATAGCTGCCGCCCACACTGCTGATCATGACGTGATAGCGGCCATTCGATAGCAATTGCACTTCCGGTGTGCGGGTATTCACATGATGCAAGACACGTAAAGGAATTTCCTGGCCACTGCCTGCACTGCGTATATCAGCCAGTTCAGTTGTGTTGGAATACACGGCACTGGCCTTGGGCACGCGTTCATGCAATAGCGACATGGTGGCCTGGAACAGCGGGTCTGACTCAAAGCGCTTTTGCAAGGGCTGATCGAGCAGCAGATAAGCCAGTGACAAGAAACCCATACCCTGATGATGGACCATGAAAGAGCGTATCAAGGCATGTGTCTGCCCACGTGGCAAACGTGAAGGTGTGTAGTCTATCGCCTCGAAGAAACCATACAAACCTTCAAATCCCTGGGCCGATAATTGTTCCAGGTTGCTGCAGGCTTGTTCAGGTGCGATCATCAGGGCCATCATGGACGCATATGGTGCGATGACCAGATCATCACCCAGTCCCCGTTTAAAGCCCAGACCTGGGACACCAAAGGCACGGTACTGATAATTCAAATGGGCATCGAAAGTGTTGTAGCCAGATTCTGAAATTCCCCAGGCAACGCCACGCTGTTGTCCATATTCAATCTGGCGCTGTACAACAGAACGGTAAGTCTGTTCAAGCAAAGTGTTTTGAAAATTTGGCATGACCAGCAAGGGCATCAGATACTCAAACATCGAGCCGCTCCAGGACAGCAACATCGGCTCGCCACCTGCGATGGTCAACTGGCGTCCCAGTGCAAACCAGCTTTCTTGCGGGATTTGACCCTGGGCAATGGCGACAAAGGTAGCCAGCCTGGCTTCTGATGCCAGCAAGTCATAACAGGCACTATCACGCCTGCGCTCATTGACGTTATAACCTATAGTCAGCAAATGCGTGCTGGCATCATAGAGAAATTCATATTCCATTCTGGCAAATTCGCTGGTTTGCAGTACCAGTTGCTCAATCTGCAGGATACGCTCAGTAGCGCGTTTGCTGGCAACTTTGAGCAATGTTGTCAGGTCATTATTGTGGTTTTCTATTTGTGTGGCCTGATCAAGCGAGAGACTGTCTTCTCTGGGAGTGACATGCGCATAAGCCAGTGTTGCCACACCCTGCAAACTCGGGATGCGATCAAGCTCAGGAAACGCATGTATCCAGCTGGTCGGATCGGGCAGGTTAAGCCATGGTGCAAGGTAAAGCAGTTCATCCAGTTGCGCGTGAGCTTGCTTGCTCAGTGCGCTCGCCCAGATATGGCTGGCGTTGTCAGCAGCCACAGTCACGCTGGAAAGATAGGTGTCAGCATGATGTGTCAAACGTTTCAGACAATCGTGAATGACGATCAGCGATGTTGGTACGCCCAGACACAGCACATCAAGATCAGTTTCAAATTCTTTTAGCTTGTCTGCGACAGTCGCGCCAACAGCGCTGCGTAGCAATAAATAGGTATCATGCAAACCGCAAAACAGGCGTGGCTGGCAGATAGGTGCCTCATTCAAGCCAGCCAGCCCCGGCCGCAGAGTCAGCAAATGACCTGCGAGATTGCCGCTATCCACCGTTGATACGTACAAGGGCAACAGAGGCTGCAGACTTTTGGTGTCATACCAGTTGTAAAAATGATCTTGATATCGTTCCAGCTTGCTCAGACTGGTGAAGGTATTTTGTGTGCGTTGCAGGAATTGCCCAGCCGGGATGTAGCCAAAATCATAAGCCACCAGATTGGCCAGCAGTGACAGGCCTATATTCGTCGGTGAAGTCCGGTGTGCGACTATGCCTACCGGCTGGAACTGCACATTATCAGGCGGTAACCAGTTATCTTCCTGGCCGACGTAGGTTTCGAAGAACAACCATGTTTTACGGGCGGTTGCCTGCAAAAATTCTACTTGCGTCGCACTTAATTGTGATTCGCGCCTTTGTTTGGCACGACTCATCTGATAAGCGACGAGTGGCGAAATTGTCCAAAGCAACAACACGGGTAAAGCTGCCTGCAAGGCGAGGGGATTCACATATTGCAGCAATAAGAATGTGAAAATGGAAAACACAGGTGCTATCCACATACTGCGGAAATTATTCCACAAGCTGTTCCTGAACTGATGATTGCTGAGCGTAGACGGATTCCATTCCAGCAAGTGCCTGTGCGAAATCAGTATACGCCATTGGGTGCGCAGTATGGCATCAAGGTTGATCCACGTTTCATATGGCAAAAAAATCAGGCTCAAAGAGGCATGGATGAAATGCTGGGTGCTGGAGCGCAGTAGCGATAAGAGATGCTGGCGAAAAAATACATCATCCGGCTTCTGACTGAGATTTAACAAGAATGCGCTGGCCGCTGGAATGAGAAAAAACCCGATAGCTGCAGCGGACCAAAACCAGGCGTTAGGCAAACTGCTCCATGCGATCAGTAAAAAGGCGGTAAGAGCAAGTGGCACCATGCTGCGACGCAGATTGTCCAGCAGCTTCCAGCGCGACAGCAAAGATAATGAATTGCTGCGTCGACTGGATTGCCCGCTGGCCTCATCCCGGGGACCAGGTACTTTGGGTGTCAACCAGGAGGCGATTTGCCAGTCGCCACGTATCCAGCGATGACGACGGCGCATATCTGCCAGATAACTGGAAGGATACTCTTCATACAGCTGTACATCACTCAGCAGGCCTGCACGGGCGTAGCAGCCTTCCAGCAAGTCATGACTGAGTATGCGGTTTTCTGGCATGCGGTTTTTCAGGGCAAGTTCAAATACATCGATATCATAGATCCCCTTGCCGATGAAGGACCCTTCATCGAAGACATCCTGATAGACATCTGACACGCTGCGGGTGTAAGGGTCGATACCAGCTTCGCCGCCGCAGAGCAGCTCATAGAACGAGGCATCGCTGGCTGGGAGTCCGACGGCTACGCGTGGTTGCAGGATGCCATAACCTTCGGTCACTCTTTGCAGTTTCTCATCGTAGTGGGCGCGGTTGAGTGGATGCGCCATGGTGGCAACAAACTTGCGTGCCGTATCCCGTGGCAATTCAGTATCAGTGTCCAGAGTAATGACATATTTCATATGCTCCAGGCCAGACGTATTGCCGATGATACGCATGAATGCATCAACGCCTGCACCGCGCAGATAGGCATTCAACGAGCCTAGTTTGCCGCGCTTGCGTTCATAGGCCATCCAGATTTTTTCTTGCGGATTCCATATCCTTGGCCTGTGCATGACCAGGAAATTGTCACCGTCCGGGCGTGGATATTTTTTGTTCAGCGCCAGAATGGCATGGCTGACATGCGTCAATAACTCTTCATCGCCTGGCAAAGTTTCCTGTTCAGCATCGGCAAAATCAGTCAACAGACAAAAACGCAGATTGGCATCATTATTCGCCAGGAAACGTACTTCCATGGCTTCACACAGAGCGTCGATATTTTGCGGGTTGAACAGCATGGTGGGGACTACCACCAGGGTACTGGATTCCAGCGGTATCCCTGTTGAAAAGTCCATGCGCGGCAAAGGACGTGGCAAGGCAATAAAAGTCGCCAGCCAGTTCACCATGGACAAGGCAAACTGGCTGCTGGCAAGCAGGCAGGCAATGATGAAACAAGCCAGTAGATATGGATTGATCACTATGTGCCTGGTCTGGCTAAGGAGCAATCCCGTTGTCAGCAGGCTCACGATGCTGATGCTGCCCAGATAAATGCTCAAGGCAGAATTGCGCGCTGCATGCTTGATGGCCTCCGGCAATGGATGTTGCATGGCTGCTGAACGTTCCAGTTCTGCGACGCCCTTTCCTATCAGGAAATAACCTATATGCGCCTTGCGTGCAGCCTGACCATGCTGGATGGCGGCCTCACGGGAAAATCGCAAGGCATTGTGGGCCACATCGGCTTCTGAGAAACTGCTGCCCTTGGCAATTTTTTCCACTGCATGACGGTACAGATCACGTGTGGCGAAATCCATGCGCGCATAGATGCATGCAGGATCATCGCGCAGACAGCGATCCACGACGCTCATGTTTTCCACGAATTCGCGCCAGTCCATGGATGACAGCAAACGCAAGCTGCCTATGCTGTTACTGATGGAAATCTGATCCGCAGCCTGTTGTTGCGAATCCTGATGGACCAGATGTTCTATGGTTTGTCCGGTCTCTGCCAGACGTTGTGACAACCAGTTCAAAGGCAGGGCCAAAGCAGGCCCCTGACCTTGCAAGCGCCTGAGCATTTCTGCCACGAAAGAGCTGTCAAGTGGCGGTTGTGAGCGCGACATGTCAGCCACCAGCAAGATTAGATTGCTGGGATCTTTCTCGGCAGTTTCGACCATATCCTCTGCCCATTTGGCTGCCAGATTGCGGTGATTGTGGGTCATCGTCAGATTGGTGGCGACGCGGCGCAAGTTTTCTAAAAGGGCCAGCCGCAGCATAATGGGGATGGCCCATAGTTCACCCAGTTTTAACACTGACACCAGTTGATAGGCGCTGATGAAACGACTCAGGTTTTCAGGATCAACCCTGCCGTCACCATGTGAGATCGTTTCCAGCGCAATGTCGTATACCCTGGGTCGGCCGGCAGAGCTACCGCGCAACAGCCTTGGCAGCTCTTTGCTGTAGTTTTTAGGTAAGTGGCGTTTGGCTGTGCGTATCTGCTCTTCTATCAGGTAAAAATTGTCCAGCAACCAGGCTGCAGCGGGTGTCACTGGCCGCCCATCCTTGATGGCTTCTGTCAATAAGGTGCAGGCATTCATGATCACGTCTTGATTATCTGCCAGGCGTGACAAAAGCTGGTCTTGCCCAAAAATAGAACTCAGTTTATGGCTATTTGCGAGTATCCGCCCATGCTGTTCCATTTGCAGCGCACTGTACAAGTCTGCCCGCAATGGCAACTCTGCTGCCGTTTGCGCGGCATAGGTGCGCAAGCGCAACTGACCGTACTTCAGGGCATTCTTTATATGATGCAAGCTGGATGACAGCATATCTTTGGCTGAATTCAATTCTCACACTTCTTTCTTTTAATTTGGAATTTGCCAGCGAGCAACAGGTGTATCCACCGTCGCCAGGCATTTCCTGGATATCTGTATGAGGCAAACATCTGAGCGTAAACAGGATGGCGTGATCTATGGGAAAGGCAGTGTTTTGATACTAAAACATCAGCATGATTTTGTACGTTCGTTAGCGCACATAGCCCTATGGCCGAAGGCATGATCATTCTTTGGAAATGTGCGGCAACGTACAGACCACCCCCCAGTGCTGAAGATATAAAGGCGGCTTAGGCAACAACTGCGCAGTCTGCATGGATTGCGCTTTTAAATTTACCGGAGAAAACCATGAATAAGAACTTGAAGAGTGGCATGTTTGCTGTATGTAGCGCGGGTATGCTCCTGATGCTGGGCTGCAGCAGCATGAAAACACCAGCAACCGCCGAGGTCGCGGTTTCCAAAGCGGCTGTTGACAATGCTGCGGTGGCAGGTGGCACTGAATTTGCACCGGTAGAAATGAATGCTGCCCGCGAAAAAATGGCCCAGGCAAACAAGGCCATGCAAGCCAAGGACTACAAACTGGCCAGTGAGCTGGCTACCCAGGCGCAGGCCGACGCCAAGCTGGCACAAGCCAAAGCCAATTCTGCCAAGGCAGAAAAAGCAGCCAATGCTCTGCAAGACGATATACGCATCTTGCGCGAAGAGTTGGAACGCGCAAACACAAACACGACCAAATAAGTCATCAACTATTCAGCAATTGAGCAACAAGCCAAGCCACCAGTCAAGCCACTAGTTGAGCATAAACGGGGCAAGGTTTGAACTACACAACAGGGAATTATCATGATCAAGAAAATCTTTACACCTGCCTTACTATTGACAGCAATGCTGTTGGCAGCCTGTAGCACGACTCCAAAAACCACCAGCCTGCTGGACCAGACGCGTATGGACTATCAGGCAGCGCAAAATAACCCTAATGTCCTGAGCCTGGCACCTTTGGAAATGCGGCAGGCAGGGGTTGCCATGGATGATGCCAACAATGCGGCCAAAGATAATGAAAGCTCAGAAAAAATTGATCGACTGGCTTATCTGGCAAAACGAAAAATCGCAACGGCACAAGAGTTAAGTAAACAAAAACTGGCAGAAGCCAGTGTTGCCGATGCCGCCAAAGCCCGTGATCAGATCCGTCTGGAGCAGCGTACCAATGAAGCTGACAAGGCAAAAATGCAAGCCGATCAAGCCAAGGCACAAGCAGAACAGGCCAGGCTGGCAGCACAGATAGCTCAAGGCGAGGCAGGCGATGCCCAAAGAAAAGCAGCTGAAGAACAAGCCAGAGCACTGGAAATGCAAAACCGCAATGCCGCTCTGGAAGCACAGTTGGCTGACTTGCAAGCCAAGACTACCACGCGCGGCATCGTCATCACGTTGGGCGATGTTTTGTTTGGTGTCGATCAATCCAAATTGAACCCGGATGGCATGCGCACTGTACAAAAACTGGCAACTGTTTTGCAAAACAATATGCAAAGGACAGTCTTGATTGAAGGACATACCGACAATACTGGCACACAAGCGCATAACCAGGACCTGTCAGAACGTCGTGCTGGCGCCGTGCGCAGTGCCCTGGTCTTGATGGGTGTGTCGCGGGACCGCATCGAGACCAAAGGATATGGCGAAACCTTTCCGGTCACTGAAAACAATACGGCGCAGAACCGTCAGTTGAACCGTCGGGTAGAGATCATCTTGTCTGACGTCAATGGCAAGGTATTACCGCGCTGATTACTTCAGTCTTCAATAAATGAAAGGAAAAATCATGAACTACCTTCGTCGCAAAAATTTCATTATCCCGGCTTTATCGATATCCCTGCTGTTGCCCTTGGCTGCCTGTAATAAAGCGCCAGATACCAATGGGCCAAATGCGGCCACGACCATCGGTGTGGAAATTGATGATTCAGTCGTCACCACCAAGGTCAAATCGGCCTTGATGGCTGATGAACTGGTCAAGAGCATGGACGTGAAGATCGAAACCCGCAAAGGTGAAGTATTGATCAGTGGGTTTGCTGACAACCAGATACAAATTGATCGCAGCACTACCGTAGCCATGGCTGTAGAAGGTGTTAAAAAAGTCGACAATAAGCTAGTCTTGAAAGATGGCAAGCAAACTGTCGGCAACAAGATCGATGACAGTGTCATTACCGCAGAGGTTAAGGCTGCCATGCTGTCAGACACGCAAATGAAAAGCATGGATGTTGCTGTAGTCACTCGCAAAGGTGAGGTCCAACTGAGTGGCTTTGTCGACAGTGAAGTACAGGCAACGCATGCTCAGGAGATTGCCAAGGGCATCTCCGGGGTGGAGAGTGTCATCAATAATCTGAAGATAAAAAAATAGATAGTGCCATTAAGCGTGGCGCACTCATTTCCTTGCCTTGACTTATTTGATAGGTCAATGCAAGGTAAAGGAGTTCTACAAACGTCAGGGAAATACATCATGAGTGATCCATTGAACGAAAAACCAGTTCCAGTCAAACCCACGCCAGAAGAAAAGAAGAAAGTAATAGAAAAGAAAGAAGATACCCTGGATGAGGCACTGGATGAGAGTTTTCCCGCTAGTGATCCGGTAGCAATCAATATTACCCCGCCCATAGTAGAAAAATTACCTGAATCTGATCATAAAAAGTGATCATCTGATCAGAAAGAAAATGATGATCGCAAGCTCATAACCAATATTCAAAGCGTCTGGCCAGCCATTCCTTCAGTTTGTTGATTTGCGGACGTTGTTGCCAGGTTTCCAAAGTGACCTGGGTGGAGAGACGCAAATCTTCTTTGAATGCGTTTTCCATAGACACGGCAAACTCGGTGTCAATGACGACCACATTGACTTCTCTATTGTGCAAGAAACTGCGGGTATCAATATTGGTGGACCCTACGGTTGACCACACCTGGTCTATCACGGCAGTTTTTGCATGCAGCACGGCGATATTCAATTCATAGACTTTGATACCACCCTTCAACATTTCAGTATAAAACGATTGTCCAGCATGAAATACCAAACCACTGTCAGTCACGCCAGGCATGATGATCTTCACATCTACACCACGCTGGGCAGCAGCAATCATTGCTCTTAATATCTGGGCATCCGGTACGAAATAGGCAGACGTGATGTGGATGCTGTCTCTGGCTTCTTGTATCGCCAACAGGTAAGCTTTATAAATGGCGGGATTACCTTCAGGCTCGCTCGCCAGCACGCGTAGCATTTTATTGCCCTGGTCTTTCAGCACTGGGAAATACAGTGTGCCCGCTGGTGGCTGGTGACCGGCGTTCAACCAGGTATCAAGAAAAACCCCTTGCAATGCCGCCACAGCTGGGCCTGTGATCTGGATATGCGTGTCACGCCAGCCAACTTTGCCCTGCTTTTTTGATTTGGAACGGAATAGCGAGCTATTAGCATAGCTGGCGCTGATATTGACACCGCCAGTAAAAGCAATTTCTCCATCGACGATGAGTATCTTTCTGTGATCACGCCGGTTTGGTGACCATGGGCCTTGCAATCTGGCAGGGTTGATGGGATTGAAGGCCAGTAACTGAATACCTGCTGCTTTCATATTATCGAAAAAACTTTGTGGCGTACCTATAGTGCCCACACTGTCATAGATAATGTTGACGGCTACGCCAGCCTGTTGTTTTTCCATGAGCAGCCTGGCGAATTCCATGCCCAGCTCATCCTGATCAAAGATATAGGTTTCCAGATTGATGTGGTCTTTTGCCTGTCTGATGGCAGCCATCATGGCCGCCATGGTTTGCGGACCATCGAATAACAAAGTTACCTGATTTCCCGCAATCAGCGGGCTGCCAGTGACCGCTTCTTCCAGCGCCGCAAGGGCTTGCATATTCGCCAGGCCGGTGCTTGAATTCTTCCAGCGTTGCCGCATCAAAGCCTGGGCTTTTGACATGGCCAACTCACCCTTGGCATTATTGATGGTAGGTTTTTCCAACACCGTTTTTTGCGGTTGATCAAGGGATGGTTCGAGGTAATTGATGTCAGGCAGTGAGCTGCAGCCATTGAGCAGGACGACTGCGGCCACGCTCATGGAAGTCATCAATGAATGAGATGGTATTCCATGATGAACGGCCATATGAGTCCTTGTTATTGAGTAAGGTAGGTCAGCAGGTAATTGCAACCTTTAATACACCGTCGCGCTGATTGGCGAACAAGTCATAGGCTTGTTCTATATCATCCAGCTTGAAACGATGGGTGACCATGGCGTCCAGTTTTACTCGTCCTGATTTCACGACATTCATCAGGCGGCGCATGCGCTCCTTGCCGCCTGGACACAATGTGGTAATGATTTTGTGATCTCCCAGGCCAGCTGCAAAGGCATCCAGTGGTAAGCTCAGCTTGCCAGAGTACACGCCCAGGCTGGATAATCGGCCGCCTGGTTTTAATGCCCGCAAACAGCTTTCGAAGGTGACTTGCGTACCCAGCGCTTCAATCGCCACATCGACGCCGCGACCATGGGTCAGGCGCATGATTTCTGTCATGGGATCTGTTGTTGTATAGTCGATCGTGACGTCTGCGCCTAATGCCCTTGCCATTTCCAAACGACTGGCCACGCTATCCACCGCAATAATCAGGCTGGCACCGCGTAGTTTGGCACCAGCAGTTGCACACAAACCGATTGGTCCCTGGGCAAAGATGACGACGGTATCTCCTATCTTGATATCACCATTTTCAGCGCCGCCAAATCCTGTGCTCATGATGTCCGGGCACATCAAGACCTGTTCATCTGTAAGGCCGTCAGGTATTTCTTCCAGATTGCTCATGGCATACGGTACCAACAGGTACTCTGCCTGGCAGCCATCAATCGTATTACCAAAGCGCCAGCCACCAGCTGGCTTGCCACCGCATTGCGAATGCTGTCCATCCAGGCAGGAATAGCATTGTCCACAAGGCGATATGGCGCCGACGATAACGCGCTGGCCAATTTCATACCCGCTCACCCCGGCCCCCAGTGCGGCGATCACGCCTACTGGTTCATGCCCTATGGTCAAACCTGGTTTGACTGGATACTCGCCTTTGAGGATATGGACATCTGTGCCGCAAATCGTCGTCGTGGTAATTTTGATGAGCGCCTCACCCGGCCCTGGAACCGGGATGGGTTTTTCTTCTATCGCAATTTTTCCTGGACGTAGGTAGACGGCGGCTTTCATGGTAGACATTGCTTTTCCTCTTCTGACATTAACGTGGACGGATACCAGACTTTCTGTAGGCGTCAGCCATATCTTGCTGCATTGTATTTCTGGCTTCACGCAGACATTGATTTTGTTGCGTACGATCCATTTGTTTGCAGGCCACTACGGATAACTGATGCACGGCTTCCGCTTCCTTTTTTAAGGTCTTGAAGTAGGCCATGGGCGTAGTTTCTTCCTGATACCAGCGTTCAGGGTCGCCGCGCTGAGCAATGGTAGTTGGGTCTACATCAGCAGCGAGCGCCGGGCTCAAGACTCCACTACTGAACAATGCACAGAAAATTCCTGCTATCAACCTTTGTTTAGTCGTTTTCATGATAACTCCAAAAAGTGAAAATGCGTAGTGCTTTACAAACGACCAGTCAGCAAAAGAATGATAAGGATAATCACAATGAGGCCGGTAACCCCGCTAGGGCCGTAACCCCAGGAGCGGCTATGCGGCCACGAGGGAAAGAGTCCAATCAGGACCAGGATAAGTATGACGAGTAAGATGGTGCTCATGGTGTGGCCTATAAAGTCAGTTTAAGCAAGGCTGCAGGTATTTATCAGCTTGATGGATGTTTCTGGTCCGGATTGCAGCTTGCGAAAGGATGTCAATCTTCCTTTAATTGCGCTTTGAAATAGTGGCAAGAGTTGACAAAAGCATCGCGCACTTTTTCCGTCGTGTTGATCATGCTTTCCCAGTTGCTTTCGCTGGCCGACTTGATTTCATCGAGCTTGTCGCGCACTTGCTGCGATTGCACATGGAGTTTTTGTATTTCTTTGGCATATTGCTCTTTCATCGCTTCTTTTGAAGCTGCAACTTTTGCTTCCATCACTGTCATGCTGATATTTAATTCATCCAGCTGAGCTTTGATACTGGCTATATAAGCCTCGCGTTTGGCCATCATGGTTTTTCTCCCTTTGTTAAAAAATAGATAGACACTGGGTCAGATATTGGCGTATTCACCGTGTTGATCCTTCCAGGCATCAACTTTTTGCTGGTCATCGGCTCTGGATATCGGACAAAATTTGGTATTTGAATCAAGATCAGTGTCCAGTTGCTCGACTATTTGGCTGGATATTCCCCAACCCAGTAAAGAGCCGATGACAGAACCCATGATCATGCCCAGTGCTGCACCCACCAAGGCCGCTTGCAAAGGATGCGTCACCAGCAAGCCAAGAACGGGGACGTTAAATGGAGCAATCATGACTGCAAGCGCTGCATTGACCGCACCTAGGATACAGCCTACCGCCATGCCTATAGCGGTACCCGTGCTGGTGTCGGAATAATAGCCATTGCTCCAACGCTGAATCAGTGAGATGTCTTCCAAGGCTGGCTTTTTGAAGTCACCGTGCCTGGTTGAGGGACGTGCCGATGATTTCCTCACTAATAAAGTGTCATTGCTTGCGATCATGTCTGGCTCCCTGAAAAATGAGGCTCACCGCTAATGGCAGTAAACCAAAGGATGACCAAATTTTTTGATGAATGGCTTTATCTGATCAAGTACTACAAATTTATGCTAATCCTGGTTTGACATCTGTGCGCTGGCACACTCTGTAAAGAATTTGACTTGATAAATATATATTGACCAATGTTCGATACCGCACAGATGGACACGTGAGCAGGCAGCACACTCAGGCATCGGGCTTTTCCGACGCAGCAATCGTTGAGGCGAAATCAGCTTCGTCCAATAAGTTTCGTTCGTTACTCACACTTAAGAGGAAAAATATGAATAAGAATTTAGTTATGATCCTGGTTTGCACAGCCACATTTAGCACGGCAGCTTTGGCCGCTGCCGACGAAAAGAAAGTTGCTTACACAGCGGCTAAAGACGCTGCCACTACAGAATTCAAACTGGCCAAGAGCCGATGTGACACCGTCGCAGGCAATCCGAAAGATGTCTGCATAGCAGAGGCAAAAGCAGCGCGCGTTCATACAGAGGCCAACGCTACTGCGGAGTATAAAAATACTGTGGCGGCACGTACCAGCGCCAGAAAAGATATCGCCAACGCTGACTATGATGTGGAAAAAGCCAAATGCGGCAGCATGGCTGGTAATGAAAAAGACGTATGCGTCAAGCAAGCCAATTCGAATAAAGTTGCCGCATTGGCAAACGCAAAAGCAGATAAAAAAGTTGTCGATGCGCGCGTTGATGCCAATGATGACAAAGTTAAAGCTGAATACAAGGTTGCGCTGGAAAAGTGCGATGCCTTGACCGGTCAGGGTAAGGATAACTGTGTTGTTGCAGCTAAATCCAAATTCGGCAAGTAATTTTAACGTCAGGAAAAGCCGCTCTTGCGCCAAGCGATATGCGGTCTTGTATGTATAAATGTAGTTTCTAAATCTCAATCTCTCGAAAGAAAAAAATGAAAATCGCTCAACGCATGATGACCATGATATTTACCGCCTCTCTGTTGGTCATTGCTGGCTGTGCTTCAACAGCCACACGTGAAGGTACTGGCGAATATGTCGATGATTCCGTCATCACGACCAAGGTAAAAGCTGAAATTTTTAATGAACCGACTTTGAAATCCATGGAAATCAATGTCGAAACATTCAAAGGCACAGTGCAGCTCAGTGGCTTTGTGACTTCCAATGCCAATATTGATAAAGCAGTTGCCATTACCCGCAATGTCAAGGGTGTACGTTCTGTGAAGAACGATATGCGTTTGAAGTAAAATTTGTTCTGCCAATGATGTTGTCGATGTGAATTGACAGCATCATTGGAGACCATAAGAAAGAGAGCCAGCTTGGCTCTCTTTTTTCTATTTACATTTACCTGACGCGCTGTTCAACAGTAAATTGTTCAATTTCAACGCGGCGGTTAGGTTCCAGGCAGGCGATAAGATCGACACGTTTTTTGTTGTTGCAGACAACGACAGGATTGCTTTCACCTTTGCCGATGGCATTCAACCTTTGTGTAGCGACGCCTTTGTTGTTTAGATAGGATTTGACTGAATTGGCACGCTGCTCGGACAAATTCAAATTGTATTTATCTGAACCCAAGCGGTCTGCATACCCGGTAATAACAACCTGATTGATCTGCATATTGGCATTCAGCGCATTAGCGATGTCATCCAGTTTTGGCTGTGGCGTGCTCAATACTGCGCTATCAAAGGCAAACAATTCTGTCGCAGACAAAGTGATTTTTTGATACACAGGCGGTGGTGGAGCCGGCGCAGGTGCTGGCGGTGGTGCTTGTACCATTACCGGCTCGGGTGGTGGTGTAGGGGCGAAGCTGACTGTTCTGGCGGCCACTTTTGGTTTATCAAAGCTATAGTTCAGTCCAACGGAAAGATGGGAATTGCTAGCCTGGCTAAAACCAAAATCATTGCCATGCAAATAGCCATGTACCTTGCGCCACTCTGCTTGGGCCGACCACTGATCGTTCAAGCTGAGCTGTACACCGACGCCGCCGCTGGCCGCGGGTGACGTGCTGTCACCACTTTTTAAGCCTGCATTACTCCTGTCACGGTTTGCCGCAATACCCATGACCAGGTAAGGGCGAACTGTGCTGCGCGAAAATAGATAGAGCAGGTCTATTCCCAAAGCATTTTGCTGATAGCGTTTGCCATTGTCTGACGCCCGCGTGTAATTGGTATTGATTTGCGCATCCCAGCTTTCAGACAAAGGCTTGCCCAGACGTAGCCCAACGCCATAGCCGCGATTGCCCGCACCGAAAGTTTCATCAGTCTCTGCCGCATGGATGCTGCCACCGATATACCAGGATGGGTTGTAATCTTCAGCCATGGCATTGCCCGCACCAGCGAAAAACAGGCAGGCCAGGGCGGCAGGTATAGCGCGTAATTTATTCATGAATATTCTTTCTGGATGTGAAAAGAGGAGGGAGATGTATTGCAAAAACCGGAATGTGACTGGAACAGTAATTCCTGTTTGGGAGACTAAGTGAAATGCGAATTTTCATCGGTGCGTTGGCGCACAAATGTCGTCTTCCTGGGCAGGGTCAGGGAAACAACGTGGAGGTCTGATGCTAGTCAGCTTTCCATATTCATCGTCATGCAGCCAGGAGGTCCATCTGGTGATTGCATGAAGGACTGTGTGTGCTTACGTACGGAGCTGGATTGGAAATCGTTTTATTCTTGTAGTAGATCAAGACTTGAATTCAACATTATCAGGAGGGGCATGGCATTTTTTTCTCTCGAGCATAGTAAAGCAGCTTATTTGACCGACTTTGTCCTGTATGGCGTCGCGGTAACTTGCTTACTGATTTTTTTGAGCGTGCTTACTCCCTATGCACGCTTATTGGAGGTTGCGGTATTTGTGTTGGCGGGGTTGTTTGCATCTACCGGAATAGAATATTTTTTGCATCGCTTCATCCTTCATGGCCTGCAACCGTTCAAGCGCTGGCATGAACTGCATCACGCGCGTCCGGCTGCTTTGATAGGTACACCGACCATATTAAGCACGACCTTGATTATCTTCCTGGTGTTTACACCGGCGTTTTTGCTGGGTGACGTATTACGTGCCAGCGCGCTGACTTTGGGATTGACGGGAGGCTACTTGTTTTACACCATCACACATCATGCTGCCCATCACTGGCCGGCCAGGCATTCCTGGTTGAAGCAAAGGAAGATCTGGCATGCACGTCATCATCATGCGGATGGAAATTCGGTATGCTTTGGTGTCAGTACCAGTTTCTGGGATGTGGTTTTTCGCAGTAATGGAAGCAAGGGCAGTAATGGCAGAAAAGACAGTATGTCGGAGGAGTAGCACCCGCAGATGGGCGGTTGTTGCGGATAGGTGAAAAGCAGGCAGTAACAGGACAGGTTTGATAGGTAGTTCTGGCTATCAATGCATTATTGACGGTAAAGTTTTAAGGTGCAGCATAGCTGCATGAATATCGACGCTTACTGTTTTACTCCCTCATTTTTCATCGCTTCCAGTTTATCGTAAGCAACTGCTGCCGATGCGGTCTTGATGGTGGCCATGTCGACATTCTCGCCACGGGTTTCTACGAGGAAGCGACCGCCAACCAGGAGGCTATACTCACCAGTTGAACCATCCTTTTGAAATCTTTCATGCGTAGGACGGCCATTGACCTTTCCCATTTTTTCATAACCAGCATCGGTTTCCTTGTCCTGCTCCATCATGCCCCAGGCGAACATGGCACCAAACATTTTGCTGCCACCTGTATCAGTGATGCTGATTTTAATCTGATGATTATTTTCATCGGCATAGCGAGCTTCGGCCTTGGCGACCTTGAATTCACCCATGGCCGATTTCTCACCTTCCAGGCTGTTCCGTTTCAAATCGCCTATGGTTTCAGGGAGCAAGGCTTTTAGCTTGTCCTTGTCAACCACTTCGGCCTGGCTGCTGCCGCCCAAGGCTACTCCCAAGGCTTCGGTTGCTGCTTTCATTTCTGCTTGTGGGTCGCCAGATTTTTTTGCATCGTCCATTTTCTTGCTGGCTTCCTCCATCTTCTTGCCCATTTTTTCAAGCTCGTTCAGTGTACCGGCGGTTTCAGATGTACGGCTTGCAGTAGGCATGCCGCCCATGCCATAAATTGAACCGCCACCGACAGAACCTACCACCATCGTAAACACAATCATGATCAGAATGGAGCAGACGACTGAAACTGCGGTGTAAGCTGCAGCTTTCTCTTGAGGCACCTTCATCAGCACAGGCAAGCCCAGATAAAGCAGGTAAATACCATACAAACCCGCCAGCACACCCAGCATGCTTAGCGAAGGCAAAAGGGACAGGATGCCAGCAAGCCAGGCCGGAGTGAAAGAATAGGCGGCGACTTTCAAGGCTTGCGCGGGGTTTTTGGTCGCGCCAAATTGTGGTGCCAGAGCATCAATCAAGAGGGCTATCAGATATACGCCTATTAAAGCAAATACAAAACTCATCACCATTGCTGAAATACCTGCAATGATGGGCAAGCGTATGGTGCCAAGCATGGGTACGCTGAAACCGATGATGCTCATGCCTATGAAGCTGGCGACTGCAGGAATGGCAGCCAGAGGCGCAACATAATTTTTGAACAAGTCTATCGTGACGGTGTTTTCTACTTCAATGACTAGCCATTCTTTTTGTGGCGTCAGGATGATATTTTTCGCACGTTCAATGAGATTCATGGACTTTTCCTTCAGTTAATAGGTGAAACATGGATAAATGCTGTGGAAAACGAAAAAGCGGCAATAAAACGGAATTAATGCGAAAACAGGCTACTTGACTTTTGGATAAGTGGCTAAGTTTATTACAGTTTTTTGCAAGTAAGGCAAAAAATAGCGATTTCCAAGTGATTTCTTCATGCTAGCCAGCAATACCGGACTGCATTGTCAACTCCAGGCTGGGCCTGGATAAGACGCATCGATTACATATCATGTTGTTTGAGATTGGGCAGGAACTGTATGCCCGTCTTTTGCGTCAGTTCCTGATAACTGATGGGTTTGCTGACCTGGGCATCGTCGGTGTTTTCTACCCAGTGCGCCCAGGCGCGACCGGTATTGGGGTCATATACAAGTTTGTAAAGGTATTTGGGTACCCAGACCTTGTTGTTACCTATTGTCGGAGGGCGTGGACCATATACCGGTCCAGTGATGACATATACATCGCCTTGTGCACGCAAGACATACTGGCGGGTGGCTTTTTCTATGGCAGCCCAGGTTTTCCGGTTATTGAGTGGCGCTTGCGGAACCATGTTGGCCAGTGAGAAACTTTGTTCCATGGCGGTGCTATCGATCATGTCGGCAGCTGGTGCCATATGGCCGCGGTCATAGCCAGAACCTTTGTAATCGTCGAGTTCAGCCCTCTCTGCACGTGGCAACCTGGCATCGGCATAGAACTGGTTGCTGCGCTCATTGTCCCTGGCTTTCAAGATGATTTGACGGTTCAACCTTTCAGCGACATAGATGGGGGTATGACTTTTACCTGAATGCATGACCGCAAATGCTGAAAAACAAAGGGCGCGCGGACGCATGTCCCCAGAATGTCTTAGCGTCGGAATTTGTCCTTTTACAAAAAACTGACGGCATCCGGCAAAGTCCCCCGTGCCCAGGGTTGGCGAATCGAGGAAGAGATTTTCAAAACTTGAAAGATCAACAAAAGACAGGTTAATGAGAGCAAAAACGAGTATCGGGCTGAGTTTTGCGAGTTTTTTTATCATGAGTGTGCGTTTTGATGTCTGGCCGGGACTACTCTGTGGCAAGGGCCACATCAACACTGAACTAGAAAGTTTGTATTAAGCCTCAAGGCGACGGAGTAAAGCGGGAAAGGCCCGAAGTGTATATGTTTTCTCTCAAGGCAACTTATAAACCTTGGATAATTGCACCAACCGCTCAACAATAAAATAGGGACCCTATCGTTCTCTTAATCCATCCCAGTGCAAACCAAACTTGTTGAGATATTTTTTAAGCCTGTCTGCATCATTGGGATTGGCTTTGTTGCTGCGGGAAGCAGCAAACAGTTTCCGGCCTGCTTCAGACATGTTTTTAGAGCGCAGGCAAACTGCCAGCACTGCCTGTAATTGCACGGCATCGAATAAATCCAGTTGCGCCAATTGCTCAGTATCGAGGTAGTCATGCAAATCCAGCTCATTTGTTTCACCGCTTTCCTGCGCATAAGACCACAGACGTTGCAGGCGCTTGATTTCTTCACTGGCATTCTGATCATTGATACGTCCCGCATCGGCCAGCGTGGCCATGCGTGTGACTGATGCAGATAAATCGCGGAAGTTGCCTGCCCACACTGCTTGAGGGGAAGTGGCAAATTCCATATAACTGTCTTTTGCCTCTTTGTTGAATCGCACCATCTGCCCATTCTCCGCACTGTATTGCGACAGAAGGTAATCGATATTCGGCGCGATGTCTTCGACCCTGCCACTCAGGCCAGGCAGTTCATATGACCACAGATTGATACGCGCATACAAGTCTTCACGAAAGCGGCCCGCAGCCACTTCCTTACCCAGATCACGATTGGTGCCTGCAACCAGTTGGAAATCGCTTTGTACTTCATGGTCACCGCCAACCGGGAAGAAGCGTTTTTCTTCCACTGCCTTGAGCAGCATTGCTTGTTCATCCAGACCCAGCTCACCAATTTCATCAAGGAAGAGCAAGCCTTTGTGTGCCGTTCTCAGCAAACCGGGGCGGTCTGACATGGCACCGGTGAACGAACCCTTGATATGACCAAACAGGGTGGAGCCCGCACCATCACCACGCAGGGTGGCGCAATTGACTTCGACAAACTTGCCTTCCAGCCTGTGTCTGGCTTTTTTCAATTCAAAGATACGCCGCGCCAGGAAGGATTTGCCCGCACCAGTCGGCCCCATCAACAGAATTGCTGCCTTGGACTTGATGGCGACACGCTCTATCTCATCGATCATGGTATTGAAGCGTGCATTGCGGGTCGCAATGCCAGACTTCAGGAAGGCCACCCCTTCTTCCTGCTCGCGGCTAAAGCGCTGGGCAATCTGGTCATAGCGTGACAAGTCCAGATCAATGATGGTCATCTCACCAAAATTGGCCTTGGTCTGTCGCCGTGGAGGTGAAGTTTGCAAGAGCTTGCCGGGCAGGTAACTGGCTTCTGTCATCAGAAACAGGCAAATTTGCGCCACGTGGGTGCCGGTGGTGATGTGCACCCAGTATTCTTCTTTATCTGTATCAAAGGGGTAGGACCGGGCAAAGTCAAACAGGCAGCCATACACCTCTTCAAAATCCCAGGGATCTTGTATATCTAACTGATGCGCGCATACCTTAGTCTCGGGTGAGGTATCGGCAATGTCTTTTTCTAATTGTGCTAGCAATAGCTCATGCTGACCGCTGTACAGCAAATCGATGCGATCGATGACAATATCTTCGTGCTGGGTCAAAGCGACCGTGGGCCGCCATTTTTCCCAGCGACCACTGCCACGGCCACTATCGAGTTGTGTGCCTATGAAACCGATGACGACTTTTTTCTTCTTGATCATTTTGGATAAATATTTATCTATTAAGATAATTATATATGAAATTTGTTTTGACGGCCATTTCGATAGTTTTCTTGTGAGTTCTATATTTATCTATTTAAATCAATAACTTAAGTCGTTTCGTTTGACGTTGGCGCAGACCTGGCACGCCCATTGCAATAGAGATGGGCAAGAGCGAGCAAATAAACAGCTCTTGATAAGAATAAAGAAAAAAGGAAATGAAATGGTTAACACACACTTGTTCCAGAGTTTAAAAAACTCACTGACAAACAAATTTTTGCCAGTCACAGATACAACAAATTTTTCTGGCGTAGCCGCTTACAAGTTCACTGCGGAACACAAGTTGGCCCAATATGCAGCCACTGGTTGTTTGAACGCGACTTACTACGCCAGTGCAGAAGCGCAACTGGCGACAGTGCTGGATTTGACTAAAGAGGTAACACCTTTGTTCGTTGCGCAAACCGCGATTTACTGCCGTGAGCGTGGTTATATGAAAGACATGCCAGCGCTGCTGGTAGCAGCATTGACCATGCGTAATGCAGTTGAGTTGCCGCGTACTTTCAAGCGTGTGATGAACAATGGCAAGATGCTGCGTAACTTTGTGCAGATCCTGCGTTCAGGTGCGATAGGCCGTAAGTCGCTGGGTTCACGTCCTAAAAAACTGGTGCAGAACTGGTTGAATACTGCCAGCGAAAAAGAATTGCTGTCAGCAGCGGTGGGTACGACACCATCACTGGCCGATGTCGTGAAAATGGTGCATCCAAAGCCAACAGAAGCATGGCGTGAAGCCTTCTTCGCCTGGTTGATAGGCAAACCATACAAGGCAGAAGCATTGCCACCTGTCGTGTCAGCGTTTGAAGCATACAAGAAAGACCGCAGCCTGGCTTTGCCAGATGTGCCTTTCCAGATGCTGACAGCGATGGATTTAACGACAGAAGACTGGGCACAAATTGCCCGTCAGGCTGGCTGGCAGATGTTGCGTATGAACTTGAACACCTTTGCACGGCATGGCGTATATGCCTTGCCAGGCATGGTGGACTTGATCGCCGCTAAATTGAGTAATGCAGAGGCGATTGCCAAAGCCAAGGTATTTCCTTACCAGTTGATGGCGGCTTACAAGGCAGCGAATGAAGAAGTGCCGTTGCCGATCAAGAACGCCTTGCAAGATGCGATGGAAATTGCCTTGAGCAATGTGCCAGAAATATTTGGCAAGGTCGTGGTATGTGCTGACGTGTCCGGTTCCATGTCGTCTGCAGCCACCGGTTACCGTGGCTCTGCAACGACAGCAGTACGTTGCATAGACATCGCTGCCCTGGTTGCTGCTGCCATGTTGCGCAAGAATCCGTCTACTCTGGTTTTGCCGTTTGAAAACCAGGTCGTGAAATGTGATTTGAACCCACGTGACAGCGTGATGACCAATGCGCAGAAACTGGCAGCGATAGGTGGTGGTGGAACCAATTGCAGTGCACCACTGGTGCAGTTGAACAAGAGCAAGGCGCAGGCTGACCTGGTGATCTTTGTCTCTGACAATGAATCCTGGATGGATGCAAGCCGTAGTCGTACCACTGCAACCATGGCGGAATGGAATGTGTTCAAACAACGCAATCCACAAGCCAAACTGGTGTGTATAGACATCGCACCATATGGTACGACTCAGGCGGCAGAAAGAGATGATATTTTGAATGTAGGTGGTTTTTCTGATGCTGTATTCAAAATCATCGCTGCCTTTGCTGCTGGTCAGTTAAGTGCAGAGCATTGGGTAGGTGAAGTAAAGGCAATTGATATTTAGAGAACCGCTGGCGGGGCAAATGTAGTAACAGCTTCGCCAGTCCAGGTAGTAAAAGTTTTTGAACACAGCATGAATGCAAATGTGATTACACCTCCAACTGTAAAATCACCTTTAAATCTTGTCATGCTGTGCTTCAAAGACCATTTGAAGGTAGTCTTGAGTTTGAAATGCAGTACGAATGCGCTGGTGATTACATCCAAAAAAATCGCAAGCAAACCTTGTCGTACTGTATTTCTCAATACTGCAATCAGATGTCGCAGTACAGGTTTTGAATATGGCATGAATGCTGATGTGATTACATTTGAAACGTAATATCACCCTCTATTCTTGTCATGCCGTATTCAATAAATGTCATTGGGCTTGTTTTTTGAATGCCACATGAATGCTCATGTGACTACATGGGGTGTTCACATCTATCACTTGTCATGTGGTGGTTCAAAATTTGGTCAAGGTTTTGAGCAGTACAAGAATGCAGCTGTGACTACATTTTTTGCAAAAGTGACGAGGTCACAGCAAAATCTTGTCTTGTTGCTCAAACAGGTTTTACCCGAATGCCATCAGGATTACATCGGTTAAATTGGTTCGACTCCAGTCTGGTTCACGCCGTAAGGATGGATCAGCAAGTCCTGGTAACACTTGTCGGGGTTTATTTTAAAGTATGGACGTGATGAAAAGCGGAAAACAAAGACGGACAGAAATCATGGAAAAGCGGCGCGCCCGCATTCCTATGAAAGAAAGTTTTGATTTTTATGTCTTGCCAATACCGGCTGGTGCGATTCCAACGGATCGCGAGACACTAAGACACAATAACACTTATGGCTTGTTACCCTTGTTTTACGTGGACAACGCCTTCAACTGCAGGGATTGCGGCACAGCGCAAATATGGAAGGCCAAGCAACAGAAGTGGTGGTACGAGATTATGCAGGGAAACATCAATAGCGTCGCTGTACGATGTCGACCTTGTCGCAAGACAGAGCAACAAAGAAAGAAGCAGGCCAGGGACATCCATTTGAGTGGCCTGGCAGAAAAACACAAACAATAGAGTTTTCAGGCGAATGCTGGTGAACATTCAACGGTCCTAAGCGGCGAAAGAGATGCATTAACGGTCTCGTGTAACCTGGGTACTGTCTCCTCACAGAGACTCCTGGCCGTGCCGTTTCACCATCCCTTGTCGCCGCAAGTAATGGAAAATGAAAGAGTTTGTGTGGTGAGTAAGTAAGTAAAAGTTAAGGCGAATGCTGGTGAAATTACATCACTTTTAATGAGGCTGTCGCGGGTTCGAAGCCCGTCACGAAATCTCGGTTTCGTGTAGCTCAGTTGGTAGAGCACCTGTGGGTAACCACATACATTTCACCCAATATTGTCGCCACCCCAATTTGAAAAGAAAAAAGAGAAAATATGAAACACGAAGATTACGATGTAGTGCAGTACAAAGATGGCCGTCCTATCAAAATGTGGACCAAAGGTGTTCCTGTTGAAGAAGAAGCCAAGCAACAATTGGCGAATACTTCCCGTTTGCCTTTCATCTACAAACATATAGCCGTAATGCCAGACGTGCATCTGGGTAAAGGTTCTACCATCGGTAGCGTGATACCTACCCTGGGTGCGGTGATCCCAGCTGCTGTAGGTGTGGATATAGGTTGCGGGATGATGGCTGCCAAGACCACTTTGTTTGCTCATGATTTGCCTGATAACCTGGGTCCTTTGCGTACTGCGATAGAAAAAGCCATTCCGCATGGTATGTCACCGAAGACCCGTAGCTTCAAAGGCCGTGATAAGGGTTCATGGGAAACACCACCATCTGCTGTGGATAATGCCTGGGCAGAGTTGAAAGTTGGTTTCGATGAAATTTGCTTGAAGACACCGCGTTTAAAAAACACCAATAACTATCGTCACCTGGGGACTTTGGGTGGTGGTAACCACTTCGTTGAAGTATGCCTGGATGAAGCCAATGCAGTATGGTTCATGTTGCATTCTGGTTCACGTGGTGTAGGTAATGCAATTGGTAGCCATTTCATCGAACTGGCCAAGCAGGATATGCGTACCCATTTCATTAACTTGCCAGATCAGGATTTGTCCTATCTGCCTGAAGGTACCGAGCATTACAAGGACTATATCCAGGCAGTGGGGTGGGCGCAGAAGTTTGCCCGCTTGAACCGTGAAGTGATGATGCAGAACTTGATTGCTGCCGTGCGTACTGTGATCAGCAAACCGTTTGAGACCCATGTTGAGGCGGTTAATTGTCATCATAACTATGTGCAGAAAGAACATCACTTCGGTAAAGATGTATTGGTAACCCGTAAAGGTGCAGTATCTGCGCGTGCCGGTGAATTGGGGATTATCCCTGGTTCCATGGGCGCGAAAAGCTTCATCGTGCGTGGTAAAGGAAATGAAGAAAGCTTCAATAGCTGCAGCCACGGTGCAGGACGTACTATGAGCCGTACCGCCGCGAAAAAGCTATACACCGTCGCCGATCAGATCGCCGCAACCGAGGGTGTGGAATGCCGTAAAGATGCCGATGTTATTGATGAAATCCCTATGGCATATAAAGACATCGACGCCGTAATGCTGGCCCAAAGTGCGCTGGTAGATGTGGTGCACGTTTTGAAGCAGGTAGTGTGCGTTAAGGGTTGATTTTTAAATTCAAGACCTCTCAACACAGAGGCACAGAGACACAGAGGAAAAGCAAGAGGGATCTCTTTTTCATAAAATTCGAGACAGTCAAATTTCCAAAAGATTTTTTCCTGCCTTTCTCTGTGTCTCCGTGCCTCTGTGGTTAATGGTCTTGAACTTGTTTGAATTGAAAATAAAAATAATGAATAAGAAATTGATAGAGCTGGATGGCTCTTTGGGTGAGGGTGGTGGACAGATATTGCGTACGTCTTTGAGTCTGTCCATGATTACTGGGCAACCGTTTCGTATCATCAATATCCGTGCTGGCCGCGCCAAGCCTGGTTTGCTGCGCCAGCATCTGGTGGCAGTGCAATCAGCTGCTGCCGTCAGCAGTGCGCAGGTTACTGGCGCAGAACTGGGTTCGACTACGCTGGAGTTTATTCCATCGGGCATCTATGGCGGCACTTACCAGTTCGCCATAGGTAGTGCCGGTAGTTGTACCCTGGTGTTGCAGACCCTGATACCTGCCTTGCTTTATGCCGACAAACCATCGACCATCAAGATCACTGGCGGTACTCACAATGACATGGCACCGCCTGCACAGTTCTTGCAAAAGGCCTATGGCCGTGTATTGCAGCAAATGGGGGCAGATGTCAGTTTTGAATTGAAGCGTTACGGCTTCGTCCCTGCTGGTGGTGGTGAAGTTATCGCCCAAATACACCCATGCAAGCAGTTGAAGCAACTGGACTTGCTGGAACGTGGCGAAAGAATCAAAGGCTACGCCGAAAGCTTTGTCGCTGGTGTACCTGTCGATGTCGCCAAACGTGAACTTGAATGCGTAGGCGCAGGCATGGGCTGGACTGCCGATCAATTACTGGTACGTGGCCTGAGCAATGACCAGGGGCCAGGCAATGTACTGTTGATTACTCTGGAGCATGAACATATTACCGAAGTATTTTGCGGTTTTGGTGAAAAAGCCGTCAAGGCAGAAAATGTCGCCAAACGTACTGTGCAGGAATTGCGTGAGTATGTCGCATCTGGTGCAGCACTGGGCGAGCACCTGGCAGACCAGGTCATGTTGCCCTTTGCCCTGGCGGGTGGGGGAAGTTTTACATGCAGCGTCATATCGCAACATGCGAAGACTAATGCGGATGTGATTGGACGGTTCTTGCCTGTGAGTACAGAGTTTACACCACAGGATAAGCGCTTCGTCTGCACGATGAAGCAAAATTAAAAAGGAGAACAAGATGAAGCTTGCAGAAGCCTTGTTATTGCGAGGCGATTTACAGAAAAAACTGGCATCCATGCGTGAGCGGATAGTGCGCAATGGACTGGTACAAGAAGGCAATACGCCACAGGAAGATCCTGAGGCTCTATTGCTGGAAGCCTATGCCGTGACCACAGAGCTGGAAAAACTGGTATTGGCGATTAATGCCGCGAACATGAGCAACAAGTTGCCGGATGGCCGTATCCTGACAGCCGCCATCGCCGAGCGCGATAGTTTGATACAGCGCCATGGCTTGTTGCAGGCAGCCATAGGATCAACACAGAAAGAACCAGATCGCTATAGTGCTCGTGAAATAAAATGGGTGTCCGTATTTGATGCGAAGAAATTGCAGAAGCAGTCAGAAGACCTGGCCAAGAAATTGCGCGAATTGAATGCGAAGATTCAGGAAAGTAACTGGCAGGTAGTGTTGTAGCTGAGCTTGTAAAGTTTTCGGAACATAGAGCGAGCGTGGAACCCCGGCCCGATGACAGGGGGTGGAAAATATACTGGGATCGCTGACCGAGCGCGATGGGCAGCGCCAACAAATGACAACTCAGCCCATCACATCGCACTGTTGAAATTGCATACTGCAAACTTAACCACCACACGCTGGCTATGTTCCATTTTATTTTTTTTATTTACGATGCCTTGAATCGAGCGTCAAAAGTACTTATACGTATATTTCTCTCAACATGAAAATAACTGTCGAACCAAAATCTAAATCGTATTCAGGAAAAGTGTTCACTGGCGTTAGTGAGTTATCGCTCGGCGCTACTGGTCTTCGCATTGTTGTTGCTGCTACTGATGAGACTAATGAGAAGCGTACCTTGATAGAAATTCATTTTGAGGAGGCGAGAGGTTTTCGAGTTCTTGACGAAGGCGATCTTATTCCTTATTGGCAAAGTAAAGTATTTGAGCCTGGATACTGCCTGTTTGAAATCAAGTCTGGTGGTTGGCTAGAACAAGAAAGGCAATTTCCAGGGATGTTGGCAATTACAGAAGCGGTAGGCGATTTCAGGGAATGGTTTATTTGCACTGAATACAATTGCGTTAATGTTCTAGCTGTGAATCCACCATTGATCAGAGAATTTTCTTGATGCGATGCGCGTCTGATATTTATCTATAATCCCTGATAGCCAAGCTTTTGCTGACCTGAGTGTCAATTTTTTTTGAATTCTATTGACACAGTAATTTAATCTCGTGCAGAATCGAGTCTCTTCGATATGCATCAATTTAAAACTTCGCTGCATTTCGATTTTTCATCAACACCCAATTCAAGAAAGGAACGGCCATGCCACGGAATACGGCTAGCAAGAACAATCAATACTTTTAGCCCCGTGCACGACGCTCGGGGTTAAGGCAAATCGCCAACCCGAGCCGGTCGTTTTTTTGAAAGCCCCGGTGAGGAAACTCGTCGGGGTTTTTTACTTTTCAAAACGCTGATTTTTGTTGGAGCGCCAGAACTTGCATAGCCTTGCGCCATGCAGGCAGGGATGGTGTTCGCCAAAAAATACGCAGTCTTATTGACGAAGAAAAGCAGCCAGATATATCTCATGCCAGCAGCAGGATTTGCTGCAACGGCAGGAAAGATTCGCTGAAAAAAACACCGGCATTACAAGAAGGAAAATTGTATGCCTATAGCTCAAAGCTTGCACAAGGCCAAAGTGCCTGTGCATATATTTACCGATGATATTGATCACACTGCGATACAGCAGTTGCTCAATATCGCTAATTTAAACATCGTCCATCCCTACGTAGCGGCCATGCCTGATGTGCATGCAGGTGTGGGTGCCACGGTAGGCAGTGTGATACCTACCCGCTCAGCCATTATCCCTGGCGCTGTGGGTGTGGACATAGGCTGTGGCATGAATGCTGTGCGCACGACCTTGACGGCCAGCCAGTTGCCTGACAACCTTGCGAAACTGCGAAGTGCCCTGGAAGCCGAAATACCTGTCGGTTTTCGCCAGCATGCCTGGAACAGAATGCGCGGGTCTGCGCTGGTCAGGGTGGGCAAACCCTTGAATGACAGGCTGGACAAGATAGTCGCCAAGCACAAGAGCATCATGAAAATGCTGCCGAAGTTTTACCAGACCTGGATATGCCAGTTGGGTACCCTGGGTGGTGGCAATCACTTTATTGAAGTGTGTATCGATGAAGAACAGCGCGTTTGGATCATGCTGCATTCCGGTTCACGTGGCGTGGGCAGTGTCATCGGCAAGCATTTTATCTGGGCCGCTAGGAAAGAAATGTGGCGGCACCAGATACATTTGCCGGACAAGGACTTGTCTTACTTCACTGAAGGTTCGGAATTGTTTGACGACTATATCGAAGCAGTGCAGTGGGCGCAGGATTATGCGCTGGCTAACCGGAGTGAAATGATGCGTCGGGCACTGGCTGTGCTGGAAAAAGAAGTAACCAGTTTCAAGCTTGATGGGGAAGCCATCAATTGCCATCACAATTATGTGTCGCAAGAAACCCACAATAATGAAAATCTCTTTATTACCCGCAAGGGAGCAATTTCTGCCCGCATGGGTGAGATGGGGATTATTCCTGGCAGCATGGGCGCACGTAGTTATATCGTCAGGGGCAAGGGTAATCCTGAATCATTCTGTTCCTGCTCTCACGGTGCAGGGCGCAGGATGAGCCGGGGTGAGGCCAGGGAGACATATGATGCTGATGACCTGGCAGCACAGACTCAGGGTATAGAATGTCGCAAAGATAAGGGTGTTGTGGATGAAATTCCGGCAGCATATAAGGATATCGATGCAGTCATGGCGCATCAGCATGATCTGGTTGAAGTTGTGCATACCTTGCGCCAGGTCGTTTGCGTGAAAGGATAAGAGATGAAGCTCACAATCAAATTGCCCAAGCCACGCAATCCACTGGCAGTAGTGGCAAAACAACGCAATGCCGGTGTTCATGGCGCACTCAATCCCAAGCGTACTGAACGCAGGCAAGAGAAGCAGCGTTTGCAACAAATCAAAGGTGGGCGACTCAAGGATGAAGAGTAAGCAAGCAGCTTGTGTTAACTTGTTTGAATTTATTTAAATCAAGGCGCTCATTTGGCAACAAATGGGCGCTTTTTTATTTCCCTGGCTTGAAATGCTTTGCTGCCAGCAACGGGTGCTGGATAGAATTGCTGCATTAAAATAAAACTGCGCCTGGTCGCAGATGGGGATACACCATGATGCGGCAAAACCGGCTACAAGCCATAGACCTCTTGCGTGGTCTGGTCATCGTGCTGATGGCACTGGATCATACCCGCGACTTTTTTGCTGTCACTCCATTCGATCCTCTGGATTTACAACAAGGCTCGCCAGGCTGGTTCTGGACACGCTGGATTACGCATTTATGTGCACCGATCTTTGTGACCCTGGCTGGCATGTCTGCTTTCTTGCGCTCGCAGCAGCGTGATAAAAGGGATGTGACGCGCTATCTGCTTAGCCGCGGTGCTTTGCTGGTGTTGTTGGAATGCACCTGGGTCAGCTTCAGTTGGCAATTTGGTTTCAATGTGTTCATCTTGCAGGTGATCTGGGCGATAGGGATGGCGATGATGGCGCTGGGCTTGCTGATCTGGTTGCCGCACTGGTCGATCGCACTGGCCGCCGCTGCCTTAATATTGCCGCATAACCTGCTCGATGGCATGCATGGCAAAGGTAGCCATGTCTTGTTCATGGCCTGGCATCAGGGTGGTTATTATCCCCTGACTGACAAGTTGGGCATCGTCTTTGCCTACCCGCTCATGCCATGGATAGGTTTGATGGCGGCTGGTTATGCGCTGGGGCCGGTGATGTTGTGGGAAGCTGACAAGCGCCAGCGTTTCATGCTATCAGCGGCGGCCATCCTGTTTGTGAGTTTCGTGATTTTGCGCAGCGGAAATTATTATGGCGACCCTGATTTTTGGTCGGCACAGGGCAAGGGCTGGTTTTATGACCTCATGTCTTTCGTCAAGGTGCATAAGTATCCGCCTTCTTTGCTCTATCTGTGCATCACGCTCAGCATAGGTTTGAGCACGCTGGCCTTGATGGATAAATATGTGCAAAAACCTTTGCCGCTATTGATGTTGTTTGGCAAGACACCGATGTTTTTTTATCTGGTGCATATCGCGCTCATCCATGCGCTGGGCTGGATTTATATGCAGTTGCGTTACGGTCAGATCGTTGATTTTCGCAAACCAGAGGCGACGCCAGCGTATGAGGCTTCGCTCCTAGTCTGCTATTTGGCCTGGTTGTTTGCTTTGACTTTGATGTGGGGACTGACCAAACTGTGGCTGGCACACAAGCCGCGAGCAGTGGTGACATCAGACACGGCCTAGGGCTGCATTTTTTTCCTGGTCGATGGATGCAATATAAGTCCCAGCAAGCTGATACATGCAAAAACGGCACCAGCATAAAAGGTAAAGGCAGATCCAAACTCCTGCCATAGCAAGCCTGCGACGACGCTTGCTAGTAAAAGACTGACACCACTGGCGAGATTGAAAAAACCAAAGGCAGTGCCACGTAAATCAGCCGGGGCACTGCCGGCAACCATGCTGGACAACAAACCCTGGGTCATTCCCATGTGAACGCCCCATAGGGCAATTCCCGCTGCCAGTCCATACCAGTTCTGGCTATACCCCAGTACTACATCCGAGGCGATCAGTACCAGCAAGCCACAGGCAAGTAATAGAGGGTGCGATACCCTGTCAGACAGTTTGCCGAAAGGGTAGGCTGTCGCTGCATACACCAGGTTCATCGTGACCATGATGAGGGGTACATAAGCTATGGGTATCTGCATTTGCTGGGCGCGCAGTATCAAAAAAGCTTCGCTGAAACGGGCCAGGGTAAATATGCTGCCCAGTGCCACCACCCACCAGTAAGCCGTACCCATGCGGCGCAGATTATGCATGCTGATCGGGTTGCCGGGTCTCAGCGCAGTTTTGTTATCCGGCTCTTTTACGCCGACGAAGAGCAAGACCATTGCAGCCAGGCCGGGGATCACGGCTAGCCAGAATATGCGTCGGTAATCATTCATCCACAGCAGCATCAGGGCGGTTGCCAGCAAGGGGCCAACCACGGCACCTATGGTATCCAGAGATTGCCGCAGACCGAAAGCCGCACCGCGTATTTCGGCTGGTGTAATGTCTGTGATCAGGGCGTCACGCGGTGCGCCGCGTATGCCTTTACCTATCCTGTCCATCATGCGGGCTGTCAACAGCATGCCCATGCCCTGGGCGATGGCAAACAGGGGTTTGGTGAAGGCACTCAAGCCATAGCCAAACACAGCCAGGGCCTTGCGCTTGCCCAGGCGGTCACTGAGTGCGCCTGAAAATACCTTGACGATGAGGGTGGTTGATTCGGCGATGCCATCGATCAGGCCAACGGCAAACACGCTGATACCCAGCGTGCCGACCATGAACATGGGCAGCAGGCTATGTATCATTTCAGAAGAAATATCCATGAGCATGCTGACAAAGCCAAGTACCCAGATACTTTTAGGCAGTGCAGGTTTGCTCATGTGGGCATCTTCCCGTGGAGGTAATGATGGGAGTGTGCCCTAATTTGTGGATTGTGGGAATGCTGTCTTGCTTGTTGCAGCGCAAGGCTGCTTCGGGAATGACCCGAAGCAGGTTTTATGTAGATATTATTTGCCAGCGTCTTGGGCAATCTGGCGCAGGGTTTGCAGTGTTGCACCTGGCGTGATCAGGTTGCCGTCATAACGCAGTTCTATCAGGGCTGGCAGATTGTGCTGGCGGCTGTGTGCCAATGCTCTTTCCAGCGCGGGTGCAAATTCTGCCGTGGTATTGACGACCTCACCACTACCACCAAAGGCGCGGGCCAGGGCGGCAAAGTCAGGGTTGTGTAATTCTGTACCAGATACACGCGCCGGGAATTCTCTCTCCTGATGCATGCGTATGGTGCCATACATGCCATTATTGAAGACGATGATGACCACGCCTGCCTTGTATTGCACGGCAGTTGCCAGTTCCTGGCCATTCATCAGGTATTCACCGTCGCCAGCGAAAGTAATGACGGTGCGCTCAGGGTCTATGATCTTGGCAGCAACACCAGATGGCACGCTATAGCCCATGGCACCGGAGGTAGGCGCCAACTGGGTGCGCATGCCGCCGTAAGGGAAGTAACGGTGCGCCCAGGTCGCGTAATTGCCTGCACCATTGGTGATGATGGTGTCTTTTGGCGCCAGGCGTTTGATGTCCTGTACTACTTGCCACAAGTTTAAGGGAGCGTTCTCCTTGGCAAAAATCGCTGGTTCGGTTTGCCAGACCAGCAAGTCAGCTTTGGCTTCACTAACAGTTGCCTGCCATTTGGTGGCTGCATCCAGGCCTTCCATTTCAGCCAGTGCTTCGGCAATTTCCTTCATGCCGCTATTGATCATCAGTTCAGCCTGATAGACACGGCCCAATTCCAGTGCATCGCTGTGGATGTGTACCAGCTTCTGTTTAGGTATCGGCGCTTCCAGCACGCTATAGCCGCTAGTGGTCATTTCACCCAGGCGCGGGCCGATGGCGATGATCAGGTCGGCATCTTTTAGCCTTTGCGCGAGTTTGGGGTTGATGCCTATGCCTACGTCACCTATGTAGTTGGGATGGGTATTGTCCATCAAATCCTGGAAGCGGAAGGCGCAAGCTACAGGCAGGTGGTTGCTGGTGGCGAATTCGCTGATGTGCTGGCAAGCTGTCTGATCCCAGCCGCTGCCGCCCAGCAACAATACTGGGCGTTGTGACACAGCCAGCATATTACGCAGTTGTGCCAGTTGTTGCGGCGAGGCTGATGCCTGTACAGGTGTGTAGTGACGGGTATCGGCGACTTCTGCCACCTGGGCCAGCATGTCTTCTGGTAATGCCAGCACGACCGGGCCTGGGCGGCCGCTGGTGGCGACCTGGAAGGCGCGGGCGATGTATTCAGGCACACGGTCGGCGCGGTCTATCTGGGCTACCCATTTCGCCATCTGGCCAAACATGCGGCGATAGTCAATCTCTTGAAAGGCTTCGCGTTCGACAAAATCATTGCCGACCTGCCCAATGAACAGGATCATTGGTGTCGAGTCCTGATAAGCCGTATGTACTCCGATAGAGGCATTGGTGGCACCAGGGCCACGGGTGACGAAGCAAATGCCAGGTTTGCCTGTCATCTTGCCATAGGCGTCTGCCATGAAAGCTGCGCCGCCTTCCTGGCGGTTGATGATGAAGCGTATGGGACTATCATGCAGCGCATCCAGGACGGGCAAGTAGCTTTCGCCAGGGACACCGAAAATGGTGTCGACACCGTGGACTTGCAAGGCATCCACAATCAACTGGCCGCCAGAACGTGATTTAAGCATGATAGACAATGATAAAAAAGTAAAAGCAGTACGCTACCAGAAAGCCTGCTTAATTTGCACCGTATTTGAGCCTCTTGCACGGAATTATCATTGAATAGGTTAGATTAACTAACCCCGAATGAGGTAGAATAGCGCTCGAAGCAGGCCAGACAATCGCTGGTTGCCTTGAGTAATCAAGGTGACGGGAGGAAGGTCCGGACTCCATAGAGCAGGGTGACGGCTAACGGCCGTACGTTGAAAGCCAGGGCGAAAGCTTTGGTATAAGACGAGGAATAGGGCCACAGAGACGAGCGTATTAAGTTACGGTGAAACGCGGTAACCTCCACCCGGAGCAATTTCAAATAGGCACGCGTTGATGTTGCTCGCGGAGCGTGCGGGTAGAAAGCTTGAGCGGCGGAGCAATCCGTCGCCTAGAGGAATGATTGTCATAGCAGACGGCAGCAATGTCTATGCCGTAACAAAATCCGGCCTATCGGCCTGCTTCAATTTATTTAGATTTGCACAAAATCGCCTTAGTTGTGCTCAGTTCACTATTTAACTCCCCCTTTACCTTTCCTTGTACAAAATACTGTCTTGGCCGCTAAGGTGGTGTCGGGGTTTCAGACAATAGATTGTCTGCCGACGTAACGAACCGCCCTTACTGTGCGGTTTCCTCAAGCACGGCCTTGCTGGGACAATTTTGTGTAAGTCCTACTATTTAATTTGCACATTTCTTTGGTTCCGTCCCAAACGTCCTCTCAATATGCCGCAGTCTGTGTCAGATTGTCGCCGTCAAGCATCATTCCTTGAAAGCAAGTCCTTGTTCTGAAAATACCAGTGGTACACTGGTGCAATGAGTTCTCATCGACGCTGTATCTACAACATTGCAAACGCATGGAGACTGGCGGTCTGAAAAAAGAGCGCGATTTGCCACTGATGGCTCTCGCATTTTGCATCTGCCTGATTGCAGCCGCGATCATAGGGCAGAGCTGGTGGTCTATAGCCCAAGATAAGACGTTGACCATCAATGCTGCGCAAGAGCATAATTTCCTGGCGGTACGCATACTCGACGAGCATGTCAGTGAGGTGGTGCGCGGCACCTTGCAGGTGATGAGTGTTGCTGGTGAAGAAGTGCTCTCGGAAACCAGGCTGGCATCCAGCGAGGAAAAACAACTGCAACAGATCCTGGCAATGCAAAGGCAGGATTCTGAATTCATTTATGCACTTTCGCTATTCAATCTCAAGGGTGAACGACAGGCTTCCAGCCTGTCCATGAATACCGGACCTGGGCAGATACAAGATCAGCAACACATCAAATTCTTGCTGGACCGCCCTGACGACAGCAAAGTCGTGCTGGGCCAGGCTTATCAATTGCCACGGACCGGGCAGTGGATTTTGCCTGTGGCCAGGAATTTTTTTGATCAGGATGGTCGGCGCGCTGGCTTGATACAGGCTGACATACAACTGCGCTATCTTTATGATTTCTATGAGCGCATCGCCCTTGGTAGTGGTGCCAGTATTGCCTTGTACGATGAAGCTGGTAAAAAACTGGCCGGGGCGCAGGCCGGAGTGGTACAGAACGAGCGTGAATTCACGCGGTCTGTGGTCGATAGCATCGTGCGTAATAAATCGGATGAGGGTGCTTTACGCGATGAGCGTGGGGATGGTAAAGGCTGGTTGATCAGCTATCGCCGTATCAATGGCTTGCCACTGATTCTGGTGTATGCCAGGGAAACCAACGCCATACTCGCAGACTGGAATATCAGGGTTGCGCAAAAAATCATGGTCACAGCAGTGACTGTCGGCCTTATTATTATTTTGGCATTATTGCTACTATGGCAAATTCGTCATTTGCGCGATTCCAAAAATCGTCTGGAAGCCAGTGAGAGCCGTTATCGGCTCTTGTATCAGGGTGCGCAAGATGCCATCCTGCTCATTAGTCGTGATTATATCTATGTAGATTGCAACCCTGCCGCAGTCGCTTTTTTTGGCGTCACTAGCCAGGATGAAGTCATAGGCCGCAAGGTTGGCAGCTTTTCTCCCAGTGTGCAGACTGTTGCCGGTTATGCCACGCAGGACAAGGATGTGCTGGTGGCCACCCTGATAGATCAGGCTTTCAAGGGGCAGGCGCAGCGCTTTGAATGGGTCACCATGCGCAACGACCAGATACAGCACAGTGAAATATCGCTGAGCCGGGTCGAGGTCGAGGGCGAAATGCTCTTGTTTTGCGTGGAACGTGATATCAATGCGCGCAAATACTCTGAGTTGTTGATCGCCGGACAAAATCGTCTGTTGAAACTCATCGGTGGCGATGATGACTTGTCTTCGATACTGGAAGCGATCAGCAAATTTGTTGAAAATCTCTGTCCTCACTGGCGCTGCGGAATACAGTTGCTGGCCGAAGACAAGCGTAGCTTTGCCCAGGCTACGGGTATTCACTTCCCCGAAATCCTGCTGGCCCAGATACCGGGCATGACAGTCACGCATGGTAGTGGTATCTGGTCCGAGGCGGTACTTGGCATGCAGCAAGTCTGGCTGAATGATTTCTTGCGTGCACCCGCCATGCAATTTGTGAATGGTGTAGAAACCCTGACCGAATTTTCTTCTTGCGCAGCCTGGCCAATCATAGGCAAGAATGGTCAGTTGCTGGGTAGCTTCAGCCTGTTTTCTTATAGTCGCGAACCACTCAGTGAAAAAGACCAGGGTTTGATCAGGATCACTGTGGATATTGCCGGGATTGCCATCGAGGGCCGTCGTTCTGAAAAGAAAATCATGCAGCTCGCCCATTACGATGAGCTGACTGGTTTGCCTAACCGCTTTTTGTATAACCAGCATCTGGCCCGTTCACTCGCCATTGCGGAGCGTAACCGCAGCCAGCTCGCGGTGCTTTTCCTCGATTTGGACCGCTTCAAGAATATCAACGACACCTTTGGTCATGATGAGGGTGATCATGTCTTGCGCACGGTGGCGCGCAGTTTCCGGCAGTGTTTGCGCGAATCCGACATTATCGCCAGGATAGGTGGTGATGAATTCATATTGCTGATCGACCAGTTCAGCGAAGCGCGTGATCTCGGCGATGTGGCTGACAAGCTTTTATATGCTGCTGCCCAGCCTTTTGAAATAAACGGGCAGGAATGCCAGCTCAGTGCCAGCATTGGTATTGCCACTTTCCCCGCCGATGGCAGGGATGCCCAGACCCTACTGAAGAATGCCGACATCGCCATGTACAAGGCGAAAAACAAGGGTAAGGATAATTACCAGTTCTATGCTTCCGAGATGAATACCCACACCGTGGAAAGACTGGCCTTTGAGGCGAGGCTGCGCAGGGCGCTGGAAAGACGGGAATTCGTCGTGCACTACCAGCCCAAACTGGACGTGATGACTGAGCGCATCGTGGGTGCCGAGGCTCTGGTGCGCTGGAACCATCCTGAGCGCGGCTTGTTGTCACCAGTAGAGTTCATCTCTCTGGCCGAAGAAGCTGGGCTGATAGCCCGTCTGGGGATGTTGGTGCTGGACATTGCCTGCCGTGACATCCTGAGTTTTCGCAATGTCGACAAAAACTTTGGGCGTGTGGCCATCAATTTGTCTGGCGCCCAGTTCAATGATGTACATATGTTGGAAGAAGTAAAAAGCGTCGTGGATTTTTGGCGTGTCCCATCCAATTCCATTGAATTTGAGATTACCGAAAGCATGGTCATGCATAACCGCGAGCAGGCAATCTTGCTCATGGATGGCCTCAAGGAAGCTGGATTTACACTGTCCATCGATGATTTTGGTACTGGATATTCGTCGCTGGCCTACCTGAAGCGTTTTCCTGTCGATAGTGTCAAGGTTGATCGTTCCTTCATCAGGGACATACCTGATGACCCGAATGACACTGCCATCGTATTGGCCATCGTTGCCATGGCACACACGCTGGGTATCAAGGTGATTGCCGAGGGTGTCGATTCAGCCACGCAACTGGAAACCTTGCGTGAATGCAAGTGTGACGAGTTTCAGGGTTTTTACTTCAGCAAGGCCGTCGCTGATAAGGAGTTTTTGCAATTATTGCAGCGCCAGAACAGAGGGGCTTGACTTCTTCATATCGTCAGGCAGCGTGGTCCATGAATTGTGCCGAAAAATCGCCTGAGTAGCTATAAATTCAGCGATAATCAGGCCCCTTGTCTATTTTCCTCAGCACATCAACGTTTATTAATTGTCACTTCAGCGGCTAAAAAGCGGCGAACTTCTCTTTCCTGCAGGCATTTCTCCTAAGTTTCCCATCCCAAAACGCAACATCAGGGATAAACACATGGTTATATGTAAGGCGCTACTTTCACTATGGTGCGTAAGTGCCTAATTTATCAGGATAAATTGTTGGGAGTTGTCCGCGCTCAACCTCAAGTGTTCGCGCTAAGTCATTGACTTCATTAGAAATTTTCCAAATTTACCGAGCAAATACGCTTGACCACGCTCAAGTCATCCTCTAAAGTGGGCATTAGTGTGAAAAAGTGTAATTTTGTGGAACAGAATAAGCAAATTCGCTTACATTCCATGCTTGGTCGGACATACAGATTTTCAGGAAGAAGGTAGATAGCGTGTTTCAGGGGGCGTCCTCACTTAATCTCGATGCAAAAGGCAGGATGTCCATTCCTGCCCGGCACCGTGACGCGCTCAATGTACAGTGCGAAGGCCGGATTACCCTGACCCGTCACCCTGACGGTTGCCTATTACTGTTTCCGCGTCCTACCTGGGAATCCCATCGTGAACAAATCGCAGCCTGGCCGATACAGGCGCGCGACTGGAAACGTATTTTTCTGGGCAACGCTTTTGATGTGGAAATGGATAGCGCCGGCCGTATCCTGGTTGCGCCTGAATTGCGTAGTGCTGTAGGCATGCAGCGCGATGTCATGTTGCTTGGAATGGGCAGCCATTTTGAGATATGGGATGCTGCCAAACTGGCGGAAAACGAAGCGAAAGCCATTGCTGGCGGCGCTCCTGATGTATTAAACAATTTTTCTTTCTGATCGCGGGCAATGGGTATTCAGCAAGCGGCAGATTTTACGCACCAGACTGTGCTATTGCATGAGGCTGTAGACGCTCTCGGCATCACTGATCAGCGTGCCAGCGGGATTTATGTAGACGGCACCTTTGGCCGTGGCGGACATAGTCGCCTGCTTTTGTCGCAACTGGGCAGCAATGGCCGCCTGATTGCTTTTGACAAGGACACCCAGGCAATCGCCAGTGCAGCAGAAATACAAGACCCGCGTTTTCATATCGTACATGACAGTTTTGCCGCTATCGGTGAAGCCTTGCCTGAGCTTGGCGTGAGCAAGGTTGATGGCATCTTGATGGATTTAGGTATTTCATCCCCGCAAGTGGATGATGCCAGCCGGGGTTTCAGCTTCAGGTCGGATGGCCCGCTTGACATGCGCATGGATACCACGCGTGGCATTTCTGCAGCCGAATGGCTGGCAACTGCCGAAGAAGAACAAATTACGGAGGTTATAAAAAATTATGGGGAAGAACGGTTTGCTTTTCAGATTGCAAAGGCGATTGTTGCTCGCAGGAAAACAGACGCCATTCGTGGAACACGACAGCTCGCAGAAATCGTCGCACACGCCGTCAAAACTCGCGAGAAGGGTAAAGACCCGGCAACTCGCACCTTTCAGGCTATACGGATTTTCATCAATAAGGAGCTTGAAGATCTCGAAATAGGTCTGGCGGCAGCATATCAGGCCCTGGCTCCATATGGGCGCATGTCGGTGATCAGTTTTCACTCTCTGGAAGACCGTATTGTGAAGCAGTTCTTTGCTTCCAAGGTCAAGGTCGAGCAGCCTGATCGTCGCCTGCCGATACGTCATATTGATTTGCCGCAGCCGCAGATGCGCTTGTTGAACCGCATCAAGCCTTCCGAGGCTGAGGTCAGTGCCAATCCGCGTTCGCGCTCGGCAATCCTGCGGGTGGCAGAGCGTTTGCCTGGAGGGGGGGCATGAGTACCCGTCTCAATATTACGCTGGTGGTTGCCTTGGTGGCCTGTGCCTTGTCGCTGATAAATTCTCAGTACCAGGCACGTCGCCTGTTTATAGAGCTGGAGCGTGAGCAAAGTTTAAGCAAGCAGTATGAATTGCAATGGACGCAACTGAAACTCGATCAATCCACTTTTGGCAAGCATGCACGCATAGAAACAACTGCTGAACGCGAATTGAATATGGTGGCGGTGACGCCTGATCGTACCCAGTATCTCAAGGCAGCGGAGACAAAATGAGCAGATCAGCCAGTACATCCCGTACCGCCGCTGCACGCGGTGTCGCCTTTTCTTCCAGCCCTGTGCTGGACGTGAAGCTGCCTGCCTGGCGTTCGCGCTTCGTGCTGTTTTTATTGTTTGCCGCTTTTATCGCACTGATTGCGAAAGCACTTTATTTGCAGGGATTTAGTACGAAGTTTTTGATTGGGCAGGGAGAGAATCGCTATGCCCGCACCTTGGAATTACCGGCCACCCGCGGCAAGATCACTGACCGCAATGGTCAGGTGCTGGCCTCATCCGTACCTGTGAAAGCCATCTGGGCTATTCCTGATGATGTGCTGGAAGCACCCAAAGAAAAAATACAGCAACTGGCTAAATTGCTGGGCATGACAGAGGCTGAATTGCGCAAGAAGCTCGACTCTGACCGTCAGTTTGTGTATCTGAAACGTCAGGTCGAGCCTGCCATTTCGGATCAAGTCGTTGCTCTTGGCATCCCCGGAATTGAAACCCGGAAAGAATACAAACGCTATTATCCTGAAGGTGAAGTCATGGCCCATGTGGTCGGCTTTACCAATGTTGAAGATGTAGGGCAAGAAGGCATAGAGCTGGCATCGGAAAAAAACCTGGCGGGTAAGACCGGGAGTCGCCGTGTCATCAAGGACAGGCTGGGCCACATCGTGGAAGACTTGCAAGCCGTGCGCCCGCCGCATGATGGCAAAGACCTGACCCTGTCGATAGACAGCAAGATTCAATACATCGCATTCACGCACCTGAAAGAAGCACTCGAAAAGCATAAGGCCAAGGCTGGCGGTGCAGTCGTGCTGGATGTGCAAACTGGTGAAGTGCTGGCCCTGGTGAATCTGCCGACTTACAACCCGAATGACCGCTCAGTCTTGACCGGAGCGCAATTGCGCAACCGTGTGATGACCGACACCTTTGAGCCTGGGTCCACCATGAAACCGGTGACCGTGGCACTGGCTCTGGAAACTGGCAGGGTCACACCTGACACTGTATTTCACACTGCGCCTGGTGTCATGTCAATTGGTCCGGCACTCATACATGATGCGCACAAACAAGGTTCTTTAACCGTTGCGCAAGTTATACAAAAATCATCGAATATAGGTACAGTGAAAATGGCATTGCAAATGCCGCCACAAGAAATGTGGGAAATGTTCACCACCTTAGGGTTCGGTCAGCAGCCCAAATTCGGTTTTCCTGGCGCAGTTGCCGGGCGTTTGCGTAATTACAAAAACTGGCGTCCTGTCGAACAGGCAACCATGAGCTACGGCCACGGTATCTCGGTATCGCTGATACAGATGGCGCGTGCCTATATGATTTTCGCCAGGAATGGTGACCTGATACCTCTTACTTTCCAAAAATCGGCTGAACTGCCGCATGGCACACATGTGATTTCTGAAAAGACCGCAAAACAAATGCGCCTGATGATGGAGTCTGTGACTGAGCCAGGCGGCACTGCCACGCAGGCACGTATTGCTGGTTATCGCGTTGCTGGCAAAACCGGAACTGCCCACAAGCTTGAGGGTGGCCGTTATGTGAATAAATATCTGGTTGACTTCATAGGCTTCGCGCCTGTTTCAAATCCGCGTGTCATCGTGGCTGTGATGGTAGATGAACCAACAGCCGGAGGCCACTTTGCCGGACCTGTAGCAGCACCGGTTTTTGCTTCGATTATGGCGAATGTCTTGCGTTCACTGAATGTGCCACCGGACTCTTCCGTCACCAGCATTATTCCTGAGGAAAGTATACAGGAAAGCTTGTAATGACAAAGAAAAATACAACTATGATAGAAATACTGGACTGGCTGAAGCTGCATGCGCCGAATGCGCAATTGCGCTCAGATTCCCGCTCCATACAGACCGGAGATGTCTTTTTCGCCTTGCTCACTTCTATCACCGATAGTCGTGCGCATATAGCCCATGCCATTGCCAATGGCGCAGTCGCTATCGTGTATGAGGCCGATAATTTTGTTTGGGATGAGACACTAAACACCCCTCATCTGGCGGTGCCAGATTTGCAGGAAGTGGCTGGTCACGTCGCTCATGCATGGCATGGCCAGCCTGATCAAGGCTGGTTCAATGTTGCCGTGACCGGTACGAATGGCAAGACTTCCTGCACGCAATGGATAGCCAAAGCCCTGTCGCTGAGTGGCACACCTGCTGCCGTCATCGGCACGCTGGGGATAGGCCAGTACCGCAATGGCATACTCGGGCAATTGGCAGAAACTGGTTACACCACACCAGACGCAATAGGCTTGCAGCAAAAACTGGCAGACTTACAGCGCGGTGGCGCGCAGGCGCTGGCGATAGAAGCTTCTTCCATAGGTTTGCATCAAGGGCGTTTGAATGGCCTGCATTTTGATGTCGCGGTGCTGACCAATCTGACGCGTGATCATCTGGATTATCACGGTGATATGCAGGGCTATGCTGCGGCGAAAACCAAACTATTTGATTGGCAGGGTTTGGGCGCGGCTGTCATCAATCTGGATGATTCCTATGGGCTGGAATTGGTGAAGCATCTGCAAGCCAGTCAGCCCAATACAAAACTGCTGGGCTATAGTCTGGAAAAAGCCATCATGCCTGAGATAGCTGCGCTGGTTGCCAGCAATCTGAAAACCAGCCATATTGGTACCAGCTTCCATCTTGAATCTCCATTTGGTGCGGCACAAGTCAAGACCCAGTTGATAGGCAAGTTCAATGTCAGCAATATCCTGGCGGTACTCGCCGTGTTGCTGAGCAAGGGCATTGCGCTGAACAAGGCTGTGGGCATCATAGAAAAGCTGACGCCTGTTCCTGGTCGCATGCAATTGCTGGGTACTGCTGGTCATGTCATGGTCGTCATTGATTATGCGCATACCCCTGATGCCCTTGAAAAAACCCTGGAGGCCTTGCAGCAAGTAGCGCAAGAAAGAGCAGGGGCTTTGTGGTGTGTGTTCGGTTGCGGCGGTGACCGCGACCCAGGCAAACGTCCACAAATGGGCAAGATTGCTGAACTGGCGCAACATGTCGTTGTCACCAGCGATAATCCACGTAGCGAGAACCCTAACCAGATTATTGAGGATATCCTGAAAGGCATGACGACTACGCCGCAAGTCATCGAAGACCGCGCCAATGCGATCTTGTATGCGATCAAGCATGCCGGTCATCATGATGTGGTTTTGCTGGCTGGCAAAGGCCATGAAACCTATCAGGACATCAACGGCAAGAAATGGCCTTTCTCTGACGAAGAACATGCCGCGCTTTCTCTCGCTACTGTCGCAACCAGCGGCAATATAAAGAGGGGAAGTTGATGGAATTTTCTCTTCAGGAATTGCAGGCTGCTCTGCCTGCGGCGTCCCTGACTGGCGATACTGGGTCCGCCATCTATGTCACTGGCCTGACTACCGATAGCCGCAAAGTCGGTGCTGGCGATGTATTCGTCGCCCTGCGTGGCGAAAACTTTGATGCCCACGACTTTTTGTCGCAAGTAGCGGCTGCCGGTGCAGCCGCAGTAATCGCCGAACGTTTGCCAGCAGATTTCAAGTTACCTGCATTGGTGGTCACAGACAGCAAACTGGCCCTGGCACAAGTTGGCAGATTCTGGCGTCAAAAATTTGACCTGCCTGTCATCGGTGTGACAGGCAGTAATGGCAAGACCACCGTCAAGGAAATGATTTCTTCGATCTTGGCTGCAGCCTATGGTGCAGAAGATCGTCTGGCGACTGCTGGTAATCTGAATAATGAAATCGGCGTACCCCTGACCATCATGCAATTGCATGCTGGGCACAAGGCGGCTGTCATAGAAATGGGCATGAACCATCCTGGCGAAATCGCCTTGCTGGCATCTGCTGCCATGCCTACAGTGGCACTGGTCAATAATGCCCAGCGAGAACACCAGGAATTCATGCAAAGCGTGGAAGCCGTTGCGCGCGAAAACGGTGTGGCGATACAGTATCTGCCTGATGATGGCGTAGCTGTATTTCCTGCCAACGATACTTACAGTTCCTTATGGCAATCCTTTGCGTCTGAACGCGGTCAGCGTAAAACCCTGACTTTTGGCTTAACGCCTGATGCCGATGTGCATGCCACTTACCTGCCTAGTGTGTTTGGCAGTGACCTGCAAATCAACCTGGCTGGCCAGGTCTTGTCAGTACGCTTGAATGCCGCAGGTCAGCACAATGTCTTGAATGCACTTGCCGCTGCAGCTTGCTGCCATGCGGCTGGTGTCAGCAAAGAATCCATCGTTGCGGGCCTGGAAAATTTCGCCCCCGTCAATGGCCGGCTGCAACGCAAGCAAGCCAAATGTGGTGCGACTGTCATTGATGACAGCTACAACGCTAATCCAGATTCAGTTCGTGCTGCCATTGATGTGCTGGCACAAATTGGTGGCGACACCACGCTGGTGCTTGGTGACATGGGTGAGGTTGGTGAAAACGGCGCTAAGTTCCACCATGAAATTGGTGAATATGCGCAGCAGCGCGGCGTCAAAAAGCTTTTCTTGCTGGGTGAGTTGGTTGCTCATGCGGCGCAAGGCTATGGCGCAGGTGCGCAGCATTTCGCCAGTGTGGAAAATCTTTGCCAGAACCTCGATGCGCAAACTGTGGCTGATACGGTAGTGCTGGTCAAGGGCTCACGTTTCATGAAAATGGAAAGAGTCGTCGCCCATCTGCTGGCAGCAGACGATAAAGAAAAAAACACATTACAACAAAAAATAATAGGGAATCACTAGTATGTTGCTCTGGTTGGCTGAAATGTTAAAGCAGGATATAGGCTGGCTGCGCGTATTCGGGTTTATTACCTTCCGCGCAGTATTTGCCACGATGACGGCCATCTCCATCGGTATTTTTGCAGGTCCAGCGGTCATACGCATGCTGACCCGGCTCAAGGTAGGCCAGGCTGTGCGCAGCTACGGAATGGAAACACATCTGGTCAAATCCGGCACACCTACCATGGGTGGCGTGCTGGTCTTGATCTCCATCGGTATTTCCACTTTGTTGTGGGGTGACCTGAGTAACCGCTTTATCTGGGTCGTGATGATAGTCACCCTTGGATTTGGTGCAGTGGGCTGGGTCGATGATTATCGCAAGGTGGTTTATAAAGACCCAGAAGGCATGCGCTCCAGGGAAAAATATTTCTGGCAATCGTTGATCGGTTTGATTGCTGCTTTTTATCTGGCATTTTCTGTTTCGGCGCCGAGTAACTCAAAAGTGCTGGAGTTGTTTATTGCCTGGGTACAGTCCGGTTTCAATATGGATCTGCCACCCAAGGCAGATTTGCTCGTGCCCTTCTTTAAAAGTATCAGCTATCCCCTTGGTGTCTGGGGATTTATTGCTTTGACTTATTGTGTCATCGTCGGTACCAGCAATGCCGTGAATTTTACTGATGGTCTGGATGGCCTGGCCATCATGCCTACCATCATGGTCGGTTCTGCTCTGGGTCTGTTTGCGTACCTGACGGGTAATGTGGGTTATTCCAAATATCTGCTGATACCGCATATACCAGGTGCCGGTGAATTGCTGATTTTCTGTGGTGCGATGGCGGGTGCTGGTCTGGCTTTCCTCTGGTTCAATGCCCACCCTGCGCAGGTGTTCATGGGTGACGTAGGTGCGCTGGCCTTGGGTGGTGCGCTGGGTACGGTGGCTGTCATCGTCAGGCAAGAGATAGTGTTGTTCATCATGGGCGGTATTTTTGTGGCAGAGACTGTGTCGGTCATGCTGCAAGTCACTTACTTCAAGTACACCAAGAGAAAATATGGCGAAGGCCGCCGCTTGTTGTTGATGGCACCTTTGCATCATCACTTTGAGAAAAAAGGCTGGAAAGAAACCCAGGTTGTTGTGCGTTTCTGGATCATCACCATGTTGCTGGTGCTGATAGGTTTGTCTTCACTGAAGTTACGTTAAAAAGATAGATATAGAGTTTATGGATTTTTCTGGCAAACATGTACTGGTTCTTGGCCTGGGTGAAACCGGGCTGGCGATGGCGCAATGGCTGTTGCGCGCCGGTGCGCGCCTGCGTGTTGCCGATACTCGCGAAGTGCCAGATAGATTGCCGCAATTGCAGGCAGTGTCAGATCAGGTGGAATTTGTAGGTGGAGCTTTCACACAGGCTTTGCTGGATGATATCGAGTTGATGGCAGTTAGCCCTGGTTTGTCTCCACTGCGCGAATTGCAGGAACTGTTACCTGTTGCGGCTGAAAAAAATATCCCTGTCTGGGGCGAGATAGAATTATTTGCACAAGCTCTGCTAGCTTTGAAAGCTGAGCGCGAATATCAACCCAAAGTCATCGCCATCACTGGCACGAACGGAAAAACCACGGTCACCAGCCTGGTTGGTTTGCTGGTAGAACGCGCCGGTTTGACAGTTAAAGTTGCAGGCAATATCAGCCCGGCAGTGCTTGATGTATTGCGTGAATGTCTGGAGCAAGACAGCCTGCCGCAAGTCTGGGTGCTGGAATTATCCAGCTTCCAGTTGCATACCACACATAGCCTGCAGGCAGATGTGGCGACGGTATTGAATATCACCCAGGATCATCTGGACTGGCATGGCAGCCTGCAGGCATATTGCGCTGACAAGGCAAGGATTTTTGGCGAACAGACTTTGCAAGTCTTGAACCGCGATGATTCGCTCGTCATGTCCATGGCAAAGCCACTTGGCAATGCGGTCAGCTTTGGTGTCGATGCGCCTAAACATTTGGCTGATCTGGGTTTGCTGAATGAACATGGCATGGGTTGGCTGGTGGTAGCAAATCCAGCAGAAGATGCACCAGTCGTCACGAATAGCCGTCGCAAGAAAAAAGAAGTGGAAGAAATGCCGGTCATCGTCAGTCGTCTGATGCCGACCGACGCCCTGCAAATCCGTGGCCAGCATAATGCGGTGAATGCACTGGCTGCTTTGGCTTTGTGCCGGGGCATAGGTTTGTCATTTGCTCCCTTGCTGCATGGCTTGCGTGATTACAAGGGTGAGCCGCACAGGGTAGAGCAGGTTGCTAATATAGCCGGGGTTGATTACATCGACGACAGCAAAGGTACGAATGTTGGTGCCACGGTCGCCGCTTTGAAGGGGCTGGGGCAACAGTCTGATGCATTGCACAAGCGGATTATTTTGATTGCTGGTGGCGAAGGCAAGGGACAGGATTTTTCTCCGCTGGCTGATCCGGTGGAACGGTATACCAAGGCCGTCATCCTCATCGGTAAAGCCAAACAAGAATTGCAACAAGCACTGAGCATTTCGGGTGTGCCGCTGCACGACTTGGCAACACTGGAAACGGCAGTACAGGCCGCCGCTGAACTGGCAGCAGACGGCGATATCGTTTTGCTGTCGCCGGCTTGCGCCAGCCTGGACATGTTCCGTAATTATGCGCATCGCGCCCAGGTGTTTGTAGATGCGGTACGTGAAGTTGCCTTGGCACGCGGGGAGATTTGCTGATGCGTCAACTCCTGCTCCCACTGCAGAGATGGTCTCCATTTGGCAAGCCGCCAGTGGATACCAATCTGGTGAGCAGGTCCAAGATGATGGATTATGACCAGCACTTGGTTTGGGTCACAGTCATTCTGATGCTGTTTGGCATGGTCATGGTGTATTCGGCATCGATCTCTTTGCCAGATTCGCCCAAGTATGCCAACTACAAGAATTCGCATTTTCTCATGCGCCAGGCCATGTTTGTAGTGGTGTCCCTGACTGCTGGTGCCATCGTGTTTCGCATACCTGTGGCGATCTTGCAAAAGTATGCGCCTTACTTGTTTGTGGCGACTCTGGTATTGCTGGTGGCTGTGCTGATACCAGGTCTGGGTAAAGGCGTGAATGGTGCCAAGCGCTGGCTGTCTTTCAAGGGCCTGAATTTGCAACCATCAGAATTGATGAAGTTGTTCATGGTTTTGTATGCTGCTGACTATACCGTGCGCAAGCAGGAATACATGCATAAACTGACCAAGGGTTTTGTACCCATGCTGGCAGCGGTTGGCATGGTGGGCTTGTTGCTCTTGCTGGAGCCTGACCTGGGTGCTTTTGGTGTCATCGTTTGTATCGCTATGGGTATCCTGTTTTTGGGGGGCATCAATGGCGTCTGGTTCGGTGGAATTGCAGCAACCCTGATTGGTATTTTTACTGCTGTGATTTTGGCATCACCCTGGCGGCGTGAGCGTATTTTTGCTTACTTGAATCCATTCGAAGAGGATCATGCGCTGGGCAAGGCTTACCAGTTGACGCATTCCCTGATTGCCTTTGGCCGTGGTGAGTTATTTGGCGTAGGTCTGGGTGCCAGCGTACAAAAACTGCATTATTTGCCAGAAGCACATACAGATTTCTTGCTGGCTGTCATCGGAGAAGAGCTGGGCTTCGTTGGTGTCATGGTGGTAGTGCTTTTATTTTACTGGTTGCTGAAACGTGCTTTCGAAATTGGCAGACAAGCGATAGCACTGGATCAAACCTTTGCCGGTTTGCTGGCCAAGGGCATAGGTATCTGGATAGGTGTACAGGCGTTTATTAATATGGGGGTTAACCTGGGCTTATTGCCAACTAAAGGTTTGACCCTGCCATTGATGAGTTATGGTGGTTCTGGTGTCATGATTAATTGTGTAGGTTTAGCGATCTTGTTGCGTGTCGATTATGAAAACCGCATGTTGATGCGTGGGGGGCGCCCATGAGCCAGGATATTCAGAAAATGCCAAGGAAATTGCTGATCATGGCAGCTGGTACAGGTGGGCATATTTTCCCTGGCCTGGCAATTGCCGACATCATGCGTGAACGCGGCTGGCAAGTCAGCTGGCTGGGCACGCAGATAGGCATGGAAGGGCAAATCGTGCCCAAGCACAATATCGCCATGGACAATATTGATTTCTCTGGCCTGCGTGGCAAGGGTTGGCAACATACGGTCAGCGGTGCTTTCAAGCTGGTGAAGAGTTTCTTTAGCTGCTTTAGTATTATTGGCCGTCGTCAGCCAGATGTGGTCCTGGGCATGGGCGGTTATGTGACTGTACCTGGCGGCATCATGGCTGCCTTGCGTGGTAAGCCGGTGGTCTTGATGAATGCCGATGCGGCATTGTTGTTGTCGAACAAGGCTTTGCGTCCTTTTGCCAGTAAATTGCTGTTTGGCCTTCCATCGGCAACAGTGACTGCGGATAGCAAAACGACTGTCATCGGCAACCCGATACGCAAAGAAATTTGCGAACTGCCCGCGCCAGCAACACGTTATGCAGCACGCACTGGCCCTTTGCGCATACTGGTGGTGGGTGGCAGTTTGGGTGCAAAAGTATTGAATGATGCGGTACCTCAAGCTGTGGCTTTGTTGCCAGAAGCCCAGCGTCCACTGATTACACACCAGTCTGGCAAACAGCATATAGAAGCCTTGCGCCAGAGTTATGCGCAGGCAGGTGTGCAGGCAGAGGTACTGGATTTTATCGACGACATGCCACGGCGCTATGCCGAGGCTGATCTGGTGATTTGCCGCGCCGGTGCGATTACGGTCTCTGAATTAACTGCTGCCGGTGTGGCCAGCATACTCGTGCCTTTCATGGCGTCGAGTACTTCACACCAAAAAGAAAACGCCATCTGGATGGCAGGGCAAACAGCCGCCATCCATTTGCCACAAACTGAATTAAGTCCAGCCTTGCTGGCAGAGAAATTAAAAGTACTGGACAGAGCGCAATGCCTGGCGATGGCTGAAACAGCCTACGCCCTGGGGCAGCGCGAAGCCAGTGCCAACATCGCCCATATTCTGGAAGCATTAGCATGAAACACAAAGTCAAACACATCCATTTTGTAGGTATAGGCGGCTCAGGCATGAGCGGCATCGCCGAAGTCTTGCTGAACCTAGGATACACCATATCAGGTTCAGACCTTGGCAGCAATGCCGCCTCAAAACGCCTGGCGCAACTGGGCGCAAACGTCATGCTGGGTCATGCCGCTGAAAATATCGCAGGTGCAGATGCCGTCGTGACTTCGACCGCTGTAAAAGGCGACAACCCGGAAGTCATCGCTGCGCGCGCCAAGCATATCCCTATCGTGCCACGCGCAATGATGCTGGCAGAACTCATGCGCCTGAAAAGCGGTATCGCGATTGCTGGAACGCATGGCAAGACCACCACTACCAGCCTGGTCGCCAGTGTTTTGGCGCAGGGTGGTCTGGACCCGACTTTCGTGATTGGCGGTTTGCTCAATAGTGCAGGTGCCAATGCCAAACTGGGCAGTGGCGATTTCATCGTGGCAGAAGCCGATGAATCAGATGCTTCTTTCCTCAATCTTTTGCCGGTGATCGAAGTCATTACCAATATCGATGCCGACCATATGGAAACCTATGGTCATGACTTCGCCCGCCTGAAGCAGGCTTTCATCGAATTTACCCAGCGCTTGCCATTCTACGGTGTCGCAGTCTTGTGCCTGGATGATGCGAATGTGCGTGAAATAATGCCCTTTGTTTCCAAGCCCATCGTTACCTATGGCTTCCATGCAGATGCCGATGTACGCGCAGTTGATGCTACAGCCGCTAATGGCAAGATGCATTTCACGGTAGTGCAAGATGGCTATGAGAATATGCAGGTCAGCCTGAACCAGCCCGGCATGCACAATGTGCAAAATGCCTGCGCAGCGATTGCGATTGCGCGTGAAGTCGGTGTCAGTGATGAGGCGACTCAAAAAGCCCTGAGCGAATTCAATGGCGTGGGTCGCCGCTTCACCCGTTATGGCGAAATCGCCCTGGCAAATGGTGGAACTTTCGCCCTGGTTGATGATTATGGTCATCACCCTGTTGAAATGGCCGCCACCCTGGCAGCGGCTCGCGGTGCTTATCCAGGTCGCCGATTGGTATTGGCTTTCCAGCCGCATCGCTATACCCGCACCCGCGATTTGTTTGAAGATTTCGTACGTGTGATTTCTGATGCCGATGCAGTCGTGCTGGCAGAAGTGTATGCCGCAGGTGAAGCACCAATACTGGCAGCAGATGGCCGATCCCTGTCCCGCGCCTTGCGCGTCATGGGCAAGGTCGAGCCAGTATTTGTCGAAGACATACTGGAAATGCCCGACAGCATCGTGCGGATATTGAAAGATGGCGATGTAGTCATCGTCATGGGCGCTGGTTCCATCAATGCTGTGCCGGCAAAACTGGCACAGTCAGTGTAAATGTCAAAAACAAGTGATCAGATCATCATGAGCGAATTGAATTTGAAATCTCTGGGCAAAGTAGGTGTGCTGTTTGGCGGGCGTTCTGCTGAACGTGAAATCTCTCTTATGTCTGGCAAGGGTGTTTTACAAGCATTGTTGAGCAAGGGCATAGATGCCCATCCTTTCGACACGGCAGAACGTAGCATCGCCGAGCTGGCAGCAGAAAAGTTTGATCGCGTCTTCATCGCCCTGCATGGCCGCTATGGTGAAGATGGCAGTCTGCAAGGTGCGCTGGAACAATTGAATATTCCTTACACCGGTAGCGGCGTCATGGCATCGGCGATTGCCATGGACAAGATTTTTACCAAGCGCATTTGGCAGACTTATGGCCTGACGACCCCGGCTTATGCCGTGCTGACTGCGCAGACTGAATTGCGCCGCGTGCCAGATGATCTGGGTTTGCCACTCATCATCAAGCCGCCACATGAAGGTTCTACCATAGGCATTACCAAGGTCGTGGGATATTCCGACATGCAGGAAGCCTATGCCCTGGCAGCCCAGTTTGATGAAGTGGTACTGGCAGAAGAATTTATCGAAGGCCGCGAATTGACGGTGGCGATCCTGGGGAAAGGCGAACAGGCTTATGCCTTGCCGATTACCGAGATCGTTGCACCTGATGGTAACTATGATTACCAGAACAAGTATTTTACTGATAACACCAAATATATATGTCCGGCAGTGCTGGAACAGGATTTGACCGATACCATTCGCAAGATGGCAGTCGATGCCTATCGTGCACTCGATTGCGAAGGTTGGGCGAGGGTCGATGTCTTGTTGCGCAAGTCAGATAACAAACCGTTTTTAATAGAGATTAATACTTCGCCAGGCATGACCGGCCACTCTCTGGTGCCAATGGCAGCCAAGGCAGTAGGCATCAGTTATGAAGATTTGTGTGTGAAAATCTTAAAGACAGCAAGTTTGAAAATTAGATCTGAACAAAAGAAGTAAACAGTAAAGAGTAAAAAAATGTGGCATGACAGCAAGCTGATGAACAATACCGCGAATGCCCTGTTTGGGCTGGTGTTGTTCATGCTGTTGTTATCCGCTGTGTGGTGGGTAATACAAAGGCCGCTATTTACTTTGCAGGTGATACGGGTAGAGGCAAGCAGTGCGGCGGGTAGTGCAGGACTGCGGCATGTGAACACACTGACGATCAGGAATACAGCCTTACCCAAGATCAAGGGTAATTTTTTTACCGCGAACCTGGATGCAGTACGGTCCGCCTTTGAAACCGTGCCCTGGGTGCGCAAGGCCAGTGTACAAAGAGAATGGCCCAACAAGCTTGTCGTCACTTTGGAAGAGCATGTGGCATTGGGTACCTGGGGTGAAAACGGTCAGTTGATTTCTGCCAAGGGCGACGTGTTTACCGCCAACCTGGCAGAAGCGGAAGATGATGCAGATCTGGTTGCCCTGACTGGGCCGGATGGTAGTGAAAAAGAAGTATTGGTACAGTATCTGGAATTTAAAAACTGGTTTGCCAAAATTAACCTGGCACCAGAATCGGTGAATTATTCCAGCCGCTATGCCTGGAGTCTGAAGCTGAATAATGGCATGCAGGTGCAATTGGGCAGGGTGCAGGATGCAACAACGCTCAAGAACAGGGTGGATAAACTGATGACAGTTTACCCGCAACTGCTGGCCAGTTTGCAGGACAGTATTGAAAGTGTGGACATGCGTTATCCGAATGGCCTGGCGCTCAAATCGAGTCATAGCAATCTCGGATCAAAAAAGCAAACAAAAGCAAGTGGAAAGACATGACAAAAGACGCTAAAAATCTGATCGTTGGTCTCGATATCGGCACCTCAAAAATTGTGGCTGTCGTGGCGGAAGTCATGCCAGATGGCAGGCATGAAGTCATAGGCCTGGGTCAACACGAATCCAAGGGCTTGAAAAAAGGCGTCGTCGTCAATATCGAGGCGACAGTCGAATCCATACAGCGCGCTTTGGAAGAAGCCGAGTTGATGGCCGACTGCAAGATACGTAATGTGTATACCGGTATCGCTGGCAGCCATATCCGCAGTTTTAATTCCAGCGGCATGGTAGCGATCAAGGACAAAGAGGTCACCGCAGCTGACGTTTCGCGTGTGATAGAAACTGCCAAGGCCGTCAACATACCGACAGATCAGCAATTGCTGCATACCTTGCCGCAAGAATTTATCGTCGATAGCCAGGATGATGTGCGCGAACCGATAGGCATGAGCGGCATACGTCTGGAAGTCAAAGTGCATATCGTCACTGGTGCTGTGTCTGCGGTTCAGAATATCGTCAAGTGTGTACGGCGCTGCGGCCTGGAAGTATCTGACCTGATTTTGCAACCGATGGCATCGGCGGAAGCTGTGCTGACCAAGGATGAAAAGGAACTGGGCGTGGTACTCATCGATATCGGTGGTGGCACGACTGACGTGGCAGTATTTAGCGAAGGCGCGATACGTCATACCGCAGTGATACCGATTGCTGGCGATCAGATCACCAATGATATCGCGATGGCTTTGCGCACCCCGACCTCAGAAGCAGAAGAAATCAAGGTGCGTTTTGGTGTCGCCAAGCAGGTATTGGCTGACCCGTCCGATACGCTGGAAGTACCTGGTCTGGGTGACCGTGGTCCGCGCTCCTTGTCGCGCCAGGCATTGGCCGCCGTCATCGAGCCGCGCGTAGAAGAATTGTTTGCGCTCGTGCATCAGGTGGTGCGTGAATCTGGTTATGAAGATGTGCTCTCATCCGGCATCGTTTTGACAGGCGGATCTGCTGCCATGCCGGGCATGGTGGAGATGGCAGAAGACATCTTTTTGAAACCGACCAGATTAGGCATGCCGGCGTACAGCGGGCAGTTGGCAGATGTCGTGCGCAGCCTCCGTTATGCCACGGTTTTAGGGTTGTTGTTGGAAGCGAAGAAGCAGTATTTGCGCGGTCATCTGGTCACTCGGCAAGAAGGTTCAGCCAAAGCGGTCTGGCAACGCATGAAAGAGTGGTTTTTAGGGAATTTTTAGCTTGTATTTTGTATCTAATTTAGTGTAGTCATTTTATAATAGTTCGATATACAGTTATTAGTCGCTAGTCGTCACATTCCGGTGATGCCTAGCGACTGATAACTGCCTACCTGGAGGAGTCATGATGGAGTTCGATATGGTTGATAACGCCACACAAGGCACCGTAATCAAGGTTGTCGGCGTAGGTGGCGCAGGCGGCAATGCGGTTCAGCACATGATCAACAAAGGCGTGTCCGGCGTTGAGTTCATAGCAGCAAACACAGATGCGCAAGCACTGTTGCAGTCTAAAGCAAACAATGTGATACAGATCGGCGAAACTGGTCTGGGTGCAGGCATGAAACCGGAAGTCGGCCGCAAGCTGGCGGAAGAATCCCGTGCCCGCATCGAAGACGCATTGCGCGGCGCGCACATGGTATTTATCGCTGCAGGCATGGGCGGTGGTACAGGTACAGGTGCTGCCCCAGTAGTTGCGCAAGTCGCCAAAGAATTGGGTGCACTGACCGTTGCGGTGGTTTCCAAACCATTTTCTTACGAAGGTCAGAAATGCATGGACATCGCCGACGAAGGTCTGGAAGCTTTGTCCCAGCATGTCGATTCACTGATCATCATTCTCAACGAAAAACTCGAAGAGATTTATGAAGACGACAGCATGATCGAATGGCTGCAACATGCAGATGATGTCTTGAACAATGCCGTCGCCGGTATTGCCGAGATCATCAATGTGCCTGGCCATATCAACGTCGACTTCAATGACGTGAAAACCATCATGGGCGAACAAGGCAAGGCCATGATGGGCACGGCAACAGCTTCTGGCGTTGACCGCGCACGTATCGCTGCTGAACAGGCAGTTGCATCACCACTGCTGGACGGTATCGATTTGTCCGGTGCCCGCGGTGTGTTGGTGAATGTTACAGCCAGCCGTGGTCTGAAAGGTAAAGAGATCAAGGAAGTCATGTCTACCGTGCGCGCTTTCGCTGCACCGGATGCATCGATTGCCCAGGGTATCGCTTACGACGACAACATGGGTGACGATATCCGTGTAACGGTAGTGGCAACTGGCCTTGGCCGTGGCAAGAAAAATATTCAGCTGGTGCAAACACCAATGCTGCGTACCGGTACGCACAATGAAACAGTGATGGCCAGCCCTGTCATGACATCTGCCACCATCAGCACTGGTTCCGTAACCGGATCAGCAGGCTTCGATGGCTTGAGCAAACCTGCAGTATGGCGCCGTGAATCTGCGTCAGAGACAGTACGTGCACTGGAAAAAAATGGCATGGAAACTTACGATATTCCAGCTTTCCTGCGCAAACAGGCAGACTGATTTAACTAGCTTTTCTGAAGAATGCCAGCTTCGAAAGAGGCTGGCGTTTTTTATTTAGTGATCGAAAATTCAGACCAAAAACCTCACCACAGAGGCACAGAGAAAGGCAGAAGAAACCGAAAGCCCTTTTTCCTGCTACGTCATAAGAGTGGAAGCATTGCTGATATATGTTTCCCCTATCTTTCACATTCGCATGAATTCAATTTTACTTTCTCTCTCTTTTTTTCCTCTGTGGTGTAGCAGGGAATTCGTGCGGCATGCCGCGCGCCTGCGTAACGAAGTCTGCTTGCAAGCAGACTTTCCCCCTCTGTGCCTCTGTGGTTAGAGGTCTTGAGTTAACTTCTGCAAGAAAATTCTAGCTCAGGCATACTTGCGTCCTTCACTGTCGGTGTTGATATGGCTCAAATTCCCAGCATTTTATGCGGGGGCAACATACAGCAAGGCATTGAATATCCGAATACTTATCTAGGGAGCATAAAATGACAATCAAGATTGGCGATACCCTGCCTGAAGGCAGCCTGGCAGAATTTATTGAAGTGGAATCTGAAGGATGTTCACTCGGACCAAATACCTTCAAAGTCGCAGACCTGACCAAAGGTAAAACCATTGCGATTTTTGGCCTGCCTGGCGCGTACACGCCAACTTGCTCAGCCAAGCATGTGCCTGGCTATGTTGCACTGGCAGCAGATTTGAAAGCCAAGGGCGTTGATGAAATCTGGTGCATCTCCGTGAATGATGCATTCGTCATGGGCGCATGGGGCCGTGACCAAAAATCCACTGGCATCGTCCGCATGATGGCTGACGGCAATGCAGATTTCAGCAAAGCATTGGGCCTGGATGCAGATTTCAGCAAATTCGGTATGGGTACTCGTTCCCAGCGTTATTCTCTGCTGGCTGTCGATGGTGTCGTCAAGCAATTGAATATCGAAGAAGGCGGCAAGTTTGAAGTGTCGAACGCAGAAACACTGTTGGCACAATTAGGCTAATCAGGTCTTCTGACTCGCATAAAAAATGGCGGCCAGTTTTTGAACCGGGCGCCATTTTTTTCTATACGATATTTTTATTCAAGCGACTTGCTCATGATGTGTGACTGCACGCCATAACCCTGAGCGGCATAAAAATCCATGGCATTGCGGTTGAAGTCAAAGACTTCCAGCCTGATTTCTACTGCATCATGCTCGCGCGCCCAGTTCGTCGCGCCGTCCATCAATAATTTCCCTATTCCCCGCTTTTGATGCGCATCAGATACCACGATCGTGCCTATGCGGCAGATACGACGACGGTACAAGAAGGGAATAGTCGTGTTTTCATTCCAGCTCATGGTGATAAAACCCAGGACTTGCTCACCATCGCAAGCCAGCAATGCACAGCCCGCAGGGTTTTCAAAAGTGCTGTGCCAGAATTGGCGGTCAAGTTCGCGATTTGTTTTTTGTACGAAAACATCGGGGGCAGCGGCGTGGTGTTGGGCATTGATTTGATCGCTGAGATCGCACATGGCATCCAGATCAGTGACGGTAGCGCGGCAAATTTGAATTGTTGTTTTTGTATTCATTTTTAAGATGTGAAACGGCTAATTTTCCTCGTGCCTGCATGGGAAATTGCCTGAAACGCTATAATAGTGCGATGTTAAAGCAAAGAACCATCAAACAAGTCGTGAAGACCGTTGGAGTTGGCCTGCATTCAGGCACCAAGGTTGAACTCGTCATGCGCCCGGCACCAGTAGATACCGGCATTATTTTCACGCGTACCGATTTGAATCCACCAGTGGTATTGCCCGCCCAGGCTTTGGCCGTGGGTGATACCCGCATGGCTTCGACCTTGTCGAATGAGCATGGCAAAGTATCAACGGTAGAGCATTTGCTGTCTGCCTGCGCAGGCCTGGGTATAGATAATCTGTACATTGATGTCAGTGCAGAAGAAATCCCCATCATGGATGGTTCGGCCTCATCTTTCGTGTATTTATTGCAGCAGGCTGGCATGCAGGAACAAAACGCCGCCAAGAAATTTATCCGCGTCTTGAAACCGGTAGAAATCCGCGAAGGTAGCGGCAAGTCCGAGAAATGGGCCAGGCTGGAGCCCTTTAATGGCTTCAAGCTGCATTTCTTTATCGAGTTCAATCACCCGGCAGTCGATGGTACGGTGCAAACGGCAGAAGTTGATTTTGCCAGCGCCACCTTTGTGCAGGACGTTGCCAGGGCGCGCACTTTTGGCTTTATGCAGGATGTGGAAATGCTCAGGGGCATAGGGCTGGCGCGTGGTGGCTCCATGGAAAATGCCATCGTCATGGATGAATACCGTATCCTGAATTCAGACGGTCTGCGCTTTGATGATGAATTCGTCCGCCACAAAATCCTGGATGCGATTGGCGATTTATACCTGATCGGCCATCCTTTCCTGGCCAGTTATACGGCCCACAAGTCTGGACATGGTTTGAATAATCAGTTATTGCGTGCCTTGCTGGCCCAACCCGATGCTTATGAAATCGTCAGCTTTGACGATCTGGGCACTGCACCACCGACTTATGCTACGCAAGTGGATAGAGAGTGGGCGCTCGCTTGAGGCTGGATTTAGCCCAGTGGCCGTCTCTGCTGATATCAGCCGCCAGAACGATGACGCTCTATCAAACGGCTTAGTGCTGCGCGCAAATCAGCATTCTGGGGAGTGTCTTCCAGTGCATGTTCCAATTGATCAAAAGCCTGCAAGGCCTTGCCTGAAAAAGCTATTTGCTTAACGGCAATAGGTTTCTCCACGACACGCCTGACTTGTACTTTGATGCGGATTGCGTTAATCTGCCATCCCCGTTCTTGTAAAAAAGCTTGCAGTTTCGGACATTGCTGTTTCAATTTGGTCGCCAGTGCGGCATTTGGCGCAGAGAGCGTCAACTGACCTTCCGTTACTTGCATGACCTCACATGAGGCAAATATCGGCGGCAGTATGAGTCCACAGTCTTTTTGCAGCTTCAGATTGCGCTGTACTGTGGGCAGTAGTTGCGAGATTTTCTCGTTACTGCGCAAAAAGTCAGCGGCTTCGCTGGCACCAGGCACTTTGCGACCGCGTTTAATGTTAATCGGATAGGTAGGGCGTGAGAATGTGGACATGCGCATTACCTTACCACAAACACGACGACCAGGCTGTCGCAAAGACTACCGAGCAGTCTATCGTTTTCAGAGGAGCATATTGATGCAAATCATTTTGATGCACTCCCGTTTTACTCAGGCAAAGTCGGTGACCTTGTCTTCCCGTCATGTCATTCTTGGCGCATTTGCTTTCCTGCTTGTCATCACTTTCTGTGCCGCCCTGATGGCAGCCATGACCCTCAAGCTGGCCAGTGCCGACTTGCCGTTTTTGCGCGATCTGGTGCCAGTGGCGGCAACCAGTGATACTGGTAATAAAGACAAATTCATGAAAGAAAACCTGGCTGCGATGGCGGCCAAGTTAGGCGAAATGCAGGCGCAACTGATACGCCTCGACGCGCTCGGTGAAAGGGTGCAGGGTCTGGCTGGCGTCAAACCGGAAGAATTCAATTTCAAGGAAATGCCAGGCCGTGGTGGTCCTGAAGTATCCACCCAGCCTGCCCAGGAGTTGAACCTGGCGGAATTCCAGGCGGCACTGGCAGCGATGTCAGTAGATATAGAACACCGCTCAGATTATATGAATGTGGTGGAAACCAAGCTCATGGGTTTCAAGGTGCAATCCAAGCTCTTGCCCACGATACAACCCGTTAATGTTGCTTATAATGCATCCGGTTTTGGCTGGCGACTAGACCCTTTCTCTGGTCGTAGTGCTTTTCACGAAGGAATAGATTTCTCAGGTCCCAGCGGCACCCCTATTGTTGCGGCGGCAGGTGGCGTGGTGGTGGTGGCAGAATATCATCCGCAATTTGGCAATATGGTAGAAATCGATCATGGTGGTGAAATCATGACACGCTATGCTCACTCTTCCAGGATCCATGTCAAGTTGGGCGATATTGTGAAGCGCGGTCAGCATATCGCTGATATAGGTTCTACCGGCCGTTCCACTGGCGCACATTTGCACTTTGAAGTACATGTCAAAGGCGTGCCACAAAATCCCCATAAATTTTTGTCTGCAGGTGCCAATCAAGCTAATCTTGCTGCATTAAATCAAAAATAACTTGAGTTTGCAGATTCAGGCACCAACTGCGACTCTGCATCTGCGATTTGTTTGCCGGATTGTTGATCATTTTTCGCTCGTCCTTGCTTAATTGTCAGGCAAAAACGCGCAATTACTGGTTAATTGAGTGTCGCATGGTAAAATCACAGGTTAGCCTATTGTTGCTGTTAAATTAATCACTTTTCAGCTGCTTTTTTAAGAATTTAACTTTCCGTTCATAGCATGTCATTCCTGACCAAGATATTCGGCAGCCGCAATCAGCGGCTTTTGAAGCAATACCAAAAGACGGTGCGTGAGATCAACGCATTGGAACCCAAGCTGGAAGCCTTGTCGGACGAGGCTTTGCAAGCCAAGACTGCCGAGTTCAAGGCACGTGTTGCGAACGGAGAGACACTTGATGCCATCCTCCCGGAAGCCTTCGCAGTGTGTCGCGAGGCTAGCAAACGCGTTCTGAAAATGCGCCACTTTGACGTGCAAATGATAGGCGGCATGGTTTTGCACTACGGAAAAATCGCGGAAATGGGCACTGGTGAGGGTAAAACCCTGATGGCGACCCTGCCGATTTACCTGAACGCCCTGTCAGGCAAAGGCGTTCACGTTGTTACCGTCAATGATTACCTGGCGCAGCGCGATGCTGAATGGATGGGTCAACTGTATGGTTGGCTGGGCCTGACTACCGGTATCAATCTGTCGCAGCTTGATCATGATGCCAAGCAAGCAGCCTATGGCTCTGACATTACTTACGGCACGAATAACGAATATGGTTTCGATTACCTGCGCGATAACATGGTCTATGAAGCCAAGGACCGTGTGCAGCGCAGCCTGAATTTTGCTGTCGTCGATGAAGTTGATTCCATCCTTATTGATGAGGCACGTACACCTTTGATCATCTCCGGCCAGGCTGAAAATCATACTGAGCTGTACTACAAAATCAATGAAGTACCCAAACTGCTGACCCGGCAAATTGGTGAAGAAACACCGGATGGCAAAGGCAAGATCGAAGTGCCAGGTGATTACACCAAGGATGAAAAAGCCCATCAGGTCTTGCTGACTGAAGCTGGTCACGACAAGGTAGAGCGCATCCTGATGCAAATGGGTTTGCTGCCTGAAGGGGCATCTGTGTATGATGCCGCCAATATCACCCTGATCCATCATTTGTATGCTGCCTTGCGCGCGCACGCCCTGTATTTCAAGGATCAGCACTATGTAGTGCAGAACGATGAAATTGTCATCGTTGATGAATTCACTGGCCGCATGATGACAGGTCGCCGCTGGTCTGAAGGTTTGCACCAGGCGATTGAAGCCAAAGAAGGTGTGCGCATCCAGAACGAAAACCAGACACTGGCATCGATCACTTTCCAGAATTACTTCCGTATGTACACCAAACTGTCAGGCATGACAGGTACTGCCGATACTGAAGCTTATGAATTCCAGGAAATCTACGGTCTGGAAACCGTGGTCATTCCGCCAAACCGTCCTTCACAACGTAAGGACAGGCAAGACCAGGTCTACAAGTCTGCGCAGGAAAAATACAATGCCATGCTGGTTGATATCAAGGATTGCTACGAGCGCGGTCAGCCAGTGCTGGTGGGTACGACCTCGATTGAGAATTCTGAACTCTTGTCTGACATACTGACCAAGGCCGGTCTGCCTCACAATGTCTTGAACGCCAAGCAGCATGCCCGTGAAGCGGAGATCATTGCCCAGGCCGGTCGTCCAAAAGCCATTACCATTGCCACCAATATGGCGGGCCGTGGTACGGATATCGTGCTGGGTGGTAATGTCGCCAAACAAGTGCAAATGATAGAAGCCAATGCAGCTTTGTCTGATGCAGACAAGCAGACGCAATCGCAAAAACTGCGTGATGAATGGCAGTCATTGCATCAGGCCGTCGTGAATGCTGGTGGTTTGCACATCGTCGGTACTGAGCGCCATGAATCCCGCCGCGTTGATAATCAACTGCGTGGCCGTTCTGGCCGTCAGGGTGATCCAGGTTCTTCCCGTTTCTATCTGTCGCTAGACGACACTTTGCTGCGCATTTTTGCTGGTGACCGTGTCCGTGCCATCATGGACAGGCTGAAAATGCCTGAAGGCGAGCCTATCGAAGCAGGCATCGTTTCGCGCTCCATAGAGTCAGCACAGCGTAAGGTGGAAGCACGTAACTTTGATATTCGCAAGCAGTTGCTGGAATACGATGACGTCGCCAATGATCAGCGTAAAGTAATTTACCAGCAGCGTAATGAATTGCTGGAAGCACACGACATGGCAGATCTGATTTCTTCCCTGCGTCATGGCATGTTCGAAGATATCGTGCGTGAATATGTGCCAGCAGAATCAGTCGAAGAGCAGTGGGATATTCCAGGTTTGGAAGCAGTCTTGCGCGATGAGTGGGCGCTGGATTTGCCGCTGACGCAAATTCTCAAAGATGATTCCAACATCACGGATGAAGACATCCTGGTGCGCGTGCAAAAAGCCGCCAATGAAACCTATGAAGCCAAGATCGCCATCGTCGGCAAAGAATCTTTTGCCGGTTTCGAGCGCAGTATCATGTTGCAAAGTATAGACACGCACTGGCGCGAACATTTGGCGGCGCTGGACCACTTGCGTCAAGGCATACATCTGCGCGGTTATGCACAGAAAAATCCTAAGCAGGAATACAAGCGCGAAGCGTTTGAGTTGTTTGGTCAAATGCTGGGAGCCATCAAGAGCGAAGTGGTCAGGACCGTAGTGACAGTGCCCATAAAATCCCGTGAAGAGATCGACGCGGCAGAGGAAAGACTGGCACAGTCCCATATCGAGAACGTCCATTATCAGCACGCCGATTTTGATGCAGATGCGACACCGGAAGAAATGCTGGCACCAGCTACGGACTTTGCTACAGATCAGCCAGAAATCAACTACGCCCTGAAGGTAGGCCGTAACGACCCTTGCCCTTGCGGCAGTGGCAAGAAGTTCAAGCAATGCCATGGCAAACTTGCCTGATCATTGAGTAGCACAGAAACAAAAGGCGACCATAGGTCGCCTTTTGTTTTTCGTCATCCAGCATCAGTTTCTAGATTTCTCATTCCTTCACTTGACGCAAGCAAGGTCTAGGGCTAAAGTGAACGATCGTGCTTATTTTGGCATTCATTCTATATTCTGGAATCGCAAGCTGCGATGATCAGACCTGAGGGGGGTTATGGATTTGAACTTTAACGATGCAGAGCTTGGTTTTCGTCAACTGGTCCGTCAATTTCTGCAAACATCATTACCTCGGGCCATCAGCCATAAAGTGCAACATGGCATAGCACTGAAAAAAAACGATTATCAGCAATGGCAAAAGATACTCCACGCCCAAGGCTGGGGAGCTTCATCCTGGCCTGCAGTTCATGGCGGCACTGGCTGGTCTGCTGTCCAGCGCTATATATTTGAAGAAGAGAGTGCAGCTGCTGGTGCGCCCCGCCTGCCACCTTTTGGCATCAAGATGGTGGCGCCCGTCATCATGGAATTTGGCTCGCCTGAGCAACAGCAGAGATTTTTGCCGAAGATACTCTCCGCCGATGAATGGTGGTGCCAGGGGTATTCTGAACCGGGTTCTGGCTCTGACCTGGCTTCCGTCAAGGCCACGGCTGAACGCAAGCGTGACAGCGAAGGTGAATACTATGTGGTGAATGGTCAAAAAACCTGGACCACACTGGCACATTATGCCGACTGGATATTTTGCCTGGTTCGCACAGACCGCGAAGCCAAGGCCCAACGTGGCATTTCATTTTTGCTCATAGACATGAAGTCACCCGGCGTTACCGTCAGGCCCATCATCACCATGGATGGTGCGCATGAGGTCAATGAGGTCTGGCTTGATGACGTCAAAGTGCCGCTTGCCAATCTGGTGGGTGAAGAAAACAAGGGCTGGACTTATGCCAAGTTCTTGCTGGGGCATGAGCGCACAAATATCGCGGGCATAGGCATAGCCAAGCGTGAACTGGCCAGGTTAAAAAGAGTAGCCGCGTGTGAATTCAAGAATGGCAAGCCGCTCGTGGAAGATGCAGTCTTTTCCATGCGTCTGGCGCAAGTAGAGATCGATTTGATGGCGCTGGAAATGACCAATCTGCGCGTCTTGTCTGCAGAAGAGCAAAGCCATGCGCCGGGTCCGGAAGCATCGATACTCAAGATCAAGGGTACGGAAATACAACAGGCAATCACTGAATTGCTGGTAATGGCAGTAGGTGAGCAGGCCTTGCCCCTGCGTGATCGACAGGAAACAAGGGAGCTCGCCAGCCCGCTTGCCATCAATTACCTGAACATGCGCAAGCTCTCCATCTATGGTGGCTCAAATGAAGTTCAAAAAAATATCATTGCACAAATGATCATGGGGCTTTGACTGCGGGCCGTGACAGCAATATGACTGATCTGTCTAATGTGCGCGAAATTTCCTCAGCGCAAACATGCTTCGCAGTGCAACAAAATGCCCTACAATATCGGCTTGATTTCAACGCAAGGAAAAACCATGGCCGTTAATTCCCCCATCCCTGTGGCTGCAGATTTGAAACCCGTAGCTGGCATGCGTCTGGGCTATGCCGAAGCTGGCATACGCAAGCCCAATCGCAAAGACGTACTGGTCATGGAACTGGCCCCTACGGCAACTGTATCCGGCGTATTTACGACCAACCGGTTTTGCGCGGCACCCGTGCAAGTTTGCAAGGCCCATCTGGAAGGCTTGCACATGGCATCGAGCCCTATCCGGGCGCTGGTGGTGAATACTGGTAATGCGAATGCCGGTACGGGCGATGCTGGCCTGGCTGCAGCGAATGCAACATGTGCGGCACTGGCAGAATTGCTGGGCTGCGAAGCTTCTCAAATTCTGCCATTTTCGACTGGCGTGATCCTCGAACAATTGCCTGTTGACAGGCTGGTTGCCGGGTTGCCAGCAGCGATAGCAAACCTGCAAGCCGATAACTGGTTTAATGCCGCGACTGCCATCATGACGACCGATACCCAGCCCAAGGCGGCATCGGCGACAGTAGAAATTGGCGGCAAAACCGTAACCATGACAGGCATCAGCAAAGGTGCGGGCATGATCAAACCCAATATGGCGACCATGCTTGGTTATTTGGCGATTGATGCCAGGGTTGCGCAAAATGTGCTTGATCATATGGTCAAGCAAGCGGCTGACAAGTCTTTTAATTGCATCACGATAGATGGTGACACTTCCACCAATGATTCCTTCATGCTCATCGCTACTGGTGCGGGTGAAGTTGAAGTCAATGATGTCGAGACACCTGAATATGCAGCGCTGGCAGAAGCCGTGACTGCGCTGTCGCAAAAACTCGCACACATGATTATCCGTGATGGCGAAGGCGCGACCAAGTTCATGACGATTGCGGTGGAAGAAGGCCGTGATGTAGAAGAATGCCGCAAGATCGCTTACTCTATTGCCCATTCCCCGCTGGTGAAAACCGCTTTCTTTGCCTCTGACCCAAATCTGGGCCGCATCCTGGCAGCCATCGGTTATGCCGGTGTGAATGATTTGGATGTCGGTAAGCTGAACCTGTATCTGGATGATGTCTGGGTTGCCAAAAACGGTGGACGTAATCCTGAGTACCGTGAAGAAGATGGTCAGCGCATCATGAAGCAGAGCGAGATTACCATACGCGTCAAATTGGCACGTGGCGATGCAGAAGCGACGGTCTGGACATGCGACTTGTCGCATGACTATGTATCTATCAATGCCGACTACCGCTCCTGATCTGGATAGACAATGACGCAGCTTGATCAGTTTCTATTGCGTGCCGAGCATTTGCTTGGCAGGCTGGAAAACATATTGCCAGCCAGCACACCTGCACCAGACTGGAATCTGGGTTTTGCCTACCGCTGGAGAGTGCGTGGTGGGCGTGGCGGACAGGGTTATTTGCAAGTCGTGCGTCATGCCTCGACTATTGTGCTGGATGATTTGCGCAATGTTGCCGCACAAAAAGCGCAGATAGAACAAAACACCAGACAATTCGTCCACGGAAAACCTGCCAATAATGTCTTGCTGACGGGTGCCCGTGGTACAGGAAAATCGTCGTTGATCAAGGCTTGCCTGAACCAGTTTTCGGACCAGGGTTTGCGCCTGATCGAAGTCGATAAAGCTGACCTCGCTGATTTGCCGGATATTGTCGACCTGATCGCAGAACGTCCTGAGCGCTTCATTGTCTTCTGCGACGACCTTTCCTTTGAAGAAGGTGAAGCCGGTTACAAGGCGTTGAAAGTCGCGCTCGACGGCAGTATTTCTGCCCAGTCTGACAATGTGCTGATCTACGCGACTTCTAACCGCCGCCATCTGCTGCCTGAGAAAATGTCAGACAATGCCAGTTATAAATATAGTGATGATGGTGACCTGCATCCGGGCGAAACGGTAGAAGAAAAAATTTCTTTGTCCGAACGCTTTGGTCTCTGGGTATCTTTCTATCCTTTCAAGCAGGACGATTACCTCGACATCGTCGCTTACTGGCTGGGTAGCATGGGCTGTAATGCTGAAAAAGTTGAAGAAGCGCGTGGCGATGCCTTGCGCTGGGCTTTGCAGCGCGGATCACGTTCTGGTCGCGTGGCCTGGCAATTTGCCCGCGATTATGCTGGCAAGCTGGCGGAGTCCTGAGATGGCTGCAAAACCTGTGGATGTCGCCGTCGGCATTCTGATGAAAGCCAATGGCGATGTCTTGCTGGGGCAGCGTCCCGCTGGCAAACCGTATGAAGGTTATTGGGAATTTCCAGGCGGTAAGGTTGAGCCTGATGAATCCATACTCGATGCACTCAAACGCGAATTTGTCGAAGAACTGGGCATACAAGTGTTGACGGCCGAACCCTGGTGCGGCGTTGAACACATCTACCCGCATGCCCATGTCAGGCTGCACTTCTATATCAGCCGCGATTGGCAGGGCGAACCGCAGAGCCTGGAAGGGCAAGCCTTTGCATGGCAGGGCAGCGTCGGTCTCACGCCTTTATTGCCTGCCACCATACCCTTGCTGGAATGGCTGGATCTTTGGCGCAGCGAAGAGCAAAATCTGTCTGATATTTGAGTACCACAGTGCTCAATGAATGAAGCTCATGGTGTGGAATTTTTCTTTCAAAAACTCGCCATTAATCAATAAGGACTCAGCATTATTCTTATAAATGTCGGTGGCGATTTTTGCCAGTTGGGTTTCCAATAAATCCAGTTGCTCAATCAGTAATTGCTTGCAGGTCTTGCCATTTTCTATCGCATGCATGCTGGCAAAGGCAGTAGGCAAAAGCACATAGTTTTTTATGGTTTGAGGCAAGTCGCGATTGACAGCATTGATAAGCAAGCTGACATAGTTCATCGCTACCTCGCCAGAGAAAATCCTGGGTGCCAGTTCTTGCAAGGTACTTTGTATCCTGTGCAATTTTACTACTGCTTCATGAGGCAAGCGTGTACTGGACTCTCGTATCAAGGCATCGATACTCTCGGTTAGATTGTTTTGTGAGTTTTCACTCTTGATTTGCAGTTCCAGTTCCTTATCTGCGGGTATCGCCAGCCAGGCCACTGCATACAAACCTGCAACGATAGGTAGCCACCAGTCCGAGATGATGCCAGTAAAAAACATGGCAAGCCCCATGAGGGCCAGGCAACATCCCAGTAAATTCTGGGTGCTGTATAAAAACAGCATTACGCGCATTTTGAAGCTCAGTGACTGCATCATTGGTAACCACGAATTTCTTTAAAGATGGATTGAAGACTGGTTTTGCGACTGTCAAACATTCTACCTCCCGACAGATCGGCCAGATTTTTCAATTCTTCAGGCGCGGCTTCGCCAAACAGAACAGTAAAAATCTTGATACCTTTTTCTTCTTCAGGCAGCGACTTGTACCACTGGGCAAACTGCTGATAGTCCATGCCATTATTATTCAATCCATCAGTCATGACGATGATGGAATAAAAGCGGCCAGGATCTGCACGCTTGCGGGCAAGTGCATCTGTGTATGCATGTTGGGTGGCTGAAAAAATAGCCGTACCACCTTTGGCCCGCAACTCTTGTATGCGTGCATTCAAGGCAGTCAGTGTTGACTGATTTTCTTTTTCCTGATTCCCCATGTCAAAACTTGCCGGAGTTTCAACCACGCCGTTGAAGGGCAGGATGATGATTCGCTCACGATTGCGAAACCTGGCAAACCGGCCACTGATGGATGTATCTGAGCCTGACAGGCCATGCATAGCTGCTTTCAAATCCCTGATCCTGTCGCCTTGCATGGAGCCACTGGTGTCGAGGACAAAACTGCTGTCCGTGGGTAAGCGCAAATGGTTGTCAAAGGCTGTCAGTATGGCATCAACGACACTCAGCTTGGCTGGAAAAGAGAGTTCCACCAGGGCTTGTTTCGGGACGTCAGTGACGACCACGTCCGGATTGACCGGGCGACGCAAGGTTGAGTCATACATGGCTTGCTGAAACTCTGTCCCGCGCAAATAACTGATTAGTTTGTCGTAGGATGCACGCTTGGCTGGATTAATCAACATCAATGGATAGTCTGCCGTCACGATGCCATCTTGCGGATAGATGAGTATCAGCTTTTCTTTGAGTGAGGGATTGCGGTTCAGTGTTTGTAAGGTGGAGGCATAATTGATGATGCCGTCGACTTTATCTTGTTCTCGTAAAAATGCTTCGGCCAGCCAGCCTGAGCTGCCAGCGGTCAATCTTTGCGCCTGAAAAAAAGAACTCAGGCTCTTTGCGTCGATGTCTTTTTCTTCCAGTGCGTCGCCCTGACCAGAGAGTGCTGCAGCCAGTCCCAGCAAGCCGGAAAAGCCTGTGTTCGAGGATGAGGGGCTAGTCATGCCAAAAGTAAATTTCCCTTTTTTTGCGGCTTCGGCAATCTCTTTCCAGCTGACTTTAGGATTATTATTCCAGGCCAGCTCGTTCGCCTTGCTTTCCTTTAAACCTAGCACCACCGGGGTTAACATGGTTCTCTCGGATGCCAGTAAACGTGTCTTGGCGGCAGGTATCAGCATTGCATATTTATTGCTGGACAGCCAGGCGAGATCGGTTTGCTGGCCAGACTGCAATTTCTCTACAGCCTCCAGCGTACCTGTATATTGAAGCTGCAACTGTATGCCGGTGGCCTTGGTAATGGCAGGTAGCAAGGGTTCTATATCCTTGAGTTCAGACCCTGCCATGACAGTTAAGGTATTGGCTGCTGCGGCTGGCGTATTTTTGCTATCCTTGCAGGCAACCATGGACAGGAAAGCCAGCAGTGTGATCCAGGTCGACAAAAATCTCATGTAGCACTCCTAGAGTTTGACGGGGCCATCGCTTGCCACGGTCAGATTGGATGTGCGTACTTGTTCAGCCCGGGTTTTGTCCATGTATTGTTCAGTACGTGCAATTTGCTCTTTCAGCATATGATTGTTCTTCTCCATATTGCCAATCGCTACTGAGCGGAAATTGTCCATCGCATCCATTGCCTTGAAGGTGTTGTCGAACATTTCCTGTATCTTTTGGACGCCTATCAAAGGGTTGGCGGCAAATTCCCCTGTTTTCTCAACATGGCGGCCTAACTGCCGTGTTGTTTCAGTGACCAGTTCACCTATGGTTTCACTGACTCCGGTGAGCATTTCCATGACTTGTATTTGATTCCCGGTAGCGCGTGCCACGGTCTGTGCCGTGGCCATTGCTGACATGCCTGTGGTGGCGACGCGATTGCAGCCGTTCATCATTTCCCTTGCAGTTTTCTTCAACAAATCCATGGATAGGTAGCCGTTGACGTTGACCGCCATCTGGGTTTGCATGTCTTGCAGATTTTGTCGGGCATAGAACAACACTTCCTGCTCCAAAGCTTTGGCGCGTAGCGGGTCGCTGTCTTTGATCGTCGCAATGTGAGTGGCCACATGGCCGTCCAGTTGTTCGGCGAAATAGATGGCCCCCTTGAGCTTTTGCATGGCATCCCAGAGTTTGGTCTTTACCATTTCGATTTCATTCGCATCCCGTTGCATGTCGTCACGTGCGGCATACAATTGCGTCATCAGCGCTTGCAACTGCGATCCTGCAGTCTGAAATTTGCGAAAGTAGGCCTGTAGTTTGTTACCAAAAGGGATGAGTCCGAGAATTTTATTCTGGCTTAACAAGTCCCCTTGTTTGCCAGGATTAAGCTCGTCCAGCATGCTGCGCATGTCTTGTATTGATTTGAAGGCTGCCGAATCTTCTATGCCAACAAAATTGCGCTCCATGAAGCGGCCAGTCATCAAGGATGCTGCATTTGAAATTTCTTCCTTGCCCAGGCGAAAGGCAGAATCCAGCCTGGCCTGAAAGTCGCTGCTGTGCACATCTTCTTTTAAAATGCTATCTATGTAAGCAAGGACCTGGACATCGATCTTTTCTTGCACTTCAGCTTTCAGTGGCACCATTTCCGGTGCTTTTTTTTCTGCAACCGGGCTCAAGACTTCCGGTGGCGTCAAAGTCATCGTACTTTCTTGTGTCGTGGTGTCAGTCATTTCTTGTCCTCGATAAGGAAGTGAGCATTACTGGAATTTTTTTTCTATGGCCTGGATCATGCGTTCCAGGATTTCAAAGCTGGGTGGGTCGATGACATCCACCAGGGACGTGGGGGCCAGTAAATTCTTACGCTTCAAGAATTCACCAAAATGTTCTGTGCTGGCCGTGCGGTAACCATATTCAGCAGCCAGTTTTTGCAATTCCACGTCATTCGCCAGAAACTCACCAAGACGACGGCCGTTTTCATTGAAGGGGACAAGTATGTGCTTGGTGTAGATAGTCGGTTGAGGGTACAACAACACCATGTCGGCATTTGGCTTGGGGCGCTTCGATTGATATTCGAGAAACTGGCTTTCATAGATCATGACCAAAGGTGCCTTGCCCATACCCATGGTTGTGTAGTCTTCAAATGGCCCCGCACTGCTGGATTCCTGCAAGCCCTGGCGCAAAAACAGGGAAGACACAAATGGCAGGATTCTGTTAACTTGCTCATTATTGTCGACCACATTATTGTCGTTGACGACATAGCTGGCCAGTGACAGGTACATCGCTGCGGAATTGGATTTCCTGACATCGGTAGAGCTGATCAGGATACTTTTTCCTGTGGCATAGGCAGCATTGTCCTTTAGTTCGCGCCAGCGCGTGCCTTTTTCGCTGAGGCTGAGCAATTTCTTCATGTCTATGATGAAGTAGGCGTCATTCACTTTTTTGACGATGCCCTCGCTTTCCAGTGTTGGGATCAGTTGCCCCCATGAGGCGATGGTCATGGGTGTAAAGAAAGTCGGGTAGACCTGTTTTGCCCTGGCCTTGTTTTGCAGGGCCAACGCAGCTGGTGCGCCAGCGGGGAAGGCAAAGTCATAGCTGCTGAAATCGCGTGAAATAATTTCTGTTGAGCCCACTTTTTCGACTTTGACGCGAAAGCCTTTTTTTGCCAGGATTTCTATGACCCGGGGATCACTGAAATAAGATTCTTTCTCTGAACCTACCATACCCTTGATGTCGAGTATGGCGGCAGAAGCCAGTTTCGCAGCTTCTACCGCATGGTTTTTTTGATAGGAGGTATAAGTTGCAGCACCTATGCCCAATAGCAAGACCACAGCAAGCAGTGGTCCAAGTACACGTTTAATTTCCATTAGGTAATATTCTCGGCATATTAATTTATTACACTGACATTATGCACATGGATTTATGACAGTTTCAAAACACGAAGGCTTATTTCATCAGTTTTCAACTGTTTTCTATTGCGTAGTTTCCACAATTGCCTGAATTTCTGGGGGCGTTAATTATGCGTCTCTGTTTCGCAAATGATTGCTTGTATTTATTCTGATACAGTGTATTTAAATGAATACACCGTGTCATTTTTTGTACAATACCGAGGCCATACTCTACACTGGCAGTGGGCAGTCGTTCTGATTGTATTGATTTCGATACAGTTATGCGTATTTTCTCTAAGATATCTTTGCAAGTAATTGAATTTATTCAATAATTTTTTTTGGCACAAGGATTGCTTCAACTAATCACGTTAGCTTTTGTGATGGAGTGGTGAAATATGATGCAAGTAGCTGGAAAAGCAGGTGCAGTTCTTCGTATTGATCTTAGGGCAATACAGGATAACTATCGCCTTTTGCAAGAATTATTAGGGACAGTGCAATGTGGTGCGGCTGTCAAGGCAGACGCTTATGGCTTGGGCGTGGTGCCTGTCGCACAGGCATTATTGGCCGCATCTTGCCGGCATTTTTTTGTAGCGCATCTGCAAGAGGCAATTGTCTTGCGGCCACATTTGCCAAAAGATGCCACGATCTACGTCATGCATGGTTCTCCGGTTGGTTATGAAGAAGAATTTCTGGAAAATCAATGCATACCAGTACTAAACAGTCTTGAGCAGATAAAATCCTGGCAGCAACTCGTTGCGAAAGCACAACGTGCCTTGCCCGCCATCTTGCAATTTGACACCGGCATGGCGCGCATGGGCTTGTCTGTTATTGAGTCAGAAGCATTATTTGCCACACCACAGCTTCTGGATGGCATCAATGTGCAATACATGATGAGTCATTTGGTCAGTGCAGAAGACCAGGCAAATCCCTTTAATCAAAAGCAATTAACTACCTTCAACACCTTGCGCGCGCGCATGCCAGCTTGCAAGGCAAGTCTGTCCAATTCTTCCGGCATTTTCCTGGGTAAAGATTTCCATTTTGATCTTGCTCGCCCTGGTGCTGCCTTGTATGGCGTAGCCCCTGTGGCTGGACAAGCCAACCCCATGCGTGCCGTAGCCTATCTGCAAGGCCGCATCATACAAACCCGTGAAATTCCGGCTGGCACTGGTGTCGGCTATGGATCGACCTGGCGCAGCAGCCAAACGACCCGCATAGCCACCGTCGGTGTCGGCTATGCCGATGGCTGGATGCGCAGCCTCAGCAATCGCGGTATTGCTCATATTGCCGGCCAGGCCGTGCCCATGGTGGGCAATGTCTCCATGGATACCATCACACTGGATGTGACTGGCATTGCAGCAGAACATCTGCAGCCAGGCGCACTGGTAGAACTGATTTCTGCTGACAATACAGTGGACCAGGTGGCAGCGCGTGCCAACACCATAGGCTATGAAATTCTGACCAGTCTGGGAGGCCGCTATGAGCGTACTTATAGCAATTAAGCCTCCGCATGCCTGGCTACTTGCCTGAGCAAGTAGCCAGAACAAACTAAGAACACAACAGACAAACAGATCAATCCATCAGTGAGCCAGCAGTAAGCCGGGAGAAAAAAATGAAAATAGTTATATTGGGTGCAGGTGTTATCGGAACAGCGTCAGCGTATTACCTCGCCAAAGCAGGCCATGAAGTAACCGTTATTGAGCGTCAGCCTGCCGCTGGCCTGGAAACCAGTTATGCCAATGCAGGCGAAGTTTCGCCTGGTTATTCTGCTCCATGGGCAGGCCCAGGTGTGCCGATGAAGGCCATCAAATGGTTGATGATGCAGCACAGCCCGCTGGCAATCCGGCCCAGCTTTGATCCAAGCATGTGGCGCTGGGTTACGCAAATGCTGATGAACTGTACCAGCACGCGCTATGAAATCAATAAGGGTCGCATGTTGCGTATGGCTGAATACAGTCGCGATGTCTTGCAACAATTGCGCAGCGATACAGGTATCAGCTATGACGAGCGTACCCAGGGTACGCTGCAACTCTTCCGCAATCAGCAACAACTGGATGGCGCCGAGGCAGATATCGCCATCCTCAAGCGTTATGATGTGCCGTTTGAGAAGCTCGATAAAGCTGGTTGCCTGAAAGTGGAGCCCGCACTGATCAACGTGCAGGAAAAATTTGTCGGTGCCTTGCGCCTGCCGGGTGATGAAACCGGCGACTGCTTCAAGTTCACCCAAAGCCTGTCCAAATTCGCGCAAGAGCTGGGTGTTCAGTTCAAGTACGGCGTCACTATACAAAGATTGGTCAAGAGCGGCGATACGATCACTTCTGTCATCACCTCGGAAGGTGAGATCAAGGCAGACTGTTTCGTATTGGCACTTGGCAGTTATTCCCCGATTCTCTTGAAAGAATTGGGCATCAAGATTCCTGTTTACCCTATCAAGGGCTATTCAATCACCGTCCCGATTACCGACGCACAAAAAGCGCCGGAATCGACGGTCATGGATGAGACCTATAAAGTCGCAATTACCCGCCTGGGCGACCGCATACGTGTCGGTGGTACGGCCGAAATCACCGGCTATAACCTCGACTTGCGTGCAGACCGACGTGCCACACTGGAACATTCCGTGACGGATTTGTTCCCTGGTGGTGGCGACGTCAGCAAAGCCGAATTCTGGACTGGTCTGCGTCCAATGACGCCGGACGGCACCCCTGTCATTGGCCCTACACCTTATCGCAACCTGTACCTGAACACTGGCCACGGCACGCTGGGCTGGACCATGGCTTGTGGTTCTGGTCAGTTCATTGCTGATGTGGTTTCTGGCAAGCGCCCGGCTATTTCTACTGAAGGTTTATTCATGGACCGTTACGGCAGCGTCAACAGTCCAATTTTTATCCATAAGGAGTTGGCATGAATCCAATTGAAGAATTACTGTCATCAACCCAGGTCTTTTCTGATGCCAACCTGAATGCGCGGTTTTACACCGCCATAGAATTACTGGCGCAAATTATGATGGTGATGCCGCGTACTGCGAATATCACCACGCTGGCACAGGCCACAGGCAAGACCCCACGTCTGATACGCTCGATATTGGCAACCCTGAGCAAGGACGCCCTGGTCAGCCGCGACAGCAAGGAAAAAGACGCCTGGCACTGCCGCGACTGCAATGGCATCATCACCCTGGCAGATGTTTATCGCTGCTTCGTGAATGCAGAAGAACGCGCTGCCGCCAAGGCAATCGAAAAAGCGGTTCAGGAAGAAGAGACAGAAGTGCAACAGGAAAGACGCAATACCCGTACTTCCAGCCAGCAAAGCGTGGACTTGTTGATGATGCAAGTTAAAATGACGCTCAATCGTGCAGTCTTGCAGCAACTGGAGCAATTTGACCTTGGCCGTTTGCGTGGCCTGGCTTCCAATAGTGCCTTCCGTCGCCAGCATGCCCGCCCACGTGGTTATATCCCGGAACCGTATTAATCAGGCTTAATTCGGTCTAGTCAGACTTTCATCGTTTCATCACAAAGCAACGCATGCGCATCAATATCCAGTTCAAGGACAGAGTAGGTATTGCCCACGAAATACTGGCAGTATTGGCGCGTCGAGGGCTCAATGTGGTGGCGGTTGAAGTTGATCCACCCAATATCTATATCGACAGCCCTGAACTGCTGGAGTTCATGCTCCCCTCATTGCAGGCAGATTGCCAGTCTGTGCGTGGGGTGGGTGAAATCAAGGTGCTGGATGTCTTGCCCGGCATACGCAGGCGTCTCAATCTCGACACCATGATGGCCGTCATGGAAGACCCGGTGCTGGCGATAGATGCCAGCGGTCATATCGTGATTGCCAATTTCGCGGCTGCTACGGCAGCCCGCATGAGCGAAGCCAGCCTGTGCCAGCGCAGCCTGAATCAGGTGCTTGATGATGCCGGAATACAGGAAGAACTGGTCAGTTGCGGTTTCCGCCTGCCCAGTCGTGAAGTCAGCCTGAACGGCGAGCCTTATTTCATGGATGTGACGCCGGTATCAGAGCCTCAGGGCGTCGATATTGCACATGGCCGCTCGGTAGGTGCTGTGTTGACCTTTCATGCGCCCACCCGCATAGGTGGGCGCCTGCATGCCCTGCAACATTCGGAAGGCAGTGGCTTTCATTTCATCATCGGTGAATCAGAACAAATCCGCAGTCTGAAAACCAGGGCAGCGCGTGTGGCCGTGGTCGATGCCCCTTTGTTGATCACTGGCGAAACCGGCACCGGCAAGGAATTGCTGGCACAGGCCTGCCACGGTGTAAGTGGCCGCAGCACTGCCGCCTTCCTGGAGCTGAATTGTGCAGCTTTACCAGAGAGCCTGGCAGAGAGCGAGTTATTCGGTTATATGTCCGGTGCCTTCACAGGTGCTCAGCGGGGCGGCAAACCTGGCCTGTTTGAAATGGCGGATGGTGGCACAGTCTTTCTCGATGAGATAGGCGAGATGTCGCTGTACCTGCAAGCCAAGCTCCTGCGCTTCCTGAATGATGGCAAGTTCCGTCGCATCGGTAGTGATAAAGAGGTCAAGGTGAATGTGCGCATCATTAGCGCCACTCACAGGAACTTGCGCAAGATGGTGCAGGAAGGCAGTTTTCGCGAAGACCTGTTTTACCGCCTGAATGTCTTGCATCTGGAAATGCCAGCCCTGCGCGAGCGGCCTGACGATATTCTGCCGCTGGCCAGGCATTTCATAGAACGCGCCTGTACCCAGGCGCAAAAGCCAGTGTGTCGTTTGAATTCATCAGCCTGTGCGGCTTTGGTGTCTAACCATTGGCCTGGCAATGTCAGGCAATTGCAGAATGTGGTGTTTCGCGCCATTACCATGTCGGACCAGCGGATTTTGGATGCTGTCGACCTTGATTGGGCAGAGGGTAGTATCACGGCAGAGGTGGTGAAGAGCGATACCACCGAGAGTTGGGAAATATCGGTGAACGCTTTCGAGCGCAGTTTGCTGGAAAGCCTGTATCCGCAATATCCGTCCAGCCGCAAACTGGCAACGCGCCTGGCAACTTCTCACTCGATGATTGCCACCAAGCTGCGCAAATACGGTATCCCGCAGAAACGCTGAGTCAAGTCAACTCCCCCAAAGTAATTGGCTTATTCAACCAGTGCTTCTGGGTCTTCAGGTAAATTGACTGCAGGAATAGTGTATTTCTCTTCAGCCCAGGCACCCAAGTCAATTTGCTTGCAGCGTTCAGAGCAAAAAGGACGCCAGCGGTTCGCTTCTTTCCATTCCACCTTGGTTTTGCAGGTGGGACAATCAACAAAAGTAGCCATGTTCAGAAATTACAGAGAGTCAGGTCAAACGGGATATCGTTTTCATAGGCCTTTGGCTTCATGTCGCCATCCTGGGACATAAAACGTATCCACAGCATATATTTATTCGCAGAGATTTCAGGTATGGCACCAAGTTCTTGCAAGACGTTGACGCGCAGCAACTGATAAACCTTGCCTTGCAGCATCTGCTGGTAACTGCCAGCCTGGGCAATGACTTTCGATGTCGAGCCAGATTCGCGCAACAGGCGCAATACTACATTAATGGCATCAAACAAGGGGGCGATAGGGGCAAACCAGGCACTGATATCGGCGAAGCGTTTTTCTGCCGTATTTTTTTGCCAGGCGTGATAACTAGGCAGATCAAATTCACAGGCCCCACCGGGGATGATGGTGCGGCCGCGTATACTCATCAGCCATTCATTGTCACGCACGTTCTGTCCAGTCTTGCCTGTGCTGGCAACCAGGGCGCTGCTGGCGCGATCTACATCGTCCAATACTTTGTCAAGCATCTCTGCCTGCACATTGGGATTGGATTTGAAACTGATGAGTGTATGTCTTTGTCTTTCGAGTTCTTGCAAGAGATCGGATTTGAGGTCGGCACGACCAGCGACTTCCAACATTTCGAAAATGGTGGCAAGGGCAACGTGATGCTGCATGGGGTCAGACTGATGTAAGAAAAACGTGAATTTTTCGTATAAGTCTTCCAGCCGCAATAACGTGCGAATACGCTCGTTAAAAGGGTATTCGTAAACAATCAAAATAGTTTCCCTGTCAAAATTTGGTGCTAATCAAAGCTGCACATGATTCTGAACCATACTGTGTGAAAATACAAACACCGCGTGCAGATTTCCATTATTTTTTTTGTAGGGAATTGTTGCTTTCGGCACGCAAATACTTATTTACTGAAATCAGCAAGCTGCAGATACCGTTGATGCAGACGCAAAACCTCGTCCTGTATCTTTTTCAGATCACCATCATTGTTAATGACATCGTCGGCAGCTGTCAGTCTGTCTTGCCTGCTGGCCTGATTGCGCATGATGGCTATTACTTCTTCCCTGTTTAACTGATTGCGCGACATGACGCGACTGATCTGCGTCTCTTCATCGCAATCAACCACCAGAATGCGGTCAACCCGTTGTTTCCAGTTGCCAGATTCAACTAGAAGTGGAACCACGAAAATACGGTAATCACCTTTGGCCTGTGCAGCTTCGCGTTCGGTTTCTGTGCGTATCAGCGGGTGCAGTATGGCTTCCAGTTTATGTTTTTGCTCAGTGTCGGCAAACACCAGTTGACGGATAGCGGCCCTGTCCATTGCACCTTGTGTAGTGATAAATTTAGGACCAAATAGCTCACGGATTGCGGGTATGGCCAATCCACCTGGTATTGTCAGTTGATGGGCAATCAGATCTGTATCAATTAGCGTCGCACCCAGCTCGGCAAACATATTGGCGATAGTGGTTTTTCCACTGCCTATGCCGCCTGTCAGGCCTAGTGAGAAATTGCCAGCCATTGATTTGAGCTTAAATAAATATTCACAATGTCCTTGCCCCAAATCAGCGCAATCAGGCCCGCACCTGTCAAATAAGGGCCAAAAGACATTTCTGAGCTCCAACCCGTTTCTTTGCCCCAACCCATCTTCGAAAACACGATTTGTGTAATCCCTATGGCTGCACCAACGCAGCAAGACAGCATAATAATGACAGGTAGCACCGTCCAGCCCATCCATGCACCCAAGGCTGCCAGTAATTTGAAATCGCCGTAGCCAAATCCTTCTTTGCCCGTCAACAGTTTATAAGCCCAAAATATCGACCATAGCGACAGGTAGCCTGCGCAAGCACCCAAAACCGCATCCTTGAGTGGGACGAAGTTACCATTTAGATTGAGCAGTAAACCTATCCACAGCAAACTCAGGGTCAGGTCGTCAAGTAATAATTTGTGATCCAGGTCAATAAAGGTCATGGCGATCAGGAGCCAGACAAATATTACGGCACCCATGCCAGCCACACCACTGCCAAAATGCCAGATCATGGCTGCTGACAGCAGGGCAGTCAGCGCTTCGACAAGGGGATAGCGGATGGATATTTTTGCCTTGCAACCCGTGCATTTACCACCAATCACGAGGTAGCTGATGACTGGAATGTTTTCCATCGCCGTGATCTGATGGCCGCAATGCGGACAGGCAGATCTGGGTAGCATGAGGTTGAATTTATCCTGATGCGGCAATGTTTCCTTACGTTGCTCAGCAACAAAATTATCTACTTCGCGCAAGTAGATTTTGGGCAAACGATAAATCACTACATTCAAAAAACTGCCTATGAGAAGTCCCAATAGCCCGAAGGCTATTGTGGACAAATAATCATGCGGCATTGCAAAAAGCAGTACGTCCATCATCCCGCAACCGAACCCATTTTGAAGATAGGCAAGTACATGGCAACCACCAGGCCACCAATGACCACACCCAGGATCACCATGATGATAGGTTCCATCAGGCTGGACATGGCCGCTACTGCTTCATCAACTTCGTCTTCATAAAAATCAGCTACTTTGCCTAGCATGGAATCAAGCGCACCAGATTCTTCACCAATGGCGACCATCTGGGTGACCATGGGAGGAAACACATTGGCATTCTGCATTGCCACAGTCAAACTCGTACCAGTACTGACTTCTGTTTGAATTTTGATGGTGGCATCAAGGTAGACAGCATTACCAGATGCGCCGCCTACAGAATCCAGGGACTCAACCAGGGGGACACCAGCAGCAAACATGGTGGCGAGTGTACGAGTCCATCGGGCAATCGTTGCTTTTCTAATCACAGCACCAAAAATAGGCGCTTGTAATAACAATCTATCCATGGCCCGCTGCATACTTAATGAGCGCCTCCATGTCTGGAAAAAGAAGTAAACACTACCAAACGTGATACCAAAGATGAGATACCAGTATTCAACGAAAAAGTCTGAGATGGCCATGACAAAAAGGGTAGGTCCTGGCAATTCTGCACCAAAACTGCTGAAAGCCTGCTTGAATGCAGGAACCACCCAAATCATGATGACGGCGGTAACGAGAAAAGCGATGGACAGAATGGCAATAGGATAAGTCAATGCCGATTTGATCTTGGCCTTGATCGCCTGCGTTTTTTCCTTGTAAATGGCGAGGCGGGTCAGCAACTCTTCCAGAATACCCGCTTGTTCACCAGCACCCACCAGGTTGCAGAATAGCGGGTCGAAATACAGTGGAAATTTACGGAAAGCCGCATTCAGACTGGTACCAGTTTCGACATCTCCACGGATATCCTGCAATAATTTTGAAACAGACGGATTGCTGTGGCCTTTGGAAACGATATCAAAGGATTGCAACAAAGGCACACCGGCCTTCATCATGGTTGCCAGTTGACGGGTAAACAAGGTGATATCCTTGTCCGTAATTTTTTGGCCAGAGGTATAGTTTTTCTTCTTTAACTTGGTAACCAGGATGCCTTGTCTACGCAAGGTGGCGTTGACGATCGCTTCACCACCGGCGCGTGTTTCCCCCCTGACTACTTTGCCGTATTTGTCTTTGCCTTCCCAGGCGTACAGATGTTCTTTGATTTGTCCTGATTTTGCGGATTTTGACAGATTAGTTGCCATATCATTATTCTCTTATTATTCGTTGGTACATCCGAGGACTTCCTCGAGGCTGGTCATTCCCTGTCTGACCTTCATCAATCCGGATTGACGTAAATTTCTGATTCCTTCTTTTTGCGCCTGCTCTTCCAGATCCAGTGCACTGGCGCTGGCAAGTATGAGGCGCTCCAGCGCTTCAGATATAGGCATCAATTGATAGATGCCGACACGACCCTTATAGCCGCCACCGTTGCAACGGTCACAACCGACAGGGCCGTAAGGTTTCCAGGTGCCGTCCAGGTCTTCATCCTTGAAACCGGCTTGCAGCAAGACCTCGTCGAGGATCTCGACAGGTTTTTTACAGGTGCACAGGCGACGTGCCAGCCTTTGTGCCGTAATCAAAATGACAGATGAGGCAATATTGAAAGGTGCCACACCCATGTTCATCAAACGGGTCAAGGTAGCAGGTGCATCATTGGTATGCAGGGTGGAAAACACCATGTGACCAGTTTGCGCAGCCTTGATGGCAATATCGGCAGTTTCCAGGTCACGAATTTCACCCACCATGATGACGTCAGGATCTTGACGCAAGAAAGACTTCAGCGCGGCAGCAAAGGTCAGGCCCGCTTTGTCATTGACATTGACCTGGTTGACACCTGGCAAGTTGATCTCAGCCGGATCTTCGGCCGTAGATATATTGATGCCAGGTTTATTAATGACGTTGAGGCAAGTGTACAGTGACACCGTTTTACCAGAACCCGTAGGCCCGGTAACCAGTACCATGCCATAAGGTCGTTGAATGGCTTCCATCAAGATGGCTTTGTGATCAGGGTCATAGCCCAAGGCATCAATACCCATTTGCGCCTGAGAGCCATCCAGAATACGCATAACGATCTTTTCACCAAACAGAGTAGGCAAAGTGCTCACACGAAAATCGATGGACTTACTCGCCGATAACTGTAATTTCATGCGACCGTCTTGCGGTACGCGTTTTTCAGAAATATCCAGTTTGGAGATAACCTTGATACGCGAGGATAATTTGTCCTTGATGGCCAGCGGTGGCTGGGCAATCTCTCTGAGTTCACCATCGACACGAAAGCGTATGCGGTAGAATTTTTCAAACGGTTCAAAATGCAAATCGGATGCCCCCATATTGATGGCATCAATCAGCATTTTTTGCAGGAATTTGACGACTGGCGCATCATCAATCTCTGTGGCCTGAGCTTCGGCAGCGGCACCGGCACCGAGATCATCTTCCTTGAACTCGAGATCAAAGTCATCGCCGCCAATTTCATTCAGGCTTTGTTCAGAGGATTTGCCCAGCTTGTCCAGCAGCTTAACCAGGGCATCATGCTGCACTACAATAATGTCTATACCAAGACCGGTTTGAAATTTGACCTGATCCAGAGCTGAATTATTGGTCGGATCGGAAATCGCCAAAGAAACTTTATTACCTTTTTTCGCTACCGCCAGCAGGCGTTGGGCCTGCATGAGCTTTTGATCAACCAGTTTGTCCGGGATCAGTGACTCATTGATGACCGATAAATCCAGTAAGGGGTAGCCGAAAGCATCGGAGCAAAAAGTCGCCAGATCACGTGCGCTGACAGTGCCACTTTGCGTCAGTGCATCAATGAAGCCGATCTTTTCCGCCTGTGCTTTTTTGCTCACAGTTTCAACCTGAGCGGGCGTCAATAAATTGGCTTGCATCAAGGCTCGCGCCAAGCCAGGAGTTGCCATTTGGGGCGCTGAATTTGGTAGGACTGCGGACATAGGATCTTTTGAGTAAATTTGCCAATACAATCAGTTGCCTTGTGATAATGCAACTAAGCCTGTTATTTGTAAAGTCGTTCCATAGTGTAGCCACACTGGATCTGGCAAAATTTGCATTGCGGCTACACCGCCATCCGGCAATGAATCATTTCCGTCATTTTCGACACTGATTCATTACTTCTTTACTCTGTATAGATCGTTTTCCGCCAAATAGCCATGCCATTTTTTTTCAGGCATTTTTTTGCTGGCCAGAGCGCAGATTTTGAGCAGACTACCTGTCTGCCCGATTTTGTAACAGTCTGTTAATTCTACGAATTTCGTGACTTAATGATTCCTGCCTACGGCAAAGGCGCACAGTTTGACCATGGCCTGTTTGTACTGATTATCCGGCCAGTCCGCGATGGCTGTTGCCGCACGCTCGGCTGCCTTGACAGCTTCACTTTGCGTATAAGCCAGTGCGCCGGACTTGGTGATCGCGTCCAGTATGGCATCAAATTTGGATTCGTCGCCGTTTTCTATGCAGGCCCGTACCAGATCGCGTTCTTCCGCACTGCCATTTTTCATCAGATAAATCAGCGGCAGGGTAGGTTTGCCTTCGCGCAAATCATCACCGACGTTTTTACCTATGTCTTCGGCATTCCCGGAATAATCCAGCACATCGTCAATCAACTGAAAAGCAGTGCCCAAAGAGCGCCCATATTCGCCTGCAGCCTCGATTTCTGCCTGATTGGCACCAGCGATAAGCGCACCAATCTCTGCTGCGGCTTCAAACAGTTTGGCTGTTTTGGAACGTATTACTTGCAGATAACGCTCCTCGGTCACGTCAGGATCATGCATATTCAGCAATTGCAAGACTTCGCCTTCAGCAATAACATTGGTGGCGTCGGCCAGAATTTGCATGATTTGCATGCTATTGATGGAAACCATCATCTGAAAGGCGCGTGAATACAGGAAGTCACCTACCAGAACTGAGGCAGCATTGCCAAACAAGGCATTGGCAGTCTTGCGGCCACGGCGCATGGACGATTCATCCACCACATCGTCATGCAGCAGGGTAGCTGTATGGATGAATTCGACGATGGCGGCAAGCTCATGATGGTGCTTGCCCTGGTATTGAAAGGCATTCGCTACCAGCAAGACCAGCACTGGACGTATTCGTTTGCCGCCAGCGCTGATAATGTATTCGGCGATCTGATTGACCAGAGCAACTTCAGAATGCAATTTGTTGCGGATTACCTGATTCACTGCGTCCATATCGACGGCGATCAGTTCGGTGATGGGGTTTTGGTTGTTTGTGGCAGACAAGGGAGAACCTGCATAAGAATCCGGGATGACCGCGATTATACGATGCAGTGCTGGTATTTGCTTGAAATGCACCAGTTCTCTTGTGCTTCCTCTATTTATTACCGGTTATTATCGGTCAATTCCCTGTTTACCATGGGTGTGCTGAAAAAATATGCAAATAGTCTTTGACGCTTTTGGCAGGATTATGTACAATTTGGGGTTTTCCCGACTTCCCAGGTGAGTTTTGTCTGGCGGGGAGAAAATCCCTAATATTTATTTGATGAGGTTTCACATGTACGCGGTCATAAAAACCGGAGGCAAACAATACAAAGTTGTCGCTGGTGAAAAACTTAAAGTAGAACAGATACCTGCAGACATTGGCTCCGAAATCACCATTGATCAAGTGCTCGCTTTGGGCGCTGGTGAGACCATTAAGTTTGGTGCTCCATTGGTCGCAGGTGCTACGGTGCTGGCTAAGGTTATAGATCACGGTCGTCACGACAAAGTGCGCATTTTCAAAATGCGTCGTCGTAAGCACTATCAGAAACGTCAAGGCCATCGCCAAAACTACACTGAATTGCAAATCGTTTCTATCAACGGCTAATCTGTAGATCAGCAATCAATCTACCTGTATTTAAGGAGCTAATTAAAAATGGCACACAAAAAAGGCGGCGGCACCACGCGCAATGGTCGTGACTCAGAATCAAAACGCCTTGGCGTTAAAGTCTACGGCGGCCAGGCTATCAACGCCGGCGGTATCATCATTCGTCAACGCGGTACTCGCGTACACGCTGGTGAAAACGTTGGTATGGGCAAAGATCACACTTTGTTCGCTCTGGTTAATGGCAAAGTACAATTCGCGATCAAAGGTGCAGCACGTCACCAGTTCGCTATTGTTGTTGCAGACGCAGCAGCGGCGTAATGCATTGAAGTAATTCAAAGCAGGGCGCAAGCCAGTATGATAAAAAGGCTCTGCCATCGGTAGGGCCTTTTTAGTTGGATCAGTCTCCGTTCCAGCTTATTGCGGCACTATCTTGCCGTAAGCTCACCTCTCAGTCAACACACCCTGTGTAAACAGTTTGGCGTTAGCCCTTTTAATTTGAAGAAATCCTGTATAAATTTATTGTTCCATCAGGCTACAAAAATTTATACAAGCTTTTTTAGGTGGTAAAAATGAAATTTATTGATGAAGCCAGAATTGAAGTAATCGCCGGTGACGGTGGCAATGGTGTGGCGTCTTTTTGTCGTGAAAAATTCCGCCCATTCGGCGGCCCCGATGGTGGTGATGGTGGCCGTGGCGGCAGTATCTGGGCTGTAGCTGACCGTAATATCAACACCCTGGTTGATTATCGCTATTCCAAATTGCACAAAGCCAAAGATGGTGAAAATGGCCGTGGTGCAGACTGTTATGGCAAAGGTGCTGACGATATCCGTCTGCGCATGCCAGTTGGTACGCAGATTTGCGACAGAAATACCGATGAAGTCATTGCTGACCTGACCGAACATGGCCAGGAAGTTGAACTGGTCAAAGGCGGCGAGGGCGGCTGGGGCAATATCCACTTCAAAACGTCCACCAATCGTGCGCCACGTCAACGCTCTGATGGTAAAGAAGGCGAACGCCGCGAATTGCGCCTGGAATTGAAAGTGTTGGCCGACGTGGGCCTGCTGGGTTTGCCAAATGCCGGTAAATCAACTTTCATTACTGCGGTATCCAATGCGCGCCCGAAAATCGCTGATTATCCTTTCACAACCCTGCACCCTAACCTGGGTATGGTTCGTGTCAGCCACGAAAAAAGCTTCGTCATCGCCGATATTCCTGGCTTGATCGAGGGGGCCGCGGACGGTGCTGGCTTGGGCATACAGTTTTTGAAGCATTTGCAACGCACAGGTTTGCTCTTGCATATTGTTGATTTGGCACCGTTTGATGAGGCGGTAGATCCGGTTAAAGATGCCAAGGCGCTGATCAAGGAATTGCGTAAATACGACGAAAGTCTGTATGAGAAGCCACGCTGGCTGGTACTCAATAAACTCGACGTATTGACAGAAGACGAACGCAAGAAAAAGGTCAAAGACTTCATCAAGCGTTTTGCCTGGAAAGGCCCGGTCTTTGAAATTTCTGCCTTGAATCGCGAAGGTTGTGAAGAGTTGGTGACCGAGATTTATAAATATCTGGAAGAAAAACGTACACATGAGCAGCGTTCGCAAGAAACCACGATGAAAGAAGAAGCGCAGGGTATTTTGTCCATTGATCCGGATGATCCGCGTTTTAAAGTGCTGGAAGACTAATAAAAAACCTGGTGAAAGCCAGGTTTTTTTACGTCCACCATCTGTTCATCAACAACTAAAAATGTATAAAGGTGATTATTTTTTATTTGGAAAATTTCTTTTTAATAATTAAAATCTCATAAAAAGTAGAATATGCCTTTTAAATGTGAATTAAATTTAGATTGCAGCGATAGTATCCATATAAAGTATAATTTTGATTTGTTCGCCGCTGAAGTGCGGCAACATCACCAAATCACATTTGTCCCTTATTTATGCAATCTGTCATTCAGCAAGCAAAACGCCTGATTATCAAAGTAGGTTCATCCCTGGTTACCAATGATGGCAAGGGGCTGGACAAGCAGGCCATCGCCAAATGGGCTGCCCAGATCGCTGGCTTGCGTGCCATGGGCAAGGAAGTCGTGCTGGTCAGCTCTGGTGCCATCGCCGAAGGGCGGCAACGCCTGGGCTTTGAAAAACGACCGACTGCCATCCACGAATTGCAGGCTTGTGCTGCCGTCGGTCAAATGGGCCTGGCACAAATTTATGAAAGCAGCTTTCGTGAACACCAGATAGGTACAGCACAAATTTTGTTGACGCATGCCGACTTGGCGGATCGTGAACGCTACCTGAATGCGCGCTCGACATTGTTCACTTTGCTGCGCCTGGGCATCGTCCCCATCATCAATGAAAATGATACAGTGGTTACCGATGAAATCAAGTTTGGTGACAATGACACGCTCGGCGCCCTGGTAGCCAATTTAATAGAAGGCGATGCTCTCATCATCCTGACTGACCAAAAGGGCTTGTATACAGCGGACCCACGCAAAGACCCGAATGCAACCTTCGTGCACGAAGCCAGGGCAGGTGACCTGGCGTTGGAAGCCATGGCAGGTGGTGCTGGTTCCAGCCTCGGTAGTGGTGGCATGCTGACCAAGATACTCGCCGCCAAAAGGGGCGCGCGTTCTGGGGCGCACACGGTCATCGCCTGGGGCCGCGAAGAGAATGTCTTGCTGCGTCTGGCGCAGGGCGAAGCCATAGGTACACAATTGATTTCGCAAATGGCCCCGGTGGCGGCGCGCAAGCAATGGATGATGGATCATTTGCAGACCCTGGGCCAGGTCGTGCTGGATCCGGGTGCCGTACAAAAACTGATACGTGAAGGCAAATCCTTGCTACCCATAGGCGTACTCGATGTACGCGGCGAATTCAGCCGTGGTGCAGTGGTTACTTGCTGTGATGAGGCGGGTACTCCGGTAGCAAGGGGGCTGATTAATTACTCAAGCGCAGATGCTCGTCGTATCAAGCGCCATGCTTCGAGCGAGATAGAATCCATACTTGGCTTTGTTGAAGAATCTGAATTGATACACCGCGATAATCTGGTGTTGCTATGAATCAGATATAAAAAATGGGCGCATGAGTGAAAAAAATCAGCGCCCATTTTATTCCTGCATCCTGTTGCAGCTGGCTAGTAATATGACATCTTTTTCCCGCGCAGTTTGTCCAGCAACACATTGACTTTGCCTGCGATGGTTTTGCCTTCGCAAAAATAGTCAGAGAACAAGGCTGCATGCTGTTTGTTTGCACCGGTGTTCGTGATGCCATCCCACTGGTTGCGGCGTGAGCGCGACCATGTGCCGTCAGGCCGACCGAAGGCATACAGTTTGACCTCATAAGTCTGGCAACGCAGGCCTTCATAGCTGATGTTCTTGGCACCCCCAGCGCTGGTTGCTACCAGGCTATAACGGATGGTGCCATCCGTTGCCACTGTAAGAGATTTGGTGTCAATCGCAAAAGACTGGCTGGGGCTCTTGTAAAAATTCAGCAGGTTTTCCGGCTTTGGTGCCTCTGGTAATTGCAGGACGACCTCATGCCACTCCTTGTCATCTTCTTCCTGGTCTGCCGCATAGGCAAAGCTGCCAGGCAGCAAGGCCAGGGTAAGGATGATACGACCTAGTTTTTTATTCAACATAAATTATTTGGACTCTTCTGGCTCGGTTTTCTTGCAATCCTGATTTTTGGGTGTTTGTTGCTGATTACGCAAATAGCGGCTGCGATTGGAATTGGGGTGCTCTGTGCGGTGCACATAGCGCGACAATTCCTGCAAGGCCAGTTGATAAACACCACGTTTGAATTCAATTACTACATCCAGCGGGACCCAATAGTCATGCCAGCGCCAGGCGTCAAATTCAGGATGGGTGCTGGCCCGCAGATTGACATCGCAATCACGGCCTATCATGCGCAACAGGAACCAGATCTGTTTTTGCCCACGATAATGCCCGCGGATTTCACGCTTGATAAAATGATCCGGCACTTCATAGCGCAGCCAGTCACGGGTACGCCCTATGACTTTGACATGCTCAGGTAGTAAGCCGGTTTCTTCTTCGAGTTCCCGGTACATGGCCTGTTCCGGTGACTCACCATATTTAATGCCACCCTGGGGGAATTGCCAGGAATGCTCGCGCACCCGCTTTCCCCACCAGACTTCATTGTTGGCGTTTAGCAAAATTATGCCAACGTTAGGGCGGAAGCCTTCACGATCCAGCATGTTCAACCTCGAAACTTTCTGTGGCTAAACGGCTTGCTCCTGCAATAGATAGCGTAGAGAGCGTTTGTTTCGTCGAAAAACACTGCATTTTTCAGCGGACAGCCTCCATGGAGGCGAACAAATCGCAGTTTCCTTCATCAAATGTGCAAAGAGTGGGCGCATTAGCCAGCTAATCCTTTAAAATTGAGTTGATTATAACCCTCCATTTAAAAAGAATCACTGTCATGCGTGCTACACGATTTTTTATTTCCACACTGAAAGAAGCTCCTGCCGATGCCGAAATCGTCAGCCATAAACTGATGATGCGTGCGGGCATGATTAAGCGCCTCGGTTCCGGCATCTATAACTACATGCCCATGGGCTTGCGTATCATCCGCAAAGTAGAGAACATTGTTCGTGAAGAAATGAATCGCGCCGGAGCGATAGAGATGCTGATGCCCGTCGTACAACCTGCAGAACTCTGGCAAGAAACTGGCCGCTGGGACAAGATGGGCCCGGAGCTCATGCGCGTCAAAGACCGCCATGGCCGCGATTACATTATCCAGCCTACGTCGGAAGAAGCGATTACTGATGTCATACGCACAGAAATCCGCTCTTACCGCCAGTTGCCTGTGAATTTTTATCACATCCAGACCAAGTTCCGTGACGAACGCCGGCCACGTTTTGGTCTCATGCGTGGCCGTGAATTCACCATGAAAGATGCGTATTCTTTTGACCGCAATGTCGAAGGCATGCAAAAGTCTTATGAAGTCATGTATGACGCCTACACGCGTATCTTCCAGCGCTTTGGCCTGGAATTCCGTGCGGTAGCTGCTGATAACGGCGCGATTGGTGGTTCTGGCTCACATGAATTCCACGTCATTGCTGATACTGGTGAAGACGCGCTGGTGTATTGCCCGACTTCTGATTACGCCGCCAATATGGAAGCGGCAGAAGCCTTGCCTACGCAAACCAGCCGCCCAGCCGCTGCAACTGCGCTGACCAAGACTGCCACGCCAGGTAAAGCCAAGTGTGAAGATGTCGCGCAACTGCTCAACATCCCGTTGGAAACGACGGTCAAGTCCATCGTGCTCGCAGTTGATGCGGAAAAAGACAGTGGCAAGGCAGCGCAAATCTGGCTGCTGCTGTTACGTGGCGACCATGAACTCAATGAAGTCAAGGCAGGCAAAATAGCTGGCATGGCCAACTACCGCTTTGCTACCGAGGCAGAAATTGTCGAGCATTTTGGTACCAAGCCAGGCTACCTCGGCCCTATCGGCACACAAAAACCAGTCAATATCGTGGCTGACAGAACCGTCGCCAACATGGCTGACTTTGTCTGTGGCGCGAATGAAGCTGATTTTCACTTCACCGGTGCCAACTGGGGTCGTGATTTGCCTGAGCCAGCAGTTGCTGACTTACGCAATGTCGTCGCTGGAGATCCATCTCCAGATGGCAAAGGTATGTTAGCTATTCAGCGCGGCATCGAAGTTGGCCATGTATTTCAGCTTGGCACCCGCTATTCCGACGATATGAAAGCCACCTTCCTTGATGAAAACGGCAAACCACAATTGCTGCAAATGGGTTGCTACGGTATAGGCGTCACCCGTATTCTGGGTGCTGCAATAGAACAGAATTTCGATGACAAGGGCATCATCTGGCCAACTTCAATTGCACCGTTTGAAGTCGTCATCTGCCCTATGGGCATGGACCGCAGTGAAGCTGTCAAGACTGAGGCTGAATCCCTGTACCAGGCTTTGATTGCTGCTGGTATCGACGTGATACTGGATGACCGTGGCGAACGTCCTGGTGCCATGTTTGCTGACTGGGAACTCATTGGTGTGCCGCATCGCATCGTCATCGGTGACCGTGGTCTTAAAGAAGGCAAGCTGGAATATTTGGGCCGTCGCGATACTGAAGCCAGCAATGTGCCTGTGGCCGAGATGCTGGCCTTCATCCAGGCCAAGATGGTAGAAAAATAAGCCGCAGGATGAAGTATTTTTTCTTGCGCTTTTGCGTGTGGAGCAAAGGAAGATTCAGCGGTAAGTTTGATCTGCAAGTCATATGTGCAGGGTGGAAAAAATCCATCCTGCATCTGGTAATCTGCATGTTGGCTGTTTCTGCATTACCGGTGCAAGCCGGTAATCAAAAAGAAGAAGCCATGGCAGATTCAGTACGCCTTGCACTGGCCAAAGCCGTTTCTGATTCCACGCCACCCAAACCTACGTTTGCCACCATAGAAGAACGTATCAAGTACATCAACTGGCAAGGTGAGATGGCATCGCGCCTTAAGCGACGCATCCCCGATTTACAGACCCGCAAGGAATTGCTGGATGCCATCTGGTATGAATCCAAGCGCGCTGGCCTCGATGTTGCCATGGTCATGGGTTTGATACAGGTAGAGTCTGCCTTCCGCAAATATGCGACTTCTGTTGTCGGAGCACGTGGCTATATGCAGGTCATGCCATTCTGGTCTCGTGTGATTGGTGATGGCGATGCGAAAAAACTGTTCCAGATGCAGACAAACTTGCGTTATGGCTGCTCGATTTTACGTCTGTATATTGATATGGAAAAAGGTGATCTCTACCTGGCACTAGGTCGCTACAATGGTAGCCGTGGCCGCCCTGAATATCCCAAGGCAGTGCTTTCCAACTGGAAAAATTGGGAATTCAACAGCTGATTCATTTGCTGAGTAAAATCTGCATCACCCTCAGGTAGCAATTAACGCTACTCCTGGTCTTGTAAAATAGTCCTTTGCATAAATCACGGGCCAAGTATGATCGGGCATTCCAGAATGCCCGATCATATTCAGGATGACACCAAGACCCGACATGCAGGCACTCTTTTATCAAGAAGATTTTGGCAGCACAGACTGGCGCAAGTTATTGCGCCCACGCTGGCAATTGCTGCTTACGGTTTTGCTTGCCCATTTCTTGCTGATCATGCTTTGGCCAAGCCTGGTCAGACATAAACATGAAATGAGCACGCCACTGGCTTTTGTTGTTCGCATGCTGGAAGCGCCAGTACAAACCAAGCCTGAACAGGCTATACCCCTGACCAAACCAGTGGCGCCACCCAGCCAATTGTCGTTGCCAAACAAACCCCGCGCACCGCTAGTGCTGAATGCTCCCAACATACCCGTTACCAGTGATGCAGGTACAGGCATCAAAGTTCCCCCGGTCACGAATACTGAATCAAGCATGCCTGCATTAACTAGTGAGCCGCCTGTCGTCATTGAGCGTGACATCAGCAAAGTCATCAAGCAGGTAGAGCGCGAAATGCCAAATCGCATCCTGACCGATATCAAGCCAGAAAAATCATCCATGGTGCAATTTGGCATCAATGTTGCCGCTGCTGCGCGTCCTCGTGGCACCAGCTATAAGAACATTATTATGGCGGATGGTACGGCCATGACCAAGGTTACGACACCAGCAGGTTCCTATTGTGTAATAGGCGCAAAACCCGGCGCAGATATCACGCGATCCCCAGGCATACAGACAGTCAGTTGCGGCAGCTATTGAGGCGAGGAGAGATACATGCTGCTAGCTTCTTATCGAGCGCCTGCTCAAGGCAATGAGTGGCAGATATTGTTTGTAGTCCTCCTGTTGCACGCGGCTTTGTATCTGCTGTGGTCGCAGTCAAATGCGATGTACAAAGATGGGGCGACGCAAACAACTAGTGGCAGTCTGATTTTTTTGAATCAGCCTGAGCAGATGAAACTGACACCACGCTCACCAGCTACGCAGGATTTGACAGAACCATCTCGTCAAAGCAGAGTCATGCCAGTTCCGCGGCACAGTTCCGCTATCGGCGTCACAGACAAAGCGACTGTCAGCGACAAAGAACAATCGAATCTGTCAGTCGAAAAAGAGCCAGCAAGTTCCGGAAATGAAATGCCCGTTAACCGTGACACAAGGGAGATTTTCAATGGTTTGAAAAAAGACTTTCAGTACCGCGATCAGGTCAGCGCCAAAACTGCCCCCGCGCCCATGGAAAAGTTTGGTGCTGCGGTGAAATCATCCTCTACTGTCATGCGGGAAAGCTATAAACACGAAGTGCATATACTCGGTGATGGTCGGCCAGTCTCAAAAGTCATCACCCCTTACGGAACGTATTGCATCTTGCATCGCAAGCCCGGTGAGATTATCGGCAATGAGCTGGCAACTGTCCCCGTCACTTGCGGCAATTTGTAAGTGGGCGTCCATAAATGAATTTGCAGAAAATAAAAACAAAAATGCCCGCGCTATGCGGGCATTTTTGTTTGGGATGGGACTAACTGCTTCCCTTAAGTTTCCCAAAGCAACTTCGGGAATCTCTTCCTGAAAAAATCAGGACAGATGACCGGAAATGAGTTTAGTCATTTCAAACATGGACACTTGTTTTTTGCCATCGAAAACGGCTTTCAACTTGTCATCCGCGTTGATGTTGCGTTTGTTTGCTTCATCTTGCAGCTTGTGTTTCTTGATGTATTCCCATACTTTTTTAGTGACTTCAGTACGAGGAATTGCTGCTGCACCGATGACTGCTGCCAGAACTGGGGAGATAGTCATAGGTTTCATGAACGCTGCATTTGGCTTGCGTGCTGCTGCTGGTTTGGCGGCTGCGGCTTTTTTAGGCGCTGCTGCTTTTGCTGCAGGTTTCGCTGCTGCTGCCTTTGGAGCGGCTGCTTTTGCTGCTGGTTTAGCCGCTGGTTTAGCTGCCGGTTTTGCTGCTGGTTTCTTTGGTGCTGTTGCCATAAATAGCCTCCTTCACAAATTTCGTGGACGGAGCTTTGATCGTTTTGAAAAGCTCCTGCATTGCGTCACTTCACGCATCGCTAATAGTGGTGCGGTTTTTACAGGGATGCAAGTGTTTTTTGCTGGAATTTCATGAAAAAGTGCAGGAATTTGCCTGTCGTTGGATTTAAGTCTAAAAAAATGCCGGATTAGCGCCATTTTGGCTGCTATCCGGCATTTTTTCATAGAGAGAAATGCGAACAGAAATACTGCGAAAAATTTAGCTGAATTTAGAACTCATTTCATAAATAGGATGAGTGCGAACAAGACGATTTGGGATGCAGTGCAAGGCGTGACCTGAAGCTAAGGCTCCTGCCTTAGCAAAGGGCACAACGCTGCAATGCGCCCAAATCGTCAGTTCCCGAAGGGTTTGCCTCATAGCGCGTGCTGGACTGCGTTGGACTCGTTATCAATAGCACCGCTATTGACTGCCTCGTCCGCCTTGCCAGCTCACGCTATGAGACAAACGCATCTCACCCTATTTATGAAATGAGTTCTAGCTAAATCTGGCAAAAACTCAGCGCTTGCCCGGCATCATTCCCTTCATGCTGCGCAGCATCTTCATCATGCCGCCGCCACGCAATTTCTTCATCATCGATTGCATCTGATCAAACTGGGCCAGCATGCGATTGACTTCCTGTATCTGTACACCGGCACCGGCGGCGATACGGCGCTTGCGTGAAGCCTTGATCAATTCTGGCTTGGCTCTTTCTTGTGGTGTCATGGAATTGATCATGCCTTCCATGCGGCGTACCTGCTTTTCAGCCTGGTCCATGTTGGCACCACTGGCCGCCTGCTGCATTTGCGCCGGCAGCTTATCCATCAGGTTCGACAGACCGCCCATGTTCTTCATCTGCGAAATTTGCATCTTGAAGTCATTCATATCGAATTTGCCGCCATCCTTGATCTTGTGCGCCAGATCCTGTGCTGCGGCCACATCCATGCCTTTTTGCGCCGATTCCACCAGCGCCAGGATGTCACCCATGCCCAGGATGCGATTGGCCATACGGGTGGCATCGAAGGATTCGAGGCCATCGAGTTTTTCTGCGACACCGACGAATTTGATCGGTTTGCCGGTGATATAACGTACCGACAGGGCCGCGCCGCCGCGTGCATCACCATCGAGCTTGGTCAGTACCACGCCTGTTAAAGGCAGGGCATCATTAAATGCCTTGGCGGTATTGACGGCATCCTGACCCAGCATGGCATCCACCACAAACAGGGTTTCTATCGGTTTGACGGCAGCGTGGACAGCAGCAATTTCTTGCATCATCGCTTCATCTATACCCAGACGACCTGCAGTATCGATGATCAATACATCGTGATAATGTTTTTTTGCGTAGTCCAGCGCAGCCAGGGCGATATCTACCGGTTTGTCAGTGGGCAGAGATGGGAAAAAGTCGGCGCCAACCTGTGCTGTCACAGTCTGCAACTGACCTATCGCAGCTGGACGGTAAACGTCGGCAGAAACTGTTAATACTTTTTTCTTTTTTTGCTCACGCAGATACTTGGCCAGCTTACCGACTGTCGTGGTTTTACCGGCACCTTGCAAACCGGCCATCAGGATGATTGCCGGTGGCTGGCAGTTAAAACTCAGTTGAGAAGCCTCTTCGCCAAGGTCTGCCCCCATCAGGGCGGCCAGTTCTTTCTGTACCACGCCGACCAGGGCCTGACCCGGTGTCAGGGAGGAAATGACTTCTTCGCCCATGGCTTTTTCTTTGACGCGGGCGATCAGTTCACGCACTGCAGGCAAGGCAACGTCTGCCTCCAGCAAGGCCATGCGCACTTCGCGCAACATGTCGGCGGTATTGGATTCAGTCAGACGGGCTTCGCCGCGCATGGTCTTGACGACTTTGGCGAGGCGCTGGGTAAGGTTATCGAGCATGTTTGCTTAGGAAATCTTAAGAAAAAATCAATAGAGCGGCACTTACTGCGAACCAGAGGGCCTGCAGTAGCAGTTAAAGCAGGCATTTTACCCGAAGCCGCATGCAGACTCTGGCATTTCGCAGATTGTGCAAAGAAGATGTGTTCAGAATTCTGGAAATCCAGAATTATTTTTGTCATATGTGCGAAATTTCAGACGCATGCGGGATATTACGGATATATTTTGCTTTGAAAAACGGTTAAAAACGGCTTGCCAGCCTTCATTCTTGCTTGGTATGAAGTCTGCTAATAAGAGCGCTATCCCAGAGCTTGCTACAATATCAAGATGACAAGGCCAACCGCTTTGTTCACCTTGTTTTTGTCGCAGATTCTAAAAATAGCCGCTCAATAATCTGGAGACAATCATGAGTCGACTTCATCGTGCCTGGCGCTTGCCACGCATCATTTGCTTGTGCACCCTGCTTACTTTTTCTGTTTACAGTCAGGCAGAAGAGGGTGTCACTGACAATAACATACTGATAGGACAAACTGTAGGTTTGACCGGGCAGATCGCTGGCCCTGTCAAGGAAATGAATGCTGGTGCTGCAGCATATTTTAATCAAGTCAATAAGAACGGTGGCATTAATGGTCGCAAGATAGAATTGCGCATTCTTGATGATAAGTTCGATCCAGTCACGGCGGCCAGCAATGCCGAGACCCTGATTAAAAAGGACCATGTCTTTGCCTTGTTCCAGAGCCGTGGGACACCGCATACCCAGGCGATTTTACCCATACTGGCGGCCAATAAAGTACCCCTGATTGCCCCAAGCACTGGTGCGGCGGTATTCCACAGCCCGGTTAATCGTTATATCTTCAATGTCAGGGCCAAGTATCAGGATGAAGTGAAAAAAGCGGTAGAGCAGTTTTCTACCATAGGCTTGAAAGACATTGCCCTGATGCACGTGGATGATACTTTCGGTGGTGACGGCCTGGCCGGTTTTACTGCTTCGATGGATCACTTTAAGCTGAAACCTTCGTTAATCAGCAAATATGACAGAGCAAAGCCTGATGTTCCCAAGGCCATCGATGAAGTGATCAAGTCCCCCGCCAAAGCCTTGATCATCATCGGCTCGGCTACGACTGTGGCTGATGTTGTGCGTGGCTTGCGTGCCAAAGGCAGCACAATACAAGTCATGACGCTGTCAAATAATGCTTCGCAATCCTTCATTGACTCCCTGGGTCCAGTCGCAACCGGCATCATGGTTTCGCAGATCATGCCTGCACCACATCTGGTGTCGACGATGCTTGGTCAAGAGTTCAAGACCATCGCCAAGGACAATGGTGTAGCACCATCCTATGCAGCGATGGAAGGTTTTGTAGCAGCAAAGTTGCTGGTAGAAGGTTTGAAGCGGGCAGGCAAGGGCTTGACACGCGATGGCTTGATACGGGCACTGGAATCCATGCACAAGGTTGATCTGGGTGGTATTACCGTGACTTATAGTGAGCGGGACCATAGCGGCAGTGAGTTTGTAGACCTGACCATGATAGGCCGTGACGGCAAGTTTCTACGCTAGCCCACATCAGCAAGTCAGTGCGAAAACACGGAATACCCGACAGGTGTAATCCGGTTTTTCGCATCAATTCAGCGACCTTATGTGCAAAAAAATGAATAAAATCAGTCGTTTACTTAAATTTTTATGCTGGCACAATATCTGCTAATCAGTGCGTGTAGGAAAAAATTAAATCACACTTCAGGAGACAACGATGTTTAAAAAGATTTTGCTTGCCAGTGTAATTAGTTCAGGATTGTTTGCCAGCGCGGCCCAGGCCCAGGACGTTGTCAGACTGGGTAATCTGAAATTTGCGCATTATGGCGCGGTATCGTATATCAAGGAAATCGCCCCCAAGTGCGGCATCAAGGTGGAAGAACGGGTGTTCGCCAAAGGCCTGGATGCCATGCAGGCAGTCATTGCTGGCGAACTTGATGTGGGTGCCGTATCTTCAGAAGCAACCATATCTGCACGGGCCAGTGGCACTGCTATCTACGTGGTCGCTGGTTTTGCCAAGGGTGGCGCACGCCTGGTCGGGCGCACAGATCTGGGCATAAAAACAGTCAAGGATTTGAAAGGCAAAAAAGTTGGCGTTACCCGTGGTGGCATTCAGGACATTTTGCTGGCAGCAGAACTGTCACAACACGGCCTGACTTATTCTGACCAGCCAGGCAAGGATGTACAAATCATTTACCTTGGTTTCCCTGACCTGAACCAGGCTTTGCTGGGCAAGAATATCGATGCGATCATGCAGTCCGAGCCCTATTCTTCCCAGGCCATCAACAAGGGTTTTGGTAATGAAATCATCAAGCCTTACGACACACCAATAGGTGAGCCTGTGCGTACCATGGTCATGACCGAGAAGTTCTACAAAGAACGCCGTCCAGTCGCCGAAAAATTCATGCGCTGCTTTGTCGAAGCCACCAAAACCTTCATTGAAAACAAGGAACTGGCTGAGAAATATGTGCGTGAAAACATGTTTAAGGGCCAGGTCAGCCATGAAGATTTCGTCAATGCAATTGAAAACTCGCCTTACACCTATGATGTAACGGCAGAGCATATTCAGATCACCACTGATCTGATGCAAAAATATGGCGTAGGAAAAATGGTCAAGCCGCCAGTCGCCAAGGATTGGGTAAAAACCGATCTTCTGGAACAAGCCAAGAAGAGCCTGAACATAAAATAAGCCTTAGAACCGGTTTTCGATCTGTAGCGAGCGAGTGTCAGCGGGGGCAGGGTAACAAAAGTGCAGCGCAAAAAGCGGAATGTACTTAAGTACATGAGCATTTTGAGCAGCACATGAGCCCCGATCACGTTCGCACAGTAAGATCGTAAACAGGTTCTTAGTAAGTCTTTAGCTTGAGCAAAAGGTGAGCCTGCTTCTTTGAGCAAAAATCTGCTCACCCAGCTCCTCAAATCTTGAAGGAAAAATCATGAAATTCAAATGGCGTGAAATTGGCGCGGGGCTGATCGTGCCCGTTATCCTGATCGCAATCTGGCATGTGGTGACCAGCATGGGTTGGGTTAATGCCCAAGTACTTCCTTCGCCGCTGGCCGTGGTAAAAAAATGGATAGAGTACGCATCACCCTATGAAGCCAGGGATGCAGCTACCACAAGTTGGCTGGCCTGGGCTTTTTCTGGGGAATTGATACGCGATACCATGGGCAGCATGTACCGTGTAGTAGTGGGTTTTTTGGTGGGGGCGGGGCTGGCCTTGCCGCTTGGTCTGGCGATGGGTTCCAGTCAAAGAATGTATGCATGGATGAATCCCCTGGTGCAGGTATTGCGCCCGATACCGCCAATTGCCTACATCCCTTTGTCGATACTCTGGTTTGGTCTGGGTAATCCACCTGCCATCTTCCTGATTGCAATCGGTGCATTTTTCCCGGTGCTGATGAACACCATCGCCGGTGTCCGCCATGTTGATGGTATCTATATCCGGGCTGCCCGTAATCTGGGTGCCAGCCAGACCACCATGTTTGTACGAGTCATGCTGCCTGCGGCTGTGCCTTATATTTTGTCTGGTGTGCGTATTGGTATTGGTACTGCGTTTATCGTGGTGATAGTGTCGGAAATGATTGCCGTGAACAATGGCCTGGGTTTCCGTATCCTGGAAGCGCGTGAGTACTTTTGGTCCGACAAGATTATCGCAGGCATGATGAGCATCGGTTTGCTGGGGCTGGCAATTGATCTTGCCATGAATAAACTGAACAATTATTTGCTGCGCTGGCACCGTGGATTGGAGAATTGAGATGAACAATAGTCATATCAGCATTGGAGCTGTGAACAAGATTTTCAAGACCGCTGACAAAGAAGTCGTGGCCTTGCGTGACATCAATCTGGAAATACCGGAAGGGCAGTTCGTTTGCCTGCTTGGACCATCTGGCTGCGGCAAGTCGACCTTGCTGAATGCGGTTGCGGGTTTTTCCTTGCCGACTTCTGGCAGCATTATTGCCAATGGGCAGAAGGTCAGCGCCCCCGGTCCTGACCGTGGCATGGTGTTTCAGGAATATGCATTGTTCCCCTGGATGACGGTGGAGCAGAATATTGCCTTTGGCTTGGAAATCAAGGGAATGGCCAAGGCAGGTATCCAGCAAAGAGTCGCCAGTCTGCTGGCCATGCTGGGCTTGAGCGATTTTAAAGCACGCTTTCCCAAGGATTTATCTGGCGGTATGCGTCAGAGGGTTGCAATTGCCCGTGTATTGGCGCTGGATTCGCCTATCATGTTAATGGATGAACCCTTTGGTGCGCTGGATGCCCTGACGCGTCGCAACTTGCAGGATGAGTTGCTGCGCATCTGGTCAGAGCTGAAGAAAACCATCATCTTCGTTACGCATAGTATAGAAGAAGCAATTTACCTGGCTGACCGTATCGTTGTCATGACTTACCGGCCAGGTACGGTGAAAAAGGATTTGCTGGTTGAATTGCCGCGTTCGCGTGATCCATCTGACCCTGGCTTCAATGCCCTGAAACGCGAGTTGGGACAGTTGGTCATGGAAGAGCAGCAAAGACACCATAATGATGAGCTGAAAATGGCTGCAGTCGATTAAGCCTGGTTAGCAAAAGACAGCGTTTGGATATTCCGGGCGCGCCCAAAAAATCATAAGGAGAGACATCATGTTGAAATTCGCACGAATTGTAGTAGCGGGATTGGTTTTCTTGTTGGGCGCGCCAAGTCAGGCGCAAAGCACGCATGGCACGGCGGCCGAAGCCGTTGCCATGGTGCAAAAAGTGATTGCCAGTATCAAGGCGAATGGCAGAGAGAAAACCATTGCTGATGTGAATAATTTGCAAGGACCATTCCGTGATCGTGACCTGTATATCACTATCAATGATATGAATGGCAAAAATCTTGCCCATGGTGCCAATGCCAAAATGCAGGGCAAGGATTTGCTGGATTTGAAAGATGCCGACGGCAAGCTGTTTGTACGCGAACGTATGGAGCTTGCGAAAGCCAAGGGAAAAGGTTGGCAAGACTATAAGTTCGTCAATCCTGTCTCGAAACAGATAGAGCAAAAATCCATGTATTTCGAAAAGTATGAAGATATTATTATCAACTGCGGTATTTATAAGTAAAAGCTTGTGACGGCGTCGCATACTGAAAATGTCCGTGAGCGGCGCCTGATTTTTATCTGCGTTGCGTTCGCCAGCTTTGCGCTGGTGGTCGCCAGCTATTTTGTGGCTGCCAGCATTGCCAGGGAAAATAGCCGGCAAGCCGGTAACAGGCAGTTGCAGATCATCTCCCTGGATATTGAATCTGTGCTGGAGCGTTATGAAACCCTGCCTTTCGCCATTTCTTATCTGCCACTGACGGCAGAAGCGTTGCTGCATAAGCAGAATGCCACGCAGATACAGGCACTGAATCTGAGCCTGCAGGAGCTGGCTGAACAAGCCAAAGTAGCTGCCATCTATCTCATGGACGTGCAGGGAAATACCATTGCTGCCAGCAACTGGAATACTGCACAAAGCTATCTGGGACAAAATTTCGCTTTTCGTCCTTATTTTTCTGAAGCCTTGAAAGAAGCGCGGCCTGGCCACTTTTATGCGATAGGTAACACCACGAATATCCCCGGCTATTTTATTTCCCAGCCTGTCTACTCACCTGGCAGCAAGCGAGGTAGTCAGGCACCGATAGGGGTCATCGCAGTCAAGATCATTCTCGATGAATTTGAGCAAGCCTGGCACAGTAGTGAGGAGCCAATTGCGCTTAGTGACCGACATGGCGTGGTGTTTTTGAGCAATCGCGCTCCCTGGAAATATCATAGTCTTCAAAACCTGTCTCCAGCCATCCAACAGGACTTGAAAGTGACTTTGCAATATGGTGGCAAGCATATAGAAGCAATTGCGCAATTGCCGCTGGCGGAAAAGAAGGGTTATGACGAGTATCTGCAAAGGCCGATAGGGCGCCTGAATTGGCAGTTAATGTTGTTTCCCGATCAGAGCAAAGTCATGCGCGCAGGTTTGCAATCTTCCCTGGTGGTTGCTCTGATGCTGGGAATAGCCCTGGCCTTTACCGCCGTGTTTGACCAGCGTCGCCGCAGGTTGGAAGAGGGGCGACTGGCTCAACGCGCGCTCAAGAAGGCGGCGGACGAACTGGAGCTGCATATCGCTGAACGCACCCATCAATTGACGCAGGCGAATGCAGAACTTGAAAGCCGCTACCTGACACTCAAGCAGACCGAAACCCTGCTGCGCTCTACCCAGAATGAGATGGTGCAAGCTGGTAAACTTGCCATGCTGGGGCAGATGGCAACCGGCATCACCCATGAGTTGAACCAGCCACTGACAGCGATACGCGCCTTTGCCGACAATGCGATTACTTTTATGAATCGTGGCAAGGCTGAACAAGCTTTGGCCAACCTGGAACATATCAGCCATGCCAGCGAACGCATGGGCAGCATCATTGCACAGCTCAAGGGTTTTGCCAGAAAAAGCCCGAATGCGATTGCCGAAGTGGATGTGCAGACTGCTATCCAGTCTGCAGTCAGCTTGTTGCGCAGCGAGACCGACAGGCGCGGCGTGAACTTGCATGTGCATGTTGCCGAGCCTGCCAAGGTGTTCGGTGACACCGTCAGGATAGAACAAGTCTTGATCAACCTTATACGCAATGCCCTGGATGCGGTAGAAAATAGCCCTTTCAAGGTAGTTGATGTCAGCCTTTGTCGTGAACATGGCATGGCAAGAATCAGTATTGCCGACAGTGGCACTGGCATCCCTGAACATGTAGCGGGACATTTGTTTGAGCCATTTTTTACTACCAAGGAAATTGGTCATGGACTGGGGCTGGGCCTGGCGATTTCTTCATCCATCGTGCAGGCCATGAATGGCAGCCTGGTGGCGAATAACCGCCCAGATGGCGGTGCAGAATTCACAGTTTGCATCCCGCTGGCTGTTGAACAGGCAAATAACACAAGCACAGCCTGATCGCGCATGACTGTATACATAGTAAGGAAACACAATGACTGAAATGCTCGCTATATTAATAGAGGATGAGCAGGCAGTACGCCTGGCAACCACCCAGACACTGGAACTTGGTGGTTTTGGGGTGCAGGCTTGCGCCAGTGCTGAAATGGCTGATGCTTATATCAAGGCTGATTTTGCTGGCATTATCGTTACCGACGTTCGTTTACCCGGCAAGTCTGGGCTGGAAGTGCTGGAAAAAGTACGCAGCATCGATGCAGAACTGCCCGTCATCATCATTACCGGTCATGGTGATGTCAGTATGGCGGTAGATGCCATGCGCCATGGTGCTTATGATTTTCTGGAAAAACCTTTCGCTGCCGAACGGCTGCTGGACGCCTGCCTGCGCGCTCAGGAAAAAAGACGGCTGGTCATGGAAAATCGCAAGCTCAAATTATCGTGGTTGACCCATGCTGCAACACCAGATCTTATAGGGCAAAGCACGCAAATAGAAAAGGTCAGGAAATTCATACAAAGCATAGGTCCCACTCAGGTTGATGTATTGATTAATGGCGCAACCGGGTCTGGCAAGGAAGTCGTGGCGCGGCAACTGCACCTGGCCAGTGGCTGCAAAGGCGAATTTGTGGCGATCAATTGTGGCGCTTTGCCAGAGTCGGTATTCGAGAGTGAGATCTTTGGGCATGAGGCTGGTGCCTTCACTAGCGCCCAGAAACGCCGCATAGGCAAGCTGGAATATGCACATGGCGGCACGGTATTTCTTGATGAAATTGAAAGTATGCCGCTGAACCTGCAAATCAAGTTACTCAGGGTTTTGCAAGAGCGCAGCCTGGAACGGCTGGGCGGCAATCAATCCATCGTACTGGATTGCCGTATCATCGCGGCCACCAAAACTGATTTGTTGAAACTCAGTGCGCAAGGACAATTTCGTGAAGACTTGTATTACCGTCTCAGTGTCATTACCATGCATTTGCCCAGGCTGAATGAACGGCGCGAAGACATTCCCTTGTTGCTTTCGTATTTTGTACAGAGGGCAGCACTGCGCTACCAAAGACAAGTACCGGTCTGGTCCGCTGCTCAAATGCAGCACTGGATGCAGGCCGACTGGCAGGGCAATGTACGCGAGTTGCGCAATTTTGCAGATCAACTGGTTTTAGGGGTACTCGAGTTTGGTGATGTGCCTGTGCTGCAAAGTAGCCATGCTCAGCCAGCGACAGAGACCAAGCTGCCTGAGAAGCTGGACGCGTATGAAGCCAGTCTGATCCAGAGTGCATTGGAAAAGAACGCCAATAATGTGGCTGCGGCGGCCGAATTGCTTGGTATACCCAAGAAAACCCTGTACGACAAGATCAAGAAATATCAAAAAACTTTGTCTTCGATCAATCCCGTGACAGGCTAGGAGCGAGCTGTGGAGGCTGCAGAATGTGCATAATCCAAATTTCATGCGACATGGTGTAAACTTGGCCCATGCAAATCTATCTATCATTTCTTGCCGCCGCCTTATATATAGTGAGCGTCATCGTGCCTGGAAGCAGGCTGACGCTGGGCAGTGTCGTCAGTGGCCTGGCCTGGCTGACCCATGGTTTGGCATTATGGCTGACAATTTTTCCTGATCATGCTCTCAGAGTGGGCTTTGCCGTCATGTTGTCGGCAGCCTTATGGGTGTCGGTGTTTGTTTGCTGGCTGGAGAATCGAAATGCCGCTCTTGACGGTTTGCGTCTGCTGTTGATGCCGAATGCAGCCGTAATGGCTGTCTTGCCCAGTTTCTTCCCTGGTAATTTGATTGCTTTGGCAGGCAAGACCCCCATGTTCCCCTGGCATGTGGTGATTGCCATGCTGGCGTATAGCACACTGACCATTGCAGCTTTTCATGCGCTCGTCATGACGGTGCAAGATAAACATTTGCATCAATTGCGCGCTACTCAACAAGCAGAGTGGCTCAACAAACTGGTCGACAGATTGCCTGCCTTGCTGACCATGGAAAAAATCCTGTTTCGTTTTGTGCTGTTTGGTTTTGTCTTATTGACACTGACTGTTTTGTCGGGCGTGATATTTTCAGAGCAGGTACTGGGTGTTGCCTTTAAATGGGATCACAAGACCTTGTTGTCTCTTTTGTCATGGCTCTTGTTTGCCATCTTGCTGACCGGGCGCTATTGGCGTGGCTGGCGTGGCAAGACTGTACTGAGCTTCACCTTGTCGGGCTTTGTCACCTTGCTACTGGCCTATGTCGGTAGCCGCTTTGTCCTGGAAGTCTTATTGCACAGGAGCCTGTCATGAGAATTTTGTTCTGGTTGGGTTTGCTGGTGCTGATCATCCTGGCTCTGAAGAAGAAAATGCAGCCGCCACGCAGTCCGGTAGCAACGACATCCAGGCCCGACCCGCAAAATCCTGCATCTGCCGAGGCCATGGTTTGCTGCGCGCATTGCCAGATTTATCTGCCCGCGTCAGAAGCTGTGCAGCGCGGCGAGCAAGTGTATTGTAGTAAAGAACATGCAGATCTCGCATGAAGCTGACATCCAATCAGGATACTGATGTCTGAACTTCACTCTGTCGCAGTTGAGCCCTCCCATTCGTTCTGGCGTTCATTACAAACGCTGAATGCATCACGCGTGGTGGTAGCTGCCAGCTTGCTGATCTTGCTCAGCTTGCGCAGTGACAAGGATGTCTGGGCGTTTGAGCATTTGTTTGGTCGCGACATAGGCTTGATCTATCTGCTGGTTGCTGTTGGCTTTTTGGTGCTCAAGCAATTGTATCCACGCCGCTTCATGTGGCAACTGAGCACACAGATATTGCTGGACATTATCATTATTTCCGTCATGTATCTGGCTGGAGGTGGCACTAAAAGTGGTTTGGGGATTTTGTACCTGTTTCCTTTGGCGGGTGCCGCGATACTCAGCCCATTGATCTGGTCTTTCTTTTTTACTTCCATCGTCGTTCTGTTTTTATTGATAGAGAGCGGCTATCATTATTTGCAACTGGAAGAAGGAACACCTTTGTCGCAGGCAGGCCTGCTTGGTGCCGCCTATTTTGCAGTAGTTTCAGTGGTCAATCGTCTTGCCCATAATCTCATCAATCAGGAGCAACTGGCAGCTCAGCGTGGTAACGCGCTGGCAATACAGCAGGCTATTAATCAACTGGTCATTGCAGATATGGGAGATGGCATTCTGGTGCTTGACCAGAATGCCTGTATGTTTGAAATCAATCCGGCGGCAGTGCGTATGCTGGGAGGAAGTCTGACCAAGGAGATGATAGGAGTGGAACTCGCCGATATTGCCCCTTTGCGTCCCGTCTCTGAAATCCTGAACGGCATGAAAGGGCGCCCCAGTTTTTCGGATAGACGTAAAGAGGAAGAAATATCTTTCGTATCCATACGCTGTTATCTGGATGATGTCCGCCCTGAACTGGGTGAGCTGGCTGCCGATACTGCAAGCCGTGAGCGCTTTGAACGCGAGCGACCGCACTTTGTCACGCACCTCAAACTGCGTTTCGTCGCCATCAAGGGCGTCAATGCCGGTGCTTTGAAAGACCGGGCCGACACTTACACTATCGTCTTCATGCAGGACGTATCCGATATAGAAAACCAGGCTCAGCAATTAAAACTGGCTTCCATGGGACGCCTGACGGCCAGTATTGCGCATGAGGTGCGCAATCCACTGTCATCAATTTCCTATGCTGCCTCTTTGCTCAATGAAGACCTTGATAGTCTGGGGCAGGACAGCAAGCAGGCAAGTCGCTTGCTGAAAATTGTTGATGACAATGTGGCGCGCCTGAATCAACTCATTGAAGATATTTTGAAGCTGTCACGCAAGGCTCAGTCGGATGTTTCGCCTTACTATGTCATGGATCTGATCACGGAAATGGTCAGAGACTTTGTCGAAACCCGAGGTTTAGCCACTGATCTGATCGTGGTAGTGACAGACAAGAATTTCATGATCGACTTTGATCCTAGCCACCTGCGTGAAGTAGTCTTGAATCTTTTGTCGAATGCGATACGTTATGCCAGCGGGCAAGCAGGTAGTATCAAATTGTTTGCCCAGGTCAATTCCAGCGGTCGCCAGGAATTGCATATACAAGATGATGGCCCGGCCATTCCTTATGATGTCCGTTCGCACTTATTTGAGCCTTTCTACACAACATCGCGCATGGGCACTGGTCTGGGCTTGTACATGGCCAGGGAATTGTGTTTGAATAACCGTGCCTTGCTTGATTATGAGTACAGGGTGGAAGAAGCCGGAGACGGCAAGGCCGAGCCTAGTGGACGTTTTGTAATTAATTTCTCTGGATATAGTGCATGAGTATGAATGAAGTTACGAGCTGTCCCCGTATCCTGGTGGTCGACGATGAGGCGCATCTGCGCGAATTGCTGGAAATTACGCTGATCAAGATGGGTCTGGATGTGGACAGTGCAGAGACCCTAGCTTTGGCGCGCAGCCATCTTGCCAGACATAGTTACGCGCTAGTGCTGACAGACATGCGCCTGCCTGATGGCTCTGGCATGGAGCTGGTACAAGAAATCAATGCCAACTATAAGAACACGCCGATTGCCGTGATTACCGCATTCGGTAGTGCCGACAATGCGGTAGTTGCCTTGAAGGCTGGTGCTTTCGATTATGTATCCAAACCGGTGGCCCTGGACCAGTTGCGCAAGTTGGTCAGGTCCGCCTTGCAAACCAGTGAGGTCCAGAAAGAGCAGCAGACAGCGCCGGAAAAACGGGCAGTCCCTGCCAATTCTTTCATGATAGGTCAGTCGCAAGGCATGCAGGAGGTCAGGGCGCAGATCAGTCGCCTGGCGCGCAGCATGGCACCGGTTATCATTACTGGTGAGTCTGGCAGTGGCAAGGAGTTGGCAGCCAGGGAAATTCATACCAGTAGTGCCAGAGCAGACAAACCCTTTATTGCCGTCAACTGTGGCGCGATTCCTGAAACGCTCATGGAAGCCGAATTCTTTGGCTATAGAAAGGGCGCGTTTACTGGCGCTGCTGATGACAGGGATGGTTTTTTTCAAGCGGCCAATGGTGGCACCTTGATGCTTGACGAGGTGGCTGACTTGCCCTTAGCCATGCAAGTCAAGCTGTTACGTGCCATCCAGGAAAGACGGGTTCGCAAAGTGGGGGCTACCGCAGAAGAGGCGGTGGATGTACGTATCATCAGTGCCACACACCAAAACCTGGCCATCTGTGTAGAAGAGGGGCGATTCCGGCAAGATTTGTATTACCGCCTGAATGTCATCGAATTGCATCTGCCACCTTTGCGTGAGCGGCTGGAAGATATCGTTGAGCTATCCCGCAATATCCTGAAAAAACTCACAGGCAGTGACATTGATATGTCGGTCGAGGCTATTGATGCATTAATCAGTTATGATTTTCCTGGTAATGTCCGTGAACTGGAAAACATACTTGAGCGTGCCATTGCCTTTGCCAATGATGGTTGTATAGAAGTAACCGACCTAGCCTTGCGTGGCACCAGAAAAATGCCGGAAATATTGGTTATGCCAGTAACCCCGGCAGAAATTCCCCCAGCCAGTGCCAGTATAGTGCACGAGTTGGCACATGTTGCCGAGATTGATGTATTTTCCGCACCGAGTTTGCCTTGCTCCCTGCCCGATTTTCTGGAAAACGTTGAACGCGAAATGATAAGACGTGCCTTGCATCAGACCAGGAATAACCGTACCCAGGCGGCAGAGTTGCTTGGCGTCAGTTTCCGGCAGTTGCGTTATCAAATTCAGAAATTGAAAATTCAGGAATAAATCTTTTTACTGTCATTCGTGACCAACAGCACTTGAGCTGGCTTGGCCGTCAGGACAAGTTGCATGTCGTTTTCTTGCTCACGATTACTCATTGGTATCTACATGATCATCTTCCTGATCCTGCTAAGCAGGAAGATGCATCTCACATCGTTCATGCATGTTAGTGCCCACTCGCGTCTGTGCTCGTGCTTTTCTAGGCTTTGCGAAAGTCAACACCTAAACGCCCTTTTAATGAAAAAAATAATTCAATTATTTAAATAAAAAGCGGTTGCATATGACTAGATGGGGCACTAGAATTAGGGCAAATAAAAAATAGCGCACTAGATGTAGTGGTTTCGAAGATTTACTTGTTTTCTTGCCTTGCTTCAATTTCCCCTCTTGTTTTGCAATTGTCTGGCGAATGATGTGAACAAAATAAACCGGATATCACGAATTTTCGTCCTGTCCGGATAGCTACAGTATTGCGCGTATCCCGTTTAACCCCCTGACTGGCTGAGTTCTGTATCCATGAACTTTGCTGGCAAAAAATAACACCGCATCCGGAGGATCAATGCACTCTTCTAACGAAATATCCACTTTGTCCAAGCCAGAACTGGGCTCAGGCTTGCATGCCGCAGCCACACCTGCTGCCGCCAGCCTGAACAGTTATAGCGAATACCGCATCATTCGCCGTAATGGTTCCGTGGTTGGCTTTGAGCCATCCAAGATCGCCATCGCCATGACCAAGGCATTCCTGGCGGTGAACGGTGGACATGGTGCAGAGTCGGCCCGGATACGCGAGCTGGTTGAGCAATTGACAGCCAGCGTGGTTGCCGCCTTGCTGCGTCGCCAGCCTGCCGGTGGTACTTTCCACATAGAAGATGTGCAAGACCAGGTTGAACTGGCGCTGATGCGCTCAGGCGAACATGATGTCGCCCGTTCTTATGTCTTGTACCGTGCCAAACGAATGGAAGAGCGTCGCCGTGTCAACGATGCGCCTGGCCATGTAGAAGCCGCCGCACCACAATTACATGTGATTGTTGATGGACAGCCTCGTCCGCTGGACGTGGCAGAAGTACGCAAGATGATTGCCGCTGCCTGCCTGGGTCTCGACAAACTGGCGGATCCAGATGCGATTCTGGCAGAGACTTTGAAAAACCTGTACGACGGCGTACCGGTAGAAGAATTGTATAAATCCGCCATCCTGGCCGCCCGCGCGCTGATGGAAAAAGAACCGGCCTACAGCCAGGTCACGGCACGTTTGCTCTTACATACGGTCCGTAAAGAGGTGTTTGGCAAAGAAGTGGCGCAACAGGATGCTGCTGCAGAATATCTGGAGTATTTCCCGAAATTCATCAAGAAGGGTATCGAAGCAGATTTACTGGATGCCAAACTGGGGCAGTTTGATTTGAAGAAACTGGCGAATGCTCTGGTTGCTGACCGCGATCTGCAATTTGGTTATATCGGTTTGCAAACCTTGTATGACCGATACTTCCTGCATGTACGTGGTACCCGAATAGAAATGCCTCAGGCTTTCTATATGCGTGTAGCGATGGGCCTGTCCCTGAACGAAATCGATCGCGAAACCCGCGCAATAGAATTTTACAATCTCTTGTCCAGCTTTGACTTCATGAGCTCGACACCGACCCTGTTCAATTCCGGCACCCAGCGTTCACAACTGTCTTCTTGCTACCTGACGACAGTTGCCGATGATCTCGATGGCATCTACGAAGCCATCAAGGAAAACGCACTGCTGGCAAAATATGCAGGTGGTCTGGGCAATGACTGGACGCCAGTACGCTCGCTCGGCGCGCACATTAAAGGCACGAACGGTAAATCCCAGGGTGTTGTACCTTTCCTGAAAGTCGTCAACGATACGGCGGTGGCTGTTAACCAGGGTGGTAAACGCAAGGGTGCAGTGTGTGCCTATCTGGAAACCTGGCACATGGATATCGAAGAGTTTCTCGATCTGCGCAAGAACACAGGCGATGACCGCCGCCGTACTCACGACATGAATACCTCGAACTGGATTCCTGACCTGTTCATGAAGCGTGTCATGGAAAAAGGCGACTGGACCTTGTTCTCCCCATCCGATGTACCAGACCTGCATGACAAATTTGGTAAGGCTTTTGAAGTGGCGTATGTCGCTTATGAAGCAAAAGCCGCCAATGGTGAACTGACGCTGTCGAAAAAAATCCCGGCACTGGACTTGTGGCGCAAGATGTTGTCCATGCTGTTTGAAACTGGTCACCCATGGATCACCTTCAAAGATCCTTGCAATATCCGCTCGCCACAACAACATGTCGGCGTAGTTCACAGTTCGAACTTGTGTACAGAAATCACTCTGAACACCAACGATAGCGAGATCGCTGTATGTAATCTGGGTTCGGTCAACATGCCTGCCCACATGAAAGACGGCAAGCTGGATCACATTAAATTACAAAAAACTGTGCGTACAGCGATGCGTATGCTGGATAACGTCATCGACATCAACTACTATGCAGTGAAGAAGGCACGCGATTCCAATTTGCGCCACCGTCCTGTCGGTATGGGTATCATGGGTTTCCAGGATTGCCTGCACATGATGCGCATCCCTTATGCATCGATGGATGCCGTACAGTTCGCTGATACTTCCATGGAAGCCGTTTGCTATTACGCATATTGGGCATCGACTGAACTGGCTGAGGAGCGTGGCCGTTACAGTTCTTATCCTGGCTCTTTGTGGGACCGTGGCATCCTGCCGCAAGACTCCCTGAAGATGCTGGCCGAAGAACGCGGCGGTTATCTGGAAGCAGATTTCTCAGAAACCATGGACTGGTACCCACTGCGTGACCGCATCAAGAAATTTGGTATGCGCAATTCCAATTGCGTGGCGATTGCGCCGACTGCAACAATTTCTAACATTATTGGTGTAGCTGCCTGTATCGAGCCGACTTACCAAAACCTGTATGTGAAGTCGAATTTATCCGGTGAATTTACCGAGATCAATGAACATCTGGTGCGCGATCTGAAAGACCGCGGCATGTGGGATGAAGTCATGATCTCTGACCTGAAATACTTTGATGGCAGCCTGGCCCGCATTGATCGCATCCCGGAAGATCTGCGTGCCCTGTATGCAACTGCATTTGAAATCAGCCCGTCCTGGCTGGTCGAGGCGGCTGCGCGTCGTCAAAAATGGATAGACCAGGCACAGTCCCTGAACATCTATATGGCAGGTGCGTCCGGCAAGAAACTGGACGAGACTTACAAGCTGGCATGGTTGCGTGGTTTGAAAACCACTTACTACCTGCGTACCATAGGTGCAACGCACACTGAAAAATCCACCAGCAAAACAGGTGCATTGAATGCGGTTGGGGTGGATGGTAGTGGTGGTGGCTATGTCGCAGCACCAGCTCAGGAAACCGATGGCCCGGCCTGTATGTTGCGTCCAGGTGATGCCGGTTTTGAAGAGTGCGAAGCTTGCCAATAAGTGTCAAGAGATTGCGGGAAGAAGCCTTGCTTCTTCCCTTGAAGAACAAGCTGTTACAAAAAGTAAGGAAATAGATAATGTTATCTTGGGATGATGAAGTCCAGCCGGCAGCTCCGGCGAGCGCGGCAACGCCAGCACCACGTCAGGTAAGCGGCATGGATTTGCAGCCACGTTTGCAAACACAGGAAGTCGCTCTCAATCCTGCGCTGGTCAATAAGCCAGTCGCAATCGCTGCTGAAAATGTGACGCGCCGTGTCAATGCTGCTGACAAGCGCATTATCAATGGCACCACCGACGTGAATCAGTTGGTCCCCTTCAAATACAAATGGGCCTGGGATAAATATCTGGCAGGTTGCGCTAATCACTGGATGCCGCAAGAGATCAATATGCAGCGTGATATTGAACTCTGGAAAGACCCAAATGGTCTGACCGAAGATGAGCGTCGACTGGTGAAACGTAATCTCGGTTTCTTTGTCACCGCTGATTCCCTGGCTGCCAACAATATCGTGCTCGGTACTTACCGCCATATCACGGCACCGGAATGCCGCCAGTATTTGTTGCGTCAGGCATTTGAAGAAGCGATTCATACTCACGCTTATCAATACATCGTTGAATCGCTGGGTCTGGATGAAGCAGAAATCTTCAACGCCTACAATGAAGTTGATTCCATTCGCGACAAGGATCAGTTCCTGATTCCTTTCATCGACGTGTTAACTGATCCTGCATTCAAGACTGGCACCACCGAGGCAGATCAGACTTTGCTCAAGTCCCTGATCGTATTTGCCTGCCTGATGGAAGGTCTGTTCTTCTATGTTGGCTTCACACAAATTCTGGCGCTTGGTCGTCAAAATAAAATGATGGGCGCGGCAGAACAATATCAATACATCTTGCGCGACGAATCGATGCATTGCAATTTCGGGATCGATTTAATCAATACAATTAAGATGGAAAATCCGCATTTGTGGACGCCAGCATTTCGTGATGAAATTAAATCGTTGTTTTTGCGTGCTGTGGAGTTGGAATATCGTTACGCAGAGGATACAATGCCGCGTGGAGTGCTCGGTTTGAATGCGCCAATGTTCAAGGGTTATTTACGCTTCATTGCAAATCGCCGCGCACAACAAATTGGTCTCGAAACGCTGTTCCCTCAGGAAGAAAATCCTTTCCCTTGGATGAGTGAAATGATAGACCTGAAAAAAGAGCGCAACTTTTTTGAGACACGTGTAATTGAGTATCAAACTGGCGGAGCCCTCAACTGGGAATAATTGCTGAACAAGCGATCGCCAAAATCCGGGTCAGGGATTTCTGATCAAGTAGTGCGAGCATGTGATTGAAGTTTTGATGTGATGTTGAATTTGGGTTTGCAAGACCCCAGATAGGAAATGCAAACACCGCAAATCATCAAATCAGGAAACGCCGCAAGCTGTCAGTGTCCCCCCGGGATTGCTCATGATTTGCACAAGATGTAAAACGCGAGAGGCCTCACCAAACTGAATGGACAGTCATAGACAACATTGTTTTGAACTGTTAGTGCCGCAATACCTGGCTACACTGGGTATTGTGGCTATTGGTCTTTGTATTTCGCAAAAGGATACCGGCGTCTGCTTTAATGCGGGCGTTTTTGGGTTTGCCGCCAGGCGAGGAGCCGGCATTAAGTAACATTAAGCAAACCATGATGGCTGAAGTGCCCCATCAATAGAGGGGATGGAGCAGTTCGGCCGGTGCAGAATTCATTAGCGCAAACAGCGATCATGTTTGTGCCGATGAATAATCCGCTTGAATGGATCGAGCGGATTTAATTTTTATCTGATTTTTTTCCATCTCAATCGAAGGAGAAACAAAATGGCAACAGCACCACAACCGTCCCCGGACGAACCAGTAGCAGCCAAGAAGCCTGCTGCAAAAAAAGCCGCAGCTAAACCAGCAGCAGCGAAAAAAGTAGCGGCCAAGCCAGCAGCAAAAGCTGCAGCTAAGCCAGCAGCTAAAGCAACTAAGGCAGCAGCTAAACCAGCGGCAGCAAAAAAAGCAGCGGCCAAGCCAGCAGCAAAAGCTGCAGCTAAACCAGCAGCTAAAGCAGCTAAAGCAGCAGCTAAACCAGCAGCAGCTAAAAAAGCAGCAGCCAAGCCAGCAGCTAAGGCAACCAAGGCAGCAGCCAAACCAGCCGTAGCTAAAAAAGCAGCAGCCAAGCCAGCAGCGAAAGCAACCAAGGCAGCTGCTAAACCAGCAGCCAAGGCAGCTAAACCAGTAGCTAAAAAAGCAGCCGCTAAGCCAGCAGCGAAAGCAACCAAGGCAGCAGCTAAGCCAGCAGCTAAAGCAGCCAAGGCAGCTAAACCAGTAGCTAAAAAAGCAGCAGCTAAGCCAGCAGCGAAAGCAACCAAGGCAGCTGCTAAGCCAGCAGCGAAAGCTACTAAGGCAGCAGCCAAACCAGCAGCAGCTAAAAAAGCAGCCGCTAAGCCAGTAGCGAAAAAAGCAGCAGCTAAAGCAGTAGCCAAGCCAGCGGCTAAAGCAACTAAGGCAGCAGCTAAACCAGCAGCTAAACCAGCAGCAAAAGCTGCCGCCAAGCCTGCTAAAGCAGCTAAGCCAGCAGCAGTTAAAGCGGCAAAACCAGCAGCGAAGCCAACTGCCAAACCTGCAGCAGCCAAAGCCGCTAAGCCAGCAGCAGCAAAGCCAGCAGCAAAAAAAGCCGCGGCTAAGCCAGCCGCAAAAAAGGCCGCTCCAGCAAAACCAGCGACACCTGATGCAAAAACCGTTGTTAGTCCAAATGCAGCATGGCCTTTCCCAACTGGTAATCGCCCAGCGTAATCCTTGATATGCTTGGTGGCCTGGTTTTATTCAGGCACAATACCCACTGTTTGATTCGTCATGCAGTGGGTTTTTTTTAAGGGTGTGTCGTGTTACTTAATAATTTAATTTATGTTATCAAAGCTGTCACGGGAATATTTGCTGGCTTTCTGTTGCTACGTTTCTGGATGCAGGCGCAGCGAATTCGGCCTCCTGCAGCGCTGGCGCAAGCAATTTTCAAATTGACAGATTGGCTGGTGCATCCTATCCGGCGCATCATTCCCGGTTTTGCCGGTTACGATTGGGCGACTCTGCTCGCTGCCATACTGGTTGCCTTGGTTGCAGCAGGCTTTATCGTCTGGATGATTTCCCCCGTATTCTTGATCGAACAGGTTTTCATAATCGCCGGCATCACGTTGGCGCAATGGGTAATTTATGAGATTATGGCCTTGCTGTTGCTGGAGGTATTGTTTAGCTGGGTAAACCCCAGTGCGCCTTTCGCTCCTTTTGTCCGGGCTTTGAACGAGCCTTTCCTGAAACCAGTGAGGAAGCTGATCCCTGCCATCGGTGGCCTGGATTTTTCTCCCATGATTATTTTGATATTGTTGCAGGTGTTGATTAATTCTATCGGGTAAGTTCCAAAGCTTTACTCAGCACACGGTATGCTGGCAGTTGATTGCCGTATCACCAGTTGTGACTTCAACATTTCTCGCCTTAATGGCGCTTCCGGGTCAACAATGCGGTTGACCAGTATTTGTGCCGTGAGGTTGCCTATGGCTTGCTTGGGCTGCGCTATTGTCGTCAATGGTGGGGTGCTGAACGAGGCCAGGGCAATATCATCGTAACCGATGACAGACAAGGCTTCCGGTATCTTGATGCCGGCTTCATTGGCTGCCCTGATGCCGCCTATCGCCATCAAATCATTGCTGGCAAAAATAGCTGTGGGTCGCTGTGGCAGCGCCAGCAATTGCTGGAAGGCGTTAAAACCGCCCTGACTGGTAAAGTCAGCATGCAACAGATATGCGCTGTTGAATTCAAGTCCGGCTTCTTGCAAGGCACGGCGATAGCCGGTGACGCGATCACCGCTGGGTAGCAGTATGTCGGGTCCGGCAACGCAGGCAATGCGCTTGTGACCCAGTCCTATTAAGTAGCGGGTCGCTTCGTAGCCACCCTGTTCATGGTCAGCTTCGATAAAGTCGGCCACTACACCCGACACTTCACGATCCACCAGCACCTTGGGTATGCCTTCGTCAGCCAGCAATTGCGTCAGTTCTTCATCTGATCCCGACGATACCAGGATCAGTCCATCAATACGTTTCTCCATCAGCACCCGGATATAAGCTGCTTGCTTTTTCGGATCATCATAGGAATTGCACAGAATGATGTTATAGCCCAGCTTAAATGAAGCGTCTTCTATGCCCTGTATGATTTCTGCAAAATAGGGATTGGAGTTATTCGGTATCATCATGCCCAGGGTATGGGTGCGATCGTTTTTGAGACTGCGGGCAACAGCGCTTGGGATGTAGCGCAATTCCTGGATCACGGCCAGCACACGTTCACGTGCATCTTCACTGACGACACGGGTATTATTGATGACGTGAGAAACCGTGGTTGTTGAAACCCTGGCTTTCTCTGCGACTTGCTTCATTGTTGCCATAAGATTCCTGCCTTTCTGTGCCAAGATTATGACGCAGGATGAGGTTCATGGCGCATATTTTCTGCAATAACTATGTACTAATCATATAGAGAGATTTCTGATGAACGATCTTGTCATTCGCAATGCCAGTTTGCCAGATGGTCGCAAGGGTATCGATATCGCTATCCAGGATGGCCGCATAGTCGCGCTTGATATGGCTTTGCCCGTCAGTGCGGTAGAAGAAATCCATGCCAATGGCAACCTGGTGACGCCACCATTTGTTGATGCCCATTTTCACATGGATGCCGTGCTCAGTTACGGTTTGCCACGTGTTAACCAGTCTGGCACTTTATTGGAAGGCATAGCCTTGTGGGGGGAGCTTAAGCCTATGCTGACGCAAGAAGCGCTGGTCGAGCGGGCCATGCGTTATTGCGACTGGGCAGTGGGGCGGGGTTTGCTGGCGGTGCGTTCGCATGTGGACATTTGCGACGACCGTTTGCTGGCCGTAGAAGCCTTGCTGGAAGTAAAACGACGGGTTGCTCCTTATCTGGATTTGCAACTGGTGGCCTTTCCGCAAGATGGTATTTTACGTAGCACTACGGCCATGGATAATCTCAAGCGTTCCATCGCCATGGGGGTGGATGTAGTCGGCGGCATACCGCATTTTGAACGCACTATGGCCGACGGTGCCGAATCGGTACGCCTGCTATGCGAGTTCGCTGCTGAAAAAGGTTTGCGGGTCGACATGCATTGCGATGAATCGGATGACCCCTTGTCACGCCATATAGAAACCCTGGCTTATCACACGCATAGGCTGGGCATGCAGGGGCGGGTAGCTGGTTCGCACCTGACCTCCATGCATTCCATGGATAATTACTATGTCAGTAAATTACTGCCTCTGATACGTGAAGCCGGTGTGGCAGCCATCGCCAATCCCCTGATTAATATCACCCTGCAAGGCCGTCACGACACTTACCCCAAACGCCGTGGCATGACGCGCGTGCCTGAGATGCTGGCCGCTGGCATAGAAGTCGCCTTCGGCCATGACTGCGTGATGGATCCCTGGTATAGCCTGGGTTCTGGCGACATGCTGGAAGTCGCGCAAATGGGTTTGCATGTGGCGCAGATGACCGGTCAGGATGCCATGCGTCAGTGTTTCCAGGCAGTGACTGCTGCACCGGCGCGTATACTGGGCCTGGAAGGATATGGTCTGGAAGTCGGCTGCAACGCTGATCTGGTGTTACTCGACGCCAGCGACCCTGTGGAAGCAATACGTTTGCGCGCCACCCGCACCCACGTGCTGCGCCGCGGCAAAGTCATCAGCCAGACGCCGGTGCCGCATGCGAATTTGAATTTGCCAGGCAGGCCAGGGCAGGTGGATTTTAGATCGAAAAACTGAAGCTGCTAATATATAAGAGAGCTTGATTCTCAAGCTCTCTTATAGTCTCTGATAGTCAGGGGATCAGAGTTGTGCGAAAGCTTTTTCAGCCGCAGCAATCGTATCAGCAATGATGGCATCATCATGTTGCGCAGAAACGAAGCCTGCTTCAAAAGCAGATGGTGCCAGGTAAACGCCCTGGTCCAGCATCAGGTGGAAGAAGCGGTTGAATCTTTCCTTGTCGCTGGCCATCATGGCGGCATAAGAACCTGGTATTTCATTGGCAAAATACAGACCAAACATGCCACCGACGGCATCCGCGCAAAAGCTGACGTTGGCAGCTTTTGCGGCGGCACTTAAGCCATCTACCAGTTTTCGGGTTTGCGCTGTCAGGTTTTCATAGAAGCCTGCTTCCTGGATAATTTTCAGGGTAGTCATGCCCGCTGCTACGGCGACCGGATTGCCTGACAAGGTGCCAGCCTGATACACGCCACCTAAAGGCGCCATGTGTCCCATCAAATCAGCACGACCACCAAAGGCAGCTACCGGCAAACCACCACCGATGACCTTGCCCAGGCAAGTCAGGTCAGCCTGCACACCATACAATGCCTGCGCACCATGCAGGCACACGCGGAAGCCGCACATCACTTCATCAAAAATCAAAACGCTGCCATGTTCAGTACACAGCTTGCGCATGGTATTGATGAATTCTTGCGTGGCGCGTATCAGGTTCATATTGCCAGCGACTGGTTCAACGATCACGCAGGCGATCTGGTCACCGATGGACTTGAAGACTTCTTCCAACTGTTCGCAATTATTATAGTCAAGCACCAGAGTGTGTTTGCTGAAGTCTTCCGGCACGCCGGCAGAAGTTGGGTTGCCAAATGTGAGCAAGCCACTGCCAGCCTTGACCAGTAAGGAATCTGCGTGGCCGTGATAGCAACCTTCAAACTTGATGATCTTGTCGCGTTTGGTGGCGCCACGCGCCAGGCGCAGGGCGCTCATGGTGGCTTCTGTTCCACTGGACACCAGGCGTACCTGTTCTATGCTGGGCACGAGTTTGCAGATTTCTTCTGCCATCTCGATCTCACCCTCCGTTGGTGCGCCAAAACTGAGGCCGCGAGCGGCTGCTTCCTGTACAGCGCTGATGACTTCAGGGTGCGCGTGGCCGACGATGGCGGGACCCCAGGAGCCTATGTAATCGATATAGCGCTTGTCTTCTGCATCCCAGAAATAAGGACCGGCAGCGCGCGTGATGAAGCGCGGCGTGCCACCGACGGAGCGGAAGGCGCGCACAGGAGAGTTCACACCACCAGGCGTGGTCTTTTGGGCGCGGGCAAACAGGATGTCGTTTTTATCGGTCATAATGGAGCTTAAGTAAGTGATGATGCGAATGCGGTGTGGATAGGTGGCTACAGTGTGGTCTGTTCGGTTTCTCTGGCCCAGAAATAACGGTCTGGTATTAATCTGCCCATGCCCAGCCTTTGTGAATGGCTCAAGGCGGCATGGGTAAATTCCTGGGCTTCAAGCACGGCTTCGGGGATTTCCAGGCCGTTAGCCAGCAGAGCGGCAATCGCGGCAGACAAAGTAGAGCCAGCCCCGGCATGCGAGCCAGGCAAGCGCTGCCAAGCATCACGCCGGACGGCTCCAGACTCATTATATAAAGTGTTAACTACTTCACCGGTTTCACCCGCTGTGCCTGTGACTAATATATACTCGCAGCCGGATTCGATGAGTGTCATGACATCGTCAGCCAGATCTTCTGTTTGAACATTAGCGTCGGCACGGGTTTCAGTTTCTGTGTCGCTACTGTCTTTCCAGGTTTCTGCCAGGCGTGACAGTTCTACCGCAGAGATCATCAGCAGGTTGGCCTGGGGTATCAGTAATTCACGAATTGCCAGTACCAGATCCTCAGCCTCCGGCCCCTGCTCTGCCAGGGCGGCGTTGAAGGGATCCAGTACCAGTGGCAATTCGGGATAGTCTGAGACAATTTCGGCGATGACGGTGACATTTTCGACGCTGCCGACCTGACCGATCTTAAAGGCCAGTACTTGCATGTCTTCCAGCACGGTGCGTGCCTGTTCATCGACTAAATCGCCATCAAGTGGATGTAAATCATCGATTTGCGACGTATCACCAGTTAAAATGGCAGTCATGACAGGCAGGCCGTAACAGCCCATGGCCGCAAACGATGCCAGATCGGCATGAATGCCAGTGGCAGCAACAGGATCTGATGCGCCAAAGCTAAGTATTAGTGGAGAAATTTGGTTTTGCACGTTGGGTAGATTAATATAGCTGACTTCGCGAGGACTTAAATTACTCGCGCAATTGCCATTAGTAACACATTGCAAACAGAATATTTGCAGCAGTTTCAATATTTTACTTGATTGAAGGGTTTTAGTCGTGACTGATACGGTAACGGATAAGGTAGTTTTCAAGGCGTGGATGTGCTTGATTTGCGGATGGGTATATGATGAAGAGCAAGGTTCACCCGAAGACGGCATTCCAGCCGGTACCAAATGGGAAGATGTCCCCATGAACTGGACCTGCCCCGAGTGCGGCGCACGTAAAGAAGACTTCGAAATGGTGGCAATCTGATCGATTTGTCGATTTTGATGTTGCTTAATATGTTTATTCAAGGAAAAAAAGCGCAAATGTGCGTTTTTTTGTTACAGTGATATGTAACCTTAATACTGCCGGGAAGAGATGATTTTATGTCAACGTTGACAGGCAACGAGAACTTGAAAATCATGGTGATTGACGATAGCAGCACCATACGCCGTTCGGCCGAGATTTTTCTTGGGCAGGCCGGATACAAGATAGTATTGGCAGAAGATGGCTTTGATGCGCTTGCCAAGATTAACGATTCTCATCCAGACCTGATTTTTTGCGATATCCTCATGCCTAGACTGGATGGATATCAGACTTGCGCTCTGATTAAGAAAAGCGCGAAATTCCGGGATACACCGGTAATCATGTTGTCTTCTAAGGACGGTTTATTTGACCGCGCCCGTGGTGCCATGGTCGGCTCTGATGAGTATCTGACCAAGCCTTTTACAAAGGATAGTCTGCTGAAAACGGTAAGAAATTACACTTCGGCGACCTAGATTTATATAGTTAAGTTAGTTAATGTGAGGTAAAACAAGATGGCCATTCAAAAAATTCTGGTAGTAGACGATTCTCCAACAGAACGCTATTTCCTGACCGATGTATTGGTGAAAAATGGTTTTTCAGTATCAACAGCTGAAAACGGCGAAGAAGCCCTGAGCAAAATCAAGGCAGACAAACCACAATTGATATTGATGGACGTGGTCATGCCTGGGCAAAATGGTTTCCAGATTACCCGTGCGATCGCCAAAGACCCTGACACACAAGACGTGCCGGTAATTATCTGCACCAGTAAAAATCAGGAAACTGACCGTATCTGGGGTTTGCGTCAGGGTGCCCGCGATTATCTGGTGAAGCCTATTGACCCGGCAGAATTGCTGGCGAAAATTTCTGCTCTCGGTTAATCCGGCTAGACAAGTTTTAATTCTTGCATCAATAATAAGATATCTTCGGATTGCCTCATGAATCAGACTGTGCGTGAAACTGCTGCAGCAAATCTGGAAGTTGTCAAACCCGAAAAGGGGGTGCGTCGTACCCGGCTGCGTGAATTTCAGGCGCAGCTGGTAGAGCGCATGCAAGCTGCCCAGCGTGGTGGCTATACGAAACTTAGCCAGTTGGGCATTATGATAGGACAGGGGCGTTATCTCCTGGATTTGCGTGAATCAGGAGAAATCGTCACTGCCGGTACCCTAACCAGGGTGCCCTTGACGCGCGACTGGTACATAGGTCTGTCCAATATTCGCGGTAATTTGACTGGTGTCATTGATTTGCCACGTTTTCAGGGCATGGATATCACCAAACAAGATACACAATGCCGCATTGTTGCATTTGCACCTGGCATGGCGTTCAACAGTGGCTTGCTGGTATCCCAGGTTCTGGGTTTGCGTACGGTTTCAGAAATGGAAGAAATCCCCTTTGACGACAATCAGCTTGAAAGCAAGGCCTGGTTGAAGAAAAAGTATAGGGATAAAGATGGCAACATCTGGTTTGAACTTAGTCTGGCCACGCTGGTGCAGGACCAGGATTTTTTGCAAATAGGTATTTAAGTCAGTATGTGCATACAAGCAAAACTGACAGCTTTTCAATCGTTTAGGAGACTTAGTAATGGCATTTAATCTACCGTTCTTGTCCAAAGATAAAGAAGATCCGGAAATTGACGGAGCAGAAGTTGCGGCAAGGTCGTTCGGGAATGCTGATTCGATTGAAATTGAAGAAGCAAACAATGTAAAAATGGTGACTCCTGCAACGCAGGCAGCCGTCAACCCGCCTGCTGCAGCTGAAACTGCCGTGCCCAAGGTTGAGTCTTATGGTGATGCCACCTTCATTGGTGATGCGCTGGAGAAGGGGACTGGCATACGCCTGCCCATCATTGGCGGCATGTCGGTTCGTCGTCAGACCAACTTCTTGCTCGGAACCATGGCATTTTTCCTGCTGCTGGGCGGTGCTTCCGTTTATCTGAATTCTGAGCATTCGACACTCTTGTCTACCCAGGCGCAGATCGCTGGTGAGGCGCTGATGCACTCGCAGCGTATTGGTAAAGCGGCTCCGAATGCGATTCAGGGTAACGTCGAGGCGTTTAAACAGCTTAAGGACAGCCGTTCAGAAATGAACAATGACTTGAATATTCTGTTGAACGGCGGTAATTATCAAGGCCGTTCGGTCAAGCGTGCAGACTCTGTACTGGAACCAGCAGTCAAGGAAGCGCAAAAAGCTTGGGGTAACTCAAACAAGGCCGCTGAAACGATTTTGAACCGTCAGAAAGAATTGACAGGTTTCGGTCAGACCCTGCAAAAAATGAATGCCCTGTCTCCGGTTTTGCTGGAATTGACAGAACAAATCTCTACCCTGAAAGTACAGGGCGGTGGATCTGCTCGTGAAATTAATGCCGCTGGTCAGCTGGTCATGTTGACCCAGCGTCTGGGTCGTAGTGCGAATGAATTTCTGACTTCCGAGGGTGTTAATCCAGAAACGGCATTCTTGCTGGGTAAGGATACCAATACTTTCCGTGATCTGGTTGACGGCTTCCTCAATGGTAGTGATGTATTGCGCCTGGCTGCCTCGAAAGATGCGGACACCCGCGACAAGCTGGCCGAGTTGCAAAAAACCTTTGCTGAATATCAGGTTTGGGTATCCAGCATTCTGGGTAATCTGCAAAACTTTATCGCTGCAAAACAATCTGAACAATTGGTGTTTAACGAGAACGAAGATCTCAAAACAAAATTGTCCAAATTGCAGAAAACCTATACTGCTGAACAGGATGGTACCAGTATCTACTTCATGTTGATGCTGGGCTCCGCCTTCTTCGCTTTGCTTGCTGCGGTTGGTATCGGTTTCGTTCAGTTGCAGGAAAGCCGTAACCGCGCCAGGGAAGCGAATGATCGTCGTCTTGAAGCTGCGGCACAAATGATGCAAGCGCAGAAACAGGAAGAAGAAGCGAAAGCCGCGAACGACCAGAATCAGGCCGCGATTTTGCGACTGATGAATGAATTGCAAGAGGTTGCGGATGGTGACTTGACAGTACAGGCAACGGTTTCTGAAGATATCACGGGCGCGATTGCCGACTCGGTTAACTATACGGTGGAAGAGTTGCGGGGTCTGGTAGGTCGTGTTACGGCAACTGCAGAACAAGTTACCTCAGCGTCTACACAAGCACAAAATATTTCCAGCGACTTGTTGACTGCGTCTGAACAACAGTCACGCGAGATTTCTGATGCTGGTCAGGTGGTTCTGACGATGGCGGCTGAAATTACTGACGTTTCCCGTTCTGCGAATGAATCAGCCGAGGTTGCGCGTCAGTCGGTTGCTGCGGCGGAGCAAGGTGCCCATGCGGTGGAAAACGCCATCAAGGGTATGAACGAGATTCGCGAACAAATCCAGGAAACCTCCAAACGTATTAAACGTCTGGGTGAGTCTTCACAAGAGATTGGTGAGATCACTGAACTGATTTCTGATATTACCGAACAAACCAACGTACTGGCGCTGAATGCGGCGATTCAGGCGGCGTCTGCGGGTGAAGCCGGTCGAGGCTTCTCGGTGGTTGCGGAAGAGGTTCAGCGTTTGGCGGAACGTTCCGCTGAAGCGACCAAGCAGATTGGTGCGCTGGTTCGTACGATTCAAACGGATACCCATGACGCGGTTGCCGCGATGGAAAAATCCACTCAGGGTGTGGTTGAGGGAGCAAAACTGTCAGATGCGGCCGGTACGGCGCTGTCTGAAATCCGTAGCGTTTCCAACCGTCTGGCGGAACTGATTCAAGGTATCTCGCTGGCGACGGAACAACAAGCTACCTCAGCCAACGGCGTTGCACAAAATATCCAGCACATTTTGACCATCACCGAACAAACGCAGCATGGTACGCAGCAAACTGCGGTTTCCATTAAAGAATTGTCCATGCTTGCGGAAGAACTCAAGAACTCTGTGTCACGGTTCCGGGTTGCTGCCTGATTTTCACGCCCCGGTTGTGAGAGTGGACTGTAACAGTGAAAAGCGAAGTGCCTGCCATGTGCGAGCCGACCAGGGCGACCTTGCAAATACTCGCGATAGCGTCGCTATCGCTGTGTATAGTTGGAAGCCTGGTTTTGCCCTGGTTTGCCGGGCACATGCCCTTCACGTGCGCCTTCACTGTTACTGCCCACTAGCTGCAACCTTATCATATTTGCACGGTAATGGACTGCGGTCCATTACCCTTGAGTTTGCGGAGTACGCATGACATCCGATTTTTCAAAATCGCCAGATCTTCCACAGGAGCAGTTCGACATCGGGCCGCTATCCTGGGTGATGGGAGAAGTGCGGGAAGCAATCACGAACGCCGGCAAAATGCTGACCGACGCACTTGCCCAAGACACTGAAACCCGCCCCACCACTTTACTACATGCAAAAAGCTATCTGCATCAAGCCCATGGTGCCTTGCAGATTGTTGATATCGATGGCGTATCCATCGTTACAGAAACCATAGAAGAATTGCTCGAGCGCTTGCAAAGCGGGCAGCTTGAGATGACACAAGCCAATGTAGAAGTCATCGTCGATGCCTTCCATGCTGTCTTGCGTTATCTGGAAGACTTACTCTCAGGAGCGCCGCACCAGCCAGTGCGTCTGTTCCCGTACTACCGCGCTTTGCTGGAATTAAAGGGTGCCGAGCGTATCCATCCAGCCGATTTGTTTTTCCCCTCTTTATCAGCCAAAGAGCAGATACCTGAACTGGCTGTCAGCAGCAAGGCTGTGGCTGTCAGTTACACAGGCTTGCGTCAGCGTTTTGAAAAACTTTTGCTGACCGTCCTGACCAGCAAGGACAAGGATCAGCAAAAACTGGCTACCCAGTCCATGCATGATTTGATCGCTGAAATCGAAAACGGTCAAACCAATTCCCAGGCCAAGGCTTTCTGGGTTGTGATGCGTGCATTTGTTGAGGCGGTTGGCCATGGTGCCATCGACAACCAGCAATATGTGAAACAAATTTTTGGCCGCATCAATCTGCAAATCCGTCGTCTGGTAGAAGGTGTCAGCACCATTCCTGAACGCCTGTTGCGCGATGCCCTGTTTTTCCTGGCCCAGGTTGAATCACCATCCCCATTTGTCACGCGGGTACGCAAGGCTTATCAGCTTGATGACAAAGTGCCCGTTGATTACGACAAAAAGAATTATGGCCAGATTACAGCTGGTGCGCTGACAGCTGCGAAGGAGCAATTGTCTGCAGTGAAAAATTTTTGGGGCAGAATCGCCAATGGCGAAACTGGCCTGGCAGAAAAGTTTTCGCAAAAAATGACCGACCTGGCCGATACTGGCGCAGGTTTGAATGCGCCAGCATTGGCAAAACTCTTGCGCGAATTGAATGGGATTGCGCGCCATGTCGCTCATTCCCCTGATGGCAGTAAGCTGGGCATAGAACTGGCGACCAGCCTGTTGTTTGTCGAGCATGCGCTTGATCATGTAACACGTTTGCCGGCCAATTTTGCAGACCGGGCAGAAGAGATTACTACGCGTTTGTTGTCTGTGGTTTCCGGTGAAACTCCGCAAACACAGGCGAGTTGGATGGGTGAGATTTCCCGCGAAGCGCAACAACGTCAGACTATGGGCGTTCTGGTAGGCGAGATGCAGTCCAGTCTGCGCCATATAGAAAAAGTGCTGGATGAATATTTCCGCAATCCGGCCGATAAAGAAACCCTGAAACCTATCGATGGCAATCTGCACCAGATCGGCGGCGCACTAGCCATGTTGGATCAGGATGATGCCCTGCTGGCAGTTGATCATACGCGTCAGATGATTAGCAAATTCTCGGCAGAAGATGCAGCAGACCCGGTGGCTCAGGCTGCAGCGCATGAAAATGTCGCGCAAAACATCGGTGCCTTGTCTTTCTTTATCGAGACTTTGCAATCCCAGCCTGAGACGGCAAAAAAGAAATTTAATTTTGATCAGGAAGCGGGCTTGTTCCGTTCCAACTTGCTGGAAGCACAAGCGAGCAAGGAATTATTGCCTAGCGCCGACATACTTTTGCCTGGTGAAGAGGCACATGGCCAGGAAACCAAGGTCGCAGTCTTGAAAACTGCCGAGCAGGAACTGGCGCAGCAGCAGCAGGAGTCTGCCCGTCTGGCCGCCTCTCTGGCAGAAACACCACATGATGCAGGCTTGCAGGCGCAACTGAAGAGTTCGCTGGAGTCCGAACGTTCAGTGGCTATACTGCTGGATGACACTGCCGCATCAGATCGCGCCAAATCTGCCATTGATATGCTAGGCAAAACCGATCAGTCAGGAACTTCAGAAGCTTTGCAGGATATCGTTACTGCAGCAGCCGAACCTGTTGTAGCAACTGCGCAGGCTCAGGATATTCCTGTTGGTGATGATGCCATTGATGCAGAATTGCTGGAAATATTCCTCATGGAAGCTGACGAAGTGCTGGCTTATGTCCAGACTACTTTGCCACTGTCCAGAAAAGATACCAATAACCAGGAATACCTGACCAGCTTGCGTCGGTCCTTCCATACCCTTAAAGGTAGTGGCCGCATGGTTGGCCTGATGGTATTTGGCGAAGCTGCCTGGAGCATAGAGCAAGTCATGAACCTGTGGCTGTCTGACTCTCGTAGCGGTGATGAAAACCTGTATGCCCTGCTGGACCGTACTGCCCGCGAGATGGTTGAGTGGGTAGAGGAATTAAAACAAAGCGGCGTCTCGCCACGCACTGGCAAAGCGATTATCGCTGCCGCTGAACGTGTCAAATCAGGTCTCGATTATCAGGATATTCCAGAAGTTGTTGAAGTCGCTGAGCTTGTAATAGCGCCCACAACACCAGAACCAGAAGTGCTGACTGAACCAGTTGCAGAAGAAATTTACGCAGCAGCATTGCCTGAAGAAGTTGAAATTGAAGCACTGGCTATTCCTGAGATTGAAGTAGCTGTGCCAACAATTGAGCATGCCCCGGTCGAACTGGAAGCGTTTGAATTTACACCAGTTGAACTTGTGCCTGAGCCCGAAACGGCATCTGCAGTACCGGCAGTGAGTGAGACGATTACCTCTGCGGCTGAAGAGACTGCGGATGCATTGCCTGAATTGACGCTGGATACACCTGTCAAGATTGAAGAAATCTCCCTGCCTGTTGAGCGCGCGCTTGAAGTGGCCGTCGCATTGGAAGATATGCCAGCTCAGGGAGCTGAAGGCCTGGTGGCAGATTTGCCGTTTGAATTGACGCTGGATGAAACGGCAGTGGTAGAAACTGTGGCTGCAGACCTGCCAGAAGCTGCTTTACCTGTCGCGGAACTTGCAGAAGAACTTGCTCACATCGATTTATCAACAGAAACCGCCGACCTGCTTGCTGCAAGCGTCGAGTCTGTAGACGAAGTACCTGAAGTAGTCTTGCCGCTGGAGATTGCTGCCAACGAAGAAATTGCTAAAGTACACGAAGTCGCAGAGTCAGCAACTGCAAAAATTATCGATTTCCCTGATTTGTCTGCACCATCGCCTAGCGTGGATGACAATATCAAGCGCATTGGTGATATAGAAATCAGTCTGCCTCTGTACTCCATTTACATGGCAGAAACGGATGAGATCGTCCGTTTCCTAGTGCAAGATTTTGCAGAATGGAGACACGAACCAGATCGCCATGTTTCCACGCATGCCATCCACGCCAGCCATTCATTGGCGGGAAGTTCAGCGACAGTCGGCCTCAAGCCGCTGCAAGAACTTGCGCACAGTCTGGAATTCGTCTTGCAGAGACTGGAACGTCATCCAGTAAGTTTGCTGGAATCTGAGTACGATGTGCTCGACCGTTCGCTCGATTCGGCCAAGCGCATGCTGCAAAAATTTGCCTTGTCAGAAATGGCAGCGCCGGCACCAGAAGAAATCCGCCAGCTCGAACACTTGTTGCAAGTCGTCATCGAGCGTTCCAATGCAGGGGCTGATGAAGAATTCATTACTTCAACCAACGAGAAACTCGACCTGGTCGCCTTGTCTGAGGATTTACCTCATGTCGATGCACTGGTAGAAGAAACACTGACTGCAGATTTGTCACTCGGTTTGCCAGCTATCGAAGACAACGAACCTGAGGTCGCGTTACCACTCGAAGACTTGCCAGTACTTGCTGAAGCTGTGCCTGAACCAGATTTCAATCTCGAACATGCAGAAGTGCTGGAAGCCCTGCCTGTCGTTGAAGAGGAACTGGTCGCTGATTTGCCAGCAGAGACAGTCAGCGCAGAAATCTTGCCTGAACTTGACGCACTGGCGACGATACACGCAGAAGCTTTACCAGAACCAGACGCGCCAGTTGAGACCATTGTTGATCGCATGAGTACCATCATGACGGACGCAATGGATGATATCCACGATGTCCTGCCATTGGATGTAAGAGCTTTAGAACCTGTGGCATTGCCTGAGTTGGAAGCTGAGTCTGTAGTTGAGTCTGCGCCAGTCATTGAACCCGTATCCGTGACAGAACCTGTGGCACTGGAAGCTGTTCAGCCTGAGCCAGAAGCCGAACCAGAAGTCGTTACTGCGGAAGCACAGCCAGCCGCAGCCGAATATGTGGCTCCAACAAGTGATGGCACCGTACAGATCCGTGATGATCTGGATATGGACTTGTTGCCTGTCTTCATAGAAGAAGGTAATGACTTGCTACCTATGGTTGGCCAATTGCTGCGTACCTGGCAAGAAAAGCCGGACGACATGGCAGCACCGCAAGCCATCGCCCGTATCATGCATACCATCAAGGGAAGTGCCCGTATGGCGGGTGCCATGGGCCTGGGTCAGCACATCCATGACATGGAATCACGCATCGAAACCTTGATGCATGGCGGTAGCGCAGTGCGCGCTTCCCTGCTGGATGATTTGCTGGCACGTCACGATCACAGCATGCACATGTTTGACCGCTTGCTGCATCCGGAAGCGTATGCAGCACCTGTACAGGCGGATGCCCCACTGACTACAGCGCAAGAGCTGGATCAGTTCCAGGAGCAAATGGCCGCCAGCAATACCGATGCGCCAGTCGTTATCAATGAATTGGTGAATCTGACGCCTGTTGTGCCTGTGATGACACGTGCAACACCGTCGACAGCTGTGGCTGCGCCGGTAAATACGCCGGTGGGTGCAAATACTCCAGTTCCACTGGTGCGTGTACGTGCCGATATTCTTGACCGTCTGGTTAACCAGGCTGGTGAAGTTTCCATCTCGCGTTCACGTCTGGAAAATGAAGTCAGCACCTTGCGCTCATCTCTCAGTGAATTGACTGAGAACGTCAACCGTCTGCGCGATCAGTTGCGTGAAGTCGAGATTCAGGCAGAAACGCAGATCACCTCACGCATGGCGCATTCTGGTGACCGTGAATTTGATCCGCTGGAATTTGACCGCTTTACCCGCTTGCAAGAATTGACGCGCATGATGGCCGAAAGTGTCAGCGACGTGGCCACCGTACAAACCAACTTGACCCGTACTATCGATGGTGCATCGAATGACTTGCTGGTACAAGCACGTTTGACACGTGACTTGCAACAGGATTTGATGCGCGTGCGTATGATTCCTTTCGCCAGCATTTCCGAGCGTCTGTATCGCGTGACTCGTCAGACTTCCAAAGAAGTCGATAAGCGCGTCAACCTGGATATACGCGGTGCAACGGTAGAGATGGATAGGGGCGTTTTGGAAAAAATGGCCGGTCCATTCGAACACTTGCTGCGTAACGCGATTGTTCACGGTATTGAGAGCCGTGAAAACAGGCGTAATCAAGGTAAAGAAGAAACTGGTGAATTGCTGATAGAAATCCGACAGGAAGGTAATGAAGTTGTGATCCGCTTCAGCGATGATGGCCAGGGCCTGAACCTGACCCGCATCCGCGAAAAAGCGCTGTCTGTTGGCTTGATTACCAATGAAGACACGCCTGGTGATGTGGAAACAGCCAACATGATTTTCGAACCTGGCTTCTCGACAGCCACTGAAATTACCGAACTCGCCGGTCGCGGCGTCGGTATGGACGTGGTTCGCTCTGAAGCAGCATCGCTGGGTGGCCGTGTTGAAGTCATCAGCAATGAAGGTAAGGGCGCTGAATTTACCATCCGCCTGCCTTTGACGCTGGCTGTCACGCAGGTCGTATTGCTGAGCTCTGGTGGCCGTACTTTTGCCGTACCTTCCGTTCTGGTCGAGCAAGTGCAGCAACTGAAATCGAATGCCCTGGCAAATGCCTACAACGATGGCGCAGTCATGTGGCAAGGTCAGCGTGTGACTTTGTACTATCTGTCCTCCATGCTGGGTCAGGACGATGCCACTCCGATGACACAGCAATACAGCCCGCTCCTGATCATGAAGAGCGGTGGCGAGCGTGTCGCGATTCACGTCGATGACGTTCTGGGTAACCGCGAGGTGGTTGTTAAAAACATCGGCCCGCAACTGGCACGTATGACAGGTATAGCTGGCGCGACCGTACTCGGTTCCGGTGAAATCGTTCTGATTCTGAATCCGGTACCGCTGGCACAACGCATGGAGCATGAACATGCGCGCCTGCAACAACTGGGTACAGAGGCAATTCCTGATATGGGTGCCGTCGCGAACCTGCAAAGTGCGACAGAGGTGGCTGAAGTGAAAACCCAGCCTGTGCAAGGGCTGCGTACCCAGCATACTGTCATGGTGGTGGATGATTCTCTGACCGTGCGTCGCGTAACCCAGCGTTTGCTGACACGCGAAGGCTTCCAGGTCATTCTGGCAAAAGACGGTATTGATGCGCTGGAACAATTGCAGTCAGTGACACCGGACGTGATGCTGGTTGATATTGAAATGCCACGCATGGATGGTTTCGATCTGACGCGTAACGTACGCAGTGATTCACGTACCAGTCATATCCCTATCATCATGATCACTTCGCGTACTGCGGATAAGCATAGGAACTATGCGAAAGAACTCGGTGTCAATGAGTACTTCGGTAAGCCTTATCGCGAAGATGATCTGTTGGGGGCGATTATGGGGTTTGTGGGTAAGGATGCGGCGGTGATAGTGTAAGTAGGCTGTAGATTTTAGATAGTCAAAAAAGCAGAGAGTGATCTCTGCTTTTTTGTTTTTGTTTTTGGTATTGGTTTTTTGCCGTTGTAATTTATGGTGATTGAATGGCCGTGCACTAAAAGTCGTCATTCCACCGGGCTGGCGCTCCAGCACGCTTATGGCTGGAATCCAGCGGCGTTCATTGCATGCCGTAACGGGATTTTCTGCCGCAGATTTTCAATACAGACATGTGTTGAATTGCGATTGCAGGCCGGTGGTAGACCGGCAGCTACTTACCTTTTTGCTTCGCCAAAAAGGTAAGCCAAAAAGGCGACCCAGGCGTAGTCGCCCCTGCGGGGTTCCCATTTGTGCAGTACAGAAAATGGGAAAGTCCGAAAACTCGCCTGCGGCTCAAACATCGGCCTTTCTCTTTCCATTTTCTGTGCTGCACAAATGGCGTCTACACATGGGAACTGCAAAAGTCAAAAGCAGATGCAACTGCAATAACAAAGTCAAAACCAACGGCAACGTCAAAACCAACGGCAACGTCAAAACCAGCATGCCCATATTGCTATCGGTATGAGTTCGACTAGCCGTCAATCATCCCCCTCATGCGCAGCTACCTTCTTCACCACAGCATACCGCGTCAAAGTCTGCTTGCGCGCCACATCATGCTCAACGAGTGGAAATGGATAATCCGTGCCTATCTTCACCCCAGCCTGTTCCAGCAATAGCGGTGCTGCATTCCACGGTGCATGGATACTGCGTTTGTCCAGTTTCGCCAGTTGCGGCAGGTAGCGTTTGATGAACTTGCCTTCGGCGTCGAATTTTTCTGACTGGGTGATGGGGTTGAAGATGCGGAAGTAAGGCTGGGCATCGCAGCCGGAGGAGGATGCCCATTGCCAGCCGCCGTTGTTGGCGGAGAGGTCGAAGTCGTTCAGGTGTTCGGCGAAATAGGCTTCGCCGCGGCGCCAGTCTATGCCCAGGTCTTTGATGAGGAAGCAGGCGGTGACCATGCGCAGGCGGTTGTGCATGTAGCCGGTCTGGTTCAGTTGCAGCATGGCGGCATCGACCAGGGGGTAGCCGGTGCGGCCTTCGCACCAAGCGGCGAAGTGGGCGTCAGCTTGGGGACCGGATTCCCACTCTATAGCGTCGTAGTCTGCCTTGAACGAGCGATGGGCGACATGAGGATGGTGATGCAGGATCATAAAATAGAAGTCGCGCCAGATCAGTTCGGACAACCAGATTTCTGCTCCGCGATTGGCAGAGATGCGTATTTGCCGCATGGCTTCCTGCACCAGTTGCCGTATCGATATCGTACCAAAGCGCAAATGGACTGACAGATAAGATGGCCCCTTGACCGCCGGAAAATCGCGTGATTGGTCATACAGTTTCATGCGGCCGACAAAGTCTTCTAGCAAAGTACGTGCGCCCGACATGCCCGCAGCAACTGGCATACGGCGCTCTGCGGCCTGCGCAAAACCCATTTCTGCCAGCGTAGGTATGGTTTGCGCTGAGATCGTGCTTAGCTTGTGTGCGTATTTTTCTATAGGGTAAGAGCGCGAATAAAAGTCGCTCCCCTCTGCATGAAATTTTTTCAGCCATGCATTTTTGTAAGGCGTGAAGACAGAGAAGGGGGTATTCGCCAGCGACAAGACTTCTGATTTTTCAAAAATAACCTGGTCTTTAAAGCTCAGAAATACACAATTTCGTTTTAATAATTCTTGCCTGATGGATTCATCCCGGGCCACTGCCTGTGGTTCGTAATCATGATTGGTGAACACGGCATCCACGCCAAGCTCAGCCACTAGTTGCGGGATAGCTGCTTCTGCCTTGGCATAACAGACCAGCAAACCACCACCCATTTGCTGTAGTTCCTGATCCAGTTCAATAATACTTTCATGAATAAAGGCCACCCGCCTGTCATTTTCTGGCAAATTGTCTAATATTGTTTTATCGAAGATGAAAGTGCAGTAGACCTCGTCACTTTGCCGCAGGGCATGGTACAGGGCAGCATGGTCAAAATTTCGCAGGTCGCGGCGGAACCAGACCAGGGAACGCGGGTAATGGACTTTATTTTCTTGCATGATCTGTCTGATGGTGTGGTCAAAACGCAGTGTGGCACCTTAGCACACATCGAAAATACACGCTAAAAATGCTAAAATGTGACCATGGCGAAGCAAACAAAATCACTACATACCAATCTGCACGACGATGCAACACAGTCGGCCCCGAAGACATCCAGACATAAATTCCAGGTGAAAAGCGAAGACGATAACAATTTGGAATTGAATTTAACCAATCATTTCCTGATTGCAATGCCATCCATGATGGACCCCGTCTTTGGCGGCACGGTGATTTATCTATGCGAGCACAGCCCACGCGGTGCCATGGGCATGGTCATCAACCGTGCCATCGAGTTGACGGTGGCTGGCCTGTTTGACCGCATAGACCTGAAGCTGGAAATCATTCCTGATTCCCACCCCATAGGCAAACGCCCAGTTATATTTGGTGGGCCGGTGCAGGACGACCGTGGCTTTGTCCTGCATACCCCTGTCGGTGAATATTCATCTTCATTAAAAGTGACCGAAGAGATCGCCTTCACCACCTCACGCGATGTACTGGAAGCCGTGGCTGCCGGTGACGGGCCCGAGCAAGTCCTGATCAGCGTCGGTTATGCCGGCTGGGGTGCTGGTCAGCTGGAGCAAGAGATACTGGCCAATGGCTGGCTGACCGTCGCTGCTGATGCGCGCATCCTGTTCGATTTGCCATTGGAAGAACGTTTTGCCGCCGCCATCAAATTACTGGGTATAGACCCACTGATGCTGGCATCCGAAGCGGGGCACGCCTGATGGCTGCAAGCGAAGGTACGATACTCGCCTTTGATTTTGGTTTAAAGCGCATAGGCGTTGCAGTTGGCAATACCTTTTTACGCCAGGCTGAAGCACTCAGCATCATCCACGCCCCTACCAATGACGGCAAATTTGCTGACATCACCAGGCTCATAGAACAATGGCAGCCCGTGTTGTGCGTGGTGGGTTTGCCCATGCATCCCGATGGTGCCGACAATGAAATGACACAGCGCTGCAAGCGCTTTGCCAACCAGCTCAATGGTCGCTTCAATCTGCCTGCCGTGCTGGTCGATGAACGTTATACTTCCGCTGTACTCTCAGGCTCGCGTGGCGAGTTCATCGATGACGATGCGGCTGCCCTTATTCTGCAACAATATTTTGATGAAATGCCATGACTACCACGACGACTAATGCTGCCCAGCTTGATGCAGAGGCCCTGTATCAGCAGCTACTGGAGCAAATCAGGCCACATGCGCTGGCACAAGACAAACTTGCCATCGTTGGCATTTATTCAGGCGGTGCCTGGATAGCCGAGCGCCTGGTGCAAGACCTGGGCTTGCCGAATAAAGCGGGTCGTATTGATGTCTCTTTTTACCGCGACGACTATGCCGCCAAGGGCCTGCATGCCGAAGTCAAACCTACGCAAATTCCTTTCGATGTCGATGGCGCACAAATCATCCTGGTAGATGACGTCTTGTACACAGGCCGTACCACCCGCGCCGCCATCAATGAATTATTCGATTATGGCCGTCCGGCCCGCATCATGCTGGCTACCCTGGTAGACCGTGGTGGCCGCGAATTGCCGGTGGCTGCTGATTTTGTAGCCCATACCGCCTCATTTGAACCCGCCGTCTCTGTCAATCTGCAACGTGCAGATGACGGCACTTTCAGCATCTCTGTCGACCATGCATAATCCCCAGCTCAATAAACACGGCGAACTCCAGCATTTGCTGACGATAGACGGCTTGCCGAAAGCCATCGTCAACCATATTCTCGATACCGCATCTTCTTTCGTCAGCGTCAGCGACAGGGAAGTCAAAAAAGTGCCTCTGATGCGTGGCAAAAGCGTCTTCAATCTGTTCTTTGAAAACTCTACCCGCACGCGCACGACTTTTGAAATTGCCTCCAAACGTTTGTCGGCAGATGTCATCAATCTCAATATCGCGGCTTCCAGTACCAGCAAGGGCGAGTCCCTGCTCGACACCATCGACAATCTGGCCGCCATGCATGCCGATATGTTCGTCGTGCGTCACGCAACTTCCGGCGCACCTTTCCTGATCGCCAAGCATCTGAATGACACTAAACAGCATCATGTGCATGTGGTGAATGCCGGTGATGGCCGCCATGCCCACCCCACCCAGGGTTTGCTGGACATGTACACCATACGTCACTACAAAAAAGACTTCACCAACCTGACAGTCGCGATTGTTGGCGATGTCTTGCATAGCCGTGTTGCCCGTTCCGATATTCATGCCCTGACAACCCTGGGCGTGCCGGAAGTGCGCGTGATAGGACCACGTACCTTGTTGCCAGGCGGCCTGGATCAGATGGGCGTGCGGGTATTTAACAACATGGATGAAGGCCTGAAAGGCGTCGATGTCATCATCATGCTGCGCCTGCAAAATGAACGCATGAGCGGTGCCTTGCTGCCTTCAGCACAAGAATATTTCAAGAGCTATGGCCTGACACCAGAACGCCTGGCGCTGGCAAAACCAGATGCCATCGTCATGCACCCCGGCCCTATGAACCGTGGTGTGGAAATTGATTCTGCCGTGGCCGATGGCCCGCAGGCAGTGATACTGCCGCAAGTGACTTTTGGTATCGCCGTGCGCATGGCTGTCATGAGCATCGTTGCAGGCAACAGCGGCGGGGTATGAGGAGAATATGAAGATACATATCAAAAATGGCCGCGTGATTGATCCGGCAAGTGCTACCGATGCAGTACAGGACGTGTTTATTGCTGCTGGCAAGGTCATCGCCATAGGCCAGGCACCGGCCGACTTTGTCGCCAATAAAACTGTCGATGCCACAGGCTTGATCGTCACCGCTGGCCTAGTCGATCTCAGTGCCCGCCTGCGTGAACCTGGCTTTGAATACAAGGCTACGCTTGAATCTGAATTGCAAGCTGCCATGCGCGGCGGTGTCACCAGCCTGGTGTGTCCGCCAGATACTGACCCTGTACTTGATGAATCTGGCCTGGTAGAAATGCTCAAGCAAAGAGCACGCATGCAAAACAAGGCGCATGTCTATCCGCTGGGTGCGCTGACCGTCGGTTTGAAAGGCGAATCCCTGACCGAGATGGCTGAGCTGACTCAGGCAGGCTGCATAGGTTTCTCACAGGCTGAAGAAACCATCGCCAATACCAATACCCTGCAAAGGGCACTGGATTACGCCGCCACCTTTGGTTTTACCGTCTGGTTGCGTCCGCAAGATGCCTATATAGGCAAGGGTGGTGTTGCCCACAGCGGCCCACTGGCTTCACGCCTGGGTTTGTCTGGTGTACCTGTCATGGCTGAGACGATTGCCTTGCATACGCTGTTTGAACTCATGCGTGCCACTGGTGCCAAAGTGCATCTATGCCGTATCTCTTCCGCTGCCGGTCTGGAACTGGTGCGCAAGGCCAAGAAAGAAGGCTTGCCGCTGACCTGCGACGTTGGTGCCCACCATGTACATCTGACGGATGCCGACATTGGTTTCTTTGATTCCAATGCCCGCCTGACCCCACCCTTGCGCAGCCAGCGAGACCGTGATGCCATTTCTGCGGCATTGAAAGATGGCACCATCGATGCGATATGCTCAGACCATACACCGGTCGATGATGATGAAAAACTGCTGCCCTTTGCCGAAGCGTCGCCAGGTGCTACTGGCCTGGAATTATTATTATCATTAGCATTGAAATGGGCAGAAGACAGCCGTGGCGAAGTCAGCCTGACACTAGCACTGTCCAGGATCAGCCAGCATGCTGCCAGAGTGGCAGGCGTGCCCGCCGGGCAAATCGCTGTTGGACAGGCCGCTGACATCTGCATCTTTGATCCTGCCACACGCTGGAAGGTTGAAGCCAGGGCCCTGGCCAGCCAGGGCAAGCACACGCCATTCCTGGGTTATGAATTGCCGGGTGTGGTCAAGGCGACGATAGTGTCGGGGCATATTGCGTTTGATACATTGCATTAACATCGAAGATGAAAAGTAATCAGCTTACCCGTGGCGAACAAAGACGCGTCATGTATGTGGAAAACAAGAACGGCTTGAGCGATAGCGTCGCTGCACGCATAGGTTGGGTTGAGTTTTCCAAAACAGGAAGAACAGTTTACTTCCGTGGAAAGTCCTTGCAGGCATGTGCTGGAGGTGGAATTTCCGGTAATTTTATCGACGCCGATACCCGCGAAGAATATTGGATTTCAGGCGTCAAAAAACGCGGTTCCAATGTGCATTATGCGGAATCAGTGAGTGTCTTGATCGATGAAGATGCCGAAGAAGAAGTGGCAAGGCTGCGTGCCTGAAGCAGGCTGAAGTCGTGATCCAAACTGCTCAGTGAGAAATTCGTTCGATCGAGTGGGATGAGTGGGAGTAAAGGCGCGTATAGCCTTACTCCCGCTTTTGTTTATTCAGCTTCGCTATTATTAATTGTTACTCTACGTGAGTATTTTTGTGAGTCCGTATGATCGTTTGGCATTTTTTCCGGATATTTCTCCATCTAACGGCAGGTCTGATGACTTGCGCCGTGATCTTTCCGTTTTCTTCTGATGCCAGGCGTGACGAGCTGGTTCGTCGCTGGTCGGTCAAATTGCTGGCCATCTGTACTGTAGATGTGACTTTTAAAGATAAAAGCGATGGTGCGGTGAATGCGTCGGCGATGATCGTGTCCAATCATGTTTCCTGGCTGGATATTTTTGTCATCAATACCCTGCATCCTTGTCATTTTGTTGCCAAGTCAGATATCCGCAACTGGCCTTTGCTGGGCTGGTTATGTGAAAAGGCCGGTACGATTTTTCTGGTGCGTGGCAGACAGCGTGATGTGCGCCGTATTTATGAAGGCCTGGTACATCAGATAGAAGCGGGCAAGCGTATTGCGTTTTTCCCTGAGGGCACGACAGCTGCACAAGGTAATCTGCTTTCTTTTCACGCCAACCTGTTTGAGGCGGCAATAGAAGCACACGTGCCTGTACAACCCTTTGTTGTCCGCTATCTTGATGCGCAAGGGCAGTTCCATGCTGCGGCTGATTTTATTGGCGACATGACTTTTGCAGAGAGCATGCGCATCATCTTGCTGGCACCACGCATGACGGCAGAACTGGTACGCCTGCCTGCCATTCCTACAGAAGGTGCGCACCGCAGAGAAGTGGCACAAGTGGCGCGTGCAGCTGTGATGAAAGAATTAGGACTGAGTGACGAAATTTGATTTACTTTAATTTAGATCGATAGCTTTACTCATCCGTATTTTTGAAGCGCATCATTACCAAAACATACAAGGGTATAGCGATCAGCGATATGGATTGTGCCCAGAAATTTTTGTCGTCCTTTTCTACGCATAGAATAGAAATATTTGAACACAAAAATGTAAAAGAAATTACTCCGGCAACTGCGAGAATAAAAGCCAATAAAACGGAAGTTAACCCGAAAAAAAATATAAGACCGTAGCCGCTACCATCTTTCGTCGCACGGCCAATAAATATTGAAATTACCACTCCCAACAAGATCAATATGCCTTCGTACCAAAATATGCTCATATTAAATTTAATCAGGTCGAGCTAACTATTTTATAAAAATACCTATGGTACTTTTATCCCGGCTTTTGCTGCTGCGGACAATCAATCTGCACAACTTGCCTGTCTTCCAGCGCGACAGCAGTCAGCTTGCCGCCCCAGACGCAGCCTGTATCAAGGCTGATCAGATTGTCACGCAAGATCAGGCCCAGGGTAGACCAGTGGCCAAATACGACAGTGGTTTTTTCACTGGCGCGTGGCAGGTCAAACCAGGGGGCAAAGCCTTTTGGTGCGCTGTCCAGGCCATCTTTGCTGTCAAAATCCATGACCCCATCTGCACTACAAAAACGCATCCGTGTCAGTGCATTGATGATGCAGCGTGACCTGTCATAGCCTTGCAAATCATCATGCCATTGCGCCGGAGTGTTGCCATACATATTGCGTAATAAATCTAGCCATTCCTCACTGCGCAGCTGCGTTTCTACCTCATGTGCCAGCTTGATGGTTTGCTTTGCTGACCATTGCGGGAAAATGCCTGCATGCACCAGCAAATGCTGATGCTGCAAAATCGCCAGAGGCCTGTGTCGCAACCAGTCCAGCAATTCCTCACGGTCTGGTGCTTGCAGGATATCGTCCAGGGTATCGCTGCGGTGTGCCTTGCGTATGTCATGCGCAACGGCGAGTAAATGCAGGTCATGGTTGCCGAGCACGGATTCTGCCCATCCAGCGATTTGTAAATCACGTATCAGGCGTAGGCTGGCCAGTGATTTTGGGCCTCGATTGACCAGATCTCCGGCAAACAAATACTGGGCATGTGGCTCGGTCTGCTCTATCTTGCTGAGCAGGTTTTGCAACTGGTCGGCACAGCCTTGTATGTCACCGATAAAATAAGTCTTTGCCATTGCTGCCTCAGGGCTCTCCACCCAGGCGTTTGGCTTCTGCCCGGCTGATCAGTGCGTGTTGCTTTTGCTCTTCGCGCACGCTGGCAGTGATCATGGTAGGCCAGCCTATCAGGTGCTGTTCTGCAATTTCAGCCAGAGCGCGCATCCAGGCCGGTGATTCATTCAGACAGGGGATGTAATTGAATTCCTTGCCGCCCGCTTTGAGAAAATCATCTTTTACTTCCATGGCGATTTCTTCCAGGGTTTCAAGGCAATCCGCAATAAAGCCGGGGCAGACCACGTCCAGCCTTTTTATACCTTCTTTTGCCAGTTTGACGACAGTCGGCGCGGTATAGGGTTGCAGCCATTCTGCCCGCCCCAGGCGCGACTGGAAGGTGACGATATAATCATCTTTACCCAAGCCCAGTCTGTCTGCCAGCAGGCGGGCAGTCTTATAGCATTCACAATGATAGGCATCGCCACGCAGTAAAAAGGCCTTAGGCAAGCCATGAAAGCTCATGATCAATTTTTCTGGCCGCCCATGGGTTTCCCAGTGATTCATGATGGACAATTTCAGTGCCTGAATATAACCATCATTGTCATGGTAGTTTTTGATAAAGCGCAGTTCTGGCATGTTCCTGACTTGCTGGTAATGCTGTGCCACTGCGTCAAAATTTGAGGCCGTTGTGGTGGCAGAATATTGCGGGTAAGCTGGAAGTATCAGTATGCGCTCACAGCCATCTTGCTTGAGCTTTTGCAAGACATCGGGTATGGAAGGTGAGCCATAACGCATGGCATAGGCAACCTGGACTTCATGGCCGCGTTCACCCAGATATCCCTTCAGCAATGATGCCTGCTTTTGTGTGTGTATCTTTAGTGGTGAGCCATCCTTGGTCCAGACGGAGGCATATTTTTTTGCAGACTGGCCAGAACGGAAAGGCAAAATGATGCCATGTAAAATCAGCCACCAGATCGGACGTGGCACTTCGACTACGCGCCTGTCCCACAAAAATTGTTTGAGGTAGCGCCGTACTGCCGATGCCGTTGGTGCATCTGGCGTACCGAGGTTGATCAGCACTACGGCTGTCTTGGCGATTTTGCCGTGTGAATATTCAGGTTCTTTAAGGAAGCGCATGATGTATTTTTTCTTAGGATGCCAGTAATTCTCTGGCGTGTTTGCGCGTAGTCGCCGTAATTTCTATGCCTCCCAGCATGCGGGCGATTTCTTCCACTCTTTGTTTATTGTCGAGTGCTTCTATCTGGGAAACGGTTTTGCCATTCTGGCTGGCCTTGCTAACCTGGAAGTGCTGGTTAGCCTGGCTGGCCACTTGCGGCAGATGGGTCACGCACAAGACTTGCCTGTCTTGCCCAAGGCGTTTCAATAGGCGTCCAACCACTTCAGCCACGCCACCACCTATGCCGCTGTCAACTTCATCAAAGATCAGGGTAGGGGTGGCAGTAGCGCAGGAGGTGATGACAGAAATCGCCAGCGAGATACGCGCCAGTTCGCCGCCAGATGCGACCTTGGCCAGCGGCCTTGCCTGCACTCCGGCGTGGCCTGCCACCAGGAATTCTACTTGTTCCAGGCCATAAACGGCTGGTTCAACCGGGTTCAGGGCGACCGAGAAACTGCCACCGCCCATGCTCAGGTCCTGCATGGCTGTGGTGACTGCGCCCCCCAAATCCTTGGCGACTTTTTGCCTGGTCTTACTGAGTTTTTGCGCGGTCTGCAGATAAGCAAGCCTGGCTTTTTCTTCCTGTGCTTTCAGCGCATCCATATCGGTCGCATTTGACAATTGCGCCAGTTGCGCAGACAGCGTGGCGAATTCTTCATGCAGCTTTTCTGGTGCAACGTGGAAGCGCCTTGCCGTGGTGTGTATCGCTTCGACGCGGTTTTCCACGACGCGCAAACGGGCAGGGTCAAGTTCAGTCCGGCTCAGATAATCGTTGAGGGCATAAGTGGTTTCCTGCAAATTGATGCAGGCAGATTCCAGCGCATCAGTGACGGGTTTCAACGCAGCATCATAGGCCAGCAGTTTCAAGAGTTTTTGCTGAATGGCTGTCAGTTGAGACAAGACAGGATGTTCGGATTCAGAGATCAAAGCGGCTGCTTCCTGCCCGCCTTCCAGCAGACTGGCTGCATGGGCGAGGCGGGTATGTTCCTGGCTGATACTTTCCCATTCGTCCGGTTTGATCTGCAATTTATCGAGTTCACCGACCTGCCATTCGAGGCGCTCGCGCTCTTGCAAGACGCTCTTGGCATTGATTTCAAATTCTTCGCGTTGTTTGCTGATATTGCGCCAGGCGCGGTAACGCAAGCCAACTTCATTGACTTGCTCTTGCAATCCGCCTTGCATGTCCAGCAAATCGCGCTGTGCTTCGGTTTTCAACAGTGATTGGTGCGCATGCTGGCCATGGATATCCACCAGCATATCTCCTATCTCGCGCAACTGGCTGGCTGTGGCGGTGATGCCATTGATCCATGCCTTGGAGCGGCCTGCATTATCGATGGTACGGCGCAAGATCAGCGGTTGGTCCTGGTCAAAGAACTCATGTTCTTTAAGCCAGACGGCGAGTGTTTCATTGACGGCAAATTCTGCACTGATATCAGTTTTGCTGGCAGATTCGCGCACCATGCTGGCATCACCCCTGCCACCCAGGGCCAGGGTCAGTGCATCGATCAGGATGGATTTGCCGGCACCGGTTTCTCCGGTCAGCACACTGAAACCGGAAGAAAATTCAAGCTCCAGCGTATCGACAATGACAAAATCACGAATGGCAAGCGTGCGCAACATAATGGGCAGACATGAAGGAATTTGTTAAAAAACCGGCGCTGGAAAGTATCAGCCAGCTTAGCGAAATCGCTATTCTAGCAACAGCCTGTGACTTCTGTGTTCGTAAGAGTGGGCGAAAAACCTTAATTCAGTGCGCCCTCTACGGATGGATATTCATTCCAGTGCAGTTTCTCGCGCAAGGTGTTGTAATAATTCCAGCCTGGGGGATGCAGGAAAGTCACCGTATGGGCAGAGCGGTTGACGATAATCCTGTCCTGATGCTGCAGGCTGGCAAAATTTTGCATATCAAAATTCAGGCTGATATCGCGCCCGGCCACGATGGTAATCACGATTTCGCTACTGTCTGGCAAGACTATGGGCCGGTTCGATAAGGCATGCGGGGCAATCGGCACCATCGCAATGCCGGACAGACTGGGGTGTAACAAGGGGCCACCGGCAGAAAGTGCATAGGCGGTAGAGCCAGTCGGTGTTGAGACAATAAGGCCGTCTGAACGCTGGTTGTACATGAAATGCCCGTCTACTTCTACTCTCAATTCGACCATGCCTGAACCAGCGCCACGTGATACGACAATGTCATTGAAAGCCACGCCGCTGAAAATCTGGTTGCCATCGCGTGTGACAATGGCCTGCAGCAGGCTGCGACGTTCTGAGACATATTTGCCATCCAGCATTTCCGAAATGACTGGGATCATGCGGTCCAGTGCAATATCAGTGATGAAGCCCAGCCGCCCCTGGTTGATGCCAATCAGGGGAATATTATAGGGTGCCAGTTGCCGAGCTATTCCCAGCATGGTGCCGTCACCACCAACCACAATGGCCACATCCGCCAGCTTGCCTATCTCTGGTACTGGCATGCTGCTGAACTCGCTTAATTGCGGGTATTGTGCCGTTTCTGCTTCGATGACGACACGATGCCCTGCGCTCGCGAGGAAATTGGCCAGTTCCTTAATCGAGTCAGCAATGCCTGCCGCGTTAGATTTTCCAACAAGTGCAATTGTTTTGGCCTGTACTGTCATAAACAAGGGTAGGGTGACATGATGGCTAAGATTAGAACATAATTAGGGCATCTATGAATGGAATGAGTGCTCCTTATGGCAATTAAAGCAGTTTTGCTGGATCTGGATGATACTTTGTGGCCGGTTGCGCCGGTAATTCGCCATGCCGAATCGGTTTTGCAGCAATGGATGCATGAACATGTGCCCGTCGTTGCGCAAAATTATAATGTGGAAGAATTGCGTGAGCGCAGGAATCTGTTGGTGGCGAGCGACCAGCGTTTTCAATACGACCTATGGGCCTTGCGTCATACCTTGCTGAAACAAGTATTTGATGAGCATGGTGTTGCAGCCGAAAAAGCTGACCATGCCATGGCGGTATTTGCCGATGCGAGAAACAAAGTGGACTTGTACAGCGATGTCAGGCCCGCTTTGGAAGCCTTGCAAGAAAAACTGGCCTTAGGCACGGTCTCGAATGGCTTTGCGGATTTACAGGCGATAGGTCTGGCCCATCATTTCAAGGTGTCTATCGCTGCCTTTCGGTTTGGTTGTGCCAAGCCTGATCCCAGAATATTTTTGGCTGCTTGTCAGGAGCTGGGGCTGGAACCAGCAGAGGTCTTGTATGTAGGCGATGACTTATTGCTTGATGTGCAAGGTGCACAACAGGCGGGATTAAAAGGCGGCTGGATGAACCGTCAGGGTTTAAAAATTGAAGATGAGCGCCATCTCCATATCAAGCCCGATGCAGAATTTGCCAATCTGCATGAGCTGACTTTTTGGCTATGAATTTTTCTATGTTCATGTCAGTCATGAACGCATAAAATGAAACCATGCACCTAGATATCCGCGCACAAACTTTATTAAAAGCCCTGGTCGAGCGTTATATCGCTGATGGCCAGCCTGTGGGTTCCCGCGCCTTGTCAAAAATATCCGGCCTGGAATTATCGCCAGCGACGATACGCAATGTCATGGCAGATCTCGAAGAAATGGGTTTCGTCGCTAGCCCGCACACTTCTGCTGGCCGTATCCCTACCCCCAGAGGGTATCGCGTTTTCGTCGATAAATTGCTCACTGTGCAAGATATTCATGGAGGCGACATGGATACTCGCCTGCACTCCAGTCTGCAATCTCCTATGAATGCGCAGTCGCCGCAAAAGTTGATTGCCAATGCAGCGCAGATATTATCGTCTCTGTCTCAATTTGCCGGTGTTGTCATGACACCACGTACAGAGTCGATGTTCCAGCAAGTTGAATTTTTGCGCCTGTCAGAAAAGCGCATCTTGCTGGTAGTTGTTACTCCAAGTGGCGAAGTTCATAATCGTCTTTTATTGACGGATGTTGACTATACACCTACCCAATTGGTGCAGGCTGCCAATTATCTGAATCAGAATTTCGGTGGGCTGAGCTTCAGCGACGCACGTTCGCGTATCAATAGCGAGTTGCGGCAATTGCAGAATGATATGACCAGGCTCATGCAAGCCGCCGTCGAAGCTGGTAGTAATGCCATGGATGAGGATAATGATGAAGTCGTCATCTCTGGCGAGCGCAATTTGTTGAATGTGCAAGATCTGTCTTCAAATATGGGGTCATTGCGCAAATTGTTTGATATGTTTGAACAGAAAAGCAGCCTTATGCAATTACTGGATGTCTCCAGCAAGGCAACGGGCGTACAGATATTCATCGGTGGTGATTCGCAACTTGTGCCGATGGAAGAAATGAGTATAGTCACTGCTCCCTATGAGGTGAATGGCAAGATAGTGGGTACCCTGGGCGTCATCGGCCCCACCCGCATGGCATATGAAAGGGTCATACCCATCGTAGACATTACGGCAAAATTATTATCTAATGCATTAAGTCAATAAGGCACGATGTCAATTGGCGATGCGTGTAAGTAAACATTCATCCGAAGCAGGGTTGCTATGGAAAAGAAAAACGCAAAGATTTTATTGATTGATGACAATGATGTAACCCGCGAAGTGCTCAGGGTTATATTGCGCAGTGAGGGGTATAACGTTGTCGGCGAAGCAACTGATGGCGGTAGTGGTTTGGAATTGGCGCTTAAACTAAAACCAGATTTGATCATGCTTGATATTGTCATGCCAAAAATCAGTGGCACAGAAATTTTGCCTCGTATAAGGGATTTGCTGCCAGATACCAGAGTGCTGATGGTGACCGCAAATAAGGATCAGGAAACGATTACAGAGGTCGTTAAAACAGGGATACATGGATATATCCTAAAGCCATTTAATGCGCAAAAAATTATTGATACTGTGGCCGGGGTGGTAGGCAAGATCAATAGATAGACGTATCAGAAGATTTTCAGTCAATTGATACGTCTGAAAAAAGAAGCACGTTTGAGGTTTGACTTATCCCTTGTGTTCGCAATTCGGCTTGGTGCAATTGCCATAAATCGCTAGCGCATGCTCAGCAATCTTGAAACCGCGGTCGAGGGCCACAGTTTGCTGGCGCTGTTCGATCTCTTCATCAAAAAATTCTTCTACACGGCCACAGTCGAGGCAGACCAGGTGATCATGATGTGAACCTTCATTCAATTCAAAAATGGCTTTGCCAGTTTCAAAATGATTGCGGTTTAACAGGCCGGCCTGTTCAAACTGGGTCAGCACGCGGTATACCGTTGCCAGGCCAACATCCATATTTTCATTCAGCAGGATCTTATACACATCTTCTGCTGTCAGATGACGTACCCGGCTGTTCTGGAAGATTTCCAGGATTTTCAGTCGGGGCAGAGTGGCTTTCAGACCGCTGGCCTTGAGGTTGGGGGTACTGTTTGTCATGTTTTCGATCAAAAAATTGCTATCTGCTTTATGATATCGGGTTTTAGGGCTTGTTGCTCAATTAAGAGGTTATCTATGCAACTGTTGTTTTCAAAAGTAACACGGAAGAAGATGAGCCGCGTAGCGGGCCTGGCTTTGCTGGCGTCTCTGACTGCAGCATGTACGTCTCCACTGGGTATATTGTCGTCCGCTGACAAGACTTCAGTATATGCAACTTCGGGCACGCCGAGTGACACTAATGGTGCGCAAGTGGTAGAACCTAGCGGTTTTGCCAAGATACTGACTTTCATTTCGCCTTATCGCGTTTCCATACAGCAAGGAAACTTTGTTTCTCAGGAAATGGTGGCCCAATTAAAAGAAGGCATGACGCGCGAGCAAGTGCGTTTTGTACTGGGCACGGCCTTGCTGACAGATATGTTCCATGAAGACCGCTGGGATTATCCTTTCCGCCTGATCAAGCCAAATGGCGAACGCATTACCAGCCGGGTTTCTGTGTATTTTAAAAACGGTACGGTTGCCAAGTTCGAAGGTGGTAATTTGCCAACGGAAAAAGAATACCTGGCTCGCATTACTGAGTCAGCCCTGGGCTTGAATCGTGTGCAATCGATCGTGGAAACCGACGCTCCGAAGAAAAAATAGAAATAAACTAACATGACAGCACTCAAAATTGCCGTGGCCGGCGCTTCTGGCCGTATGGGGAAAATGCTGGTCGAAGCGATCAGTAATGCCGATGATATGGTGTTGGTTGGCGCGCTGGACGTGCTAGCCTCACCGGCGCTGGGGACAGATGCTGCTGCCAGTTTGGGCAAGCCATCGGGTGTCGCCATTACTGCTGATCTGGCGGCAGGACTGGCGAATGCCAGTTATCTCATCGATTTCACCCGTCCTGAAGGTACGCTCAAGCATCTTGAATATTGTGCCGCACATGGCATCAAAATGATCATAGGCACTACAGGTTTTGATGATGCTGGCAAGGCAGCGATTGCCGCTGCTGCAGAAAAAACGGCCATCGTATTCGCGCCGAATATGAGTGTGGGCGTGAATGTCACCATGAAATTGCTGGAAATGGCAGCCAAAAGCTTTGCCGAGGGCTATGACATAGAAGTCGTCGAAGCCCACCACCGTTTCAAGGTCGATGCACCTTCCGGCACTGCCCTGAAAATGGGAGAAGTCATTGCCGATGCCCTGGGCCGTGACCTCAATGAAGTGGGTGTATTTGCCCGCGAAGGCGTGACAGGCGAACGCGATCCATCGTCCATCGGCTTTGCCACCATCCGTGGCGGCGACATCGTTGGCGACCATACGGTCCTGTTTGCCGGCATTGGTGAGCGTGTGGAAATCAGCCACAAATCATCCAGCCGTGTGACTTATGCGCATGGCAGCTTGCGTGCCGCACGTTTCCTCGAAAACAAGTCGGTGGGCTTGTTTGATATGTACGATGTGCTGGGTTTGCGTTAATCTGTTTGCATAGTAGCTATTGGCATAGACATGAATTCTGCAATTGCACATTATTGGGAACAGGCCGATGCCATGGGGCATCTGGTCGGCTGGCTATTATTGTTGATGTCAGTGCTTAGCTGGACGCTGATAATGATGAAAACCTGGAGTTTTTGGCGCATCCGTAAAGCCGCGCCTGCCTTGCATACATTCTGGCGCGCTCCCAGCATGGCCGATGCCTTGTCTTCCCTGCGTCTGGCTGATCAGTCCAAGGTCTTTATCAGTCTGGCAGAAGCTGCCCATGCTGCCAGCGATGCAACACAACGCAGTGCCACGCTGTCAGCCAATACCGGGCTCAGTGAAATTTTGACGCGCAGCCTGCGCCAGGAATTGCAAGGGCTGACCGTCAGGCTGGAAACTGGTTTAAGCTTTTTGGCATCAGTAGGTGCAACCGCCCCCTTTGTTGGTTTGCTGGGGACGGTGTGGGGTATTTACCGTGCCCTGACTGCGATCTCTTCGAACGGCCTCGTGCAAATCGATCAGCTGGCCGGACCAGTGGGCGAGGCCTTGATCATGACTGCCCTGGGTTTGCTGGTGGCAATACCTGCCGTGCTGGCCTATAACGCTTTTAACCGCATCAACCGGATTACCCTGGCTGAACTTGATGGCTTTGCCTTTGACTTGCATGCTCACATGAGCAAGTCTTGATATTTATATTAAAAGATGACATTCGGTCAATTTCATACGCCGCGCGAATCTTCTTCCCGTCCTTTGACTTCGATGGCGGACATCAATGTCACCCCCATGGTTGACGTCATGCTGGTCTTGCTTGTCATTTTCATCATTGCAGCACCTTTCATGACACATGCGGTCAAGCTCGATTTGCCACAGGCGCAATCTGAAGCTGCGCCAGAGCAAGCTGATACAGTCAGTATTTCATTTGACGCCGATGGCATCCTTTACTGGAATAACCAGGTACTGGCCATGATGGAGCTGGAGTCAAAACTGGCTGTACAGGCAAAAAAGAACAAGCAGGCCGAAATACAGTTACGGGCTGACAAAGCCACCCGCTATGAAATTATCGCCAAGGTCATGGCTGCTGCACAATCCCAGGGCATGGCGAAGATTTCTTTCGTCACTGACAGCAAGCAAGCTAAAAAGCCCTGATGGTCTGCTGGTACTCAAAGCCAGCGATCCTCTCTTAATTCACACTGTCAGCCTTGGCCAGCAAGGCTTTCCTCAATAATGTGTCTGAACCAGTTATAATCAAAGGTTCTGAGTCATTTTCGCTTCTACTTCTGCTTACGCCATGCAAGAAAAATACACGCCCTCTGACGTCGAACAATCGGCGCAATCCCATTGGAAAAAGATCGATGCCTATAAGGCAGTAGAAAACAATCCACGTTTTCCTAAAGGCAAGTACTACGCTTGCTCCATGCTGCCTTACCCATCTGGCAAGTTGCACATGGGCCACGTGCGCAATTACACGATCAACGACATGCTGGCACGCCAGTTGCGCATGAAGGGCTATAACGTCCTTATGCCCATGGGCTGGGATGCATTTGGCCTGCCAGCAGAAAATGCAGCGATTGCCTATAAAAAGTCGCCAGCAGAATGGACTTACTCGAATATTGAAGACATGAAGTCGCAAATGCAGCCCCTGGGCCTGGCATTTGACTGGACGCGTGAAGTTGCAACCTGCGACCCTGATTACTACCGCTGGAACCAGTGGCTGTTCCTGAAGATGCTGGAAAAAGGCGTCGCTTACAAAAAAACTCAGGTTGTGAACTGGGACCCAATTGATCAAACCGTGCTGGCGAATGAGCAGGTGATTGATGGCCGCGGCTGGCGCTCAGGTGCTCTGGTAGAAAAGCGCGAAATCCCTGGCTACTACTTTGGCATCACCCAATATGCAGACGAATTGCTGAACAGCATCGACGATCTGGACGGCTGGCCTGAGCAAGTACGTACCATGCAGCGTAACTGGATAGGCAAGAGCGAAGGCGTACGCTTTGCTTTTCCACATCAGATCGCTGACGAAACTGGCGCGCTGGTACAAGATGGCAAAATGTATGTGTTTACTACCCGTCCTGACACCATCATGGGCGTGACTTTCTGCGCAGTAGCGGCAGAACATCCTATCGCCACGCTGGCAGCAAAGAATAATGCAACACTGGCAGCCTTCATCGAAGTATGTAAAGCCGGTGGCACGACAGAAGCCGAAATGGCTACCAAGGAAAAAGAGGGCATGCCTACTGGCCTCTTCGTGACTCATCCTTTGACTGGCGAGCAAGTCGAAGTCTGGGTTGGTAACTATGTCTTGATGACCTATGGCGATGGCGCAGTCATGGGCGTGCCTGCGCATGATGAACGCGATTTTGCTTTCGCGAAAAAATACAATATCGCCATCAAGCAAGTAGTGGCTATCGAAGGTGAAAGTTTCACGACTGACGTATGGGCAGAATCCTATGGCGACAAACAGCGTGGCGTCACCGTCAATTCCGGCAAGTATGATGGCCTGAGCTTCAAGGCTACTGTTGATGCAGTAGCAAATGACCTGGTGGCCAAAGGTCTGGGCGAAAAGAAAACCACCTGGCGTTTGCGTGACTGGGGTATTTCCCGTCAGCGTTACTGGGGTACACCCATCCCTATCATCCACTGCGACAGCTGTGGTGATGTGCCTGTGCCATATGAAGATTTGCCAGTGGTATTGCCAACTGACTGCATCCCTGACGGTTCTGGCAATCCGTTGAAGCAGCGTGAAGATTTCCTGAATGTGCCTTGCCCTAAATGCGGCAGCCCGGCACACCGTGAAACCGACACTATGGACACTTTCGTTGATTCCAGCTGGTATTTCATGCGTTATACCTGCCCGGATGCAACGACGATGGTCGATGAACGCAATGATTACTGGATGGCGATGGACCAGTACATAGGCGGTGTCGAACATGCGGTTTTGCATTTGCTGTATGCGCGCTTCTGGACCAAGGCCATGCGTGACCTGGGTCTGGTCAAGATCGATGAACCTTTCAAGAACTTGTTCACCCAAGGCATGTTGCTCAACGAGTCTTACTATCGTGAAGATGTCAGCGGCAAGAAGATCTGGTTCTATCCGAATGAAATTGAAGTCCAGCATGATGACAAAGGTCGTCCAGTTTCGGCATCGCTGAAAAGCGATGGTCAACCTGTGCAAATGGGCGGCATCGAAAAGATGTCCAAGTCCAAGAACAATGTGGTCGAACCGAAAGACATTATCGAGCAGTTCGGCGCTGATACCGCACGTCTGTTCACCATGTTTGCCGGTCCTCCGGATCAAAGTGCTGCCTGGAGCAACAGCGGTGTAGAAGGGGCATCACGTTACCTGCGCCGCCTGTGGGCTTCTGCATTGAAACTGTCTGGCGCGATTGCTGCTGGCGCTGTTGCACCTACTGCACCTGCTTCGTATGCAAATGACGTCAAGGCCCTGCGCCGTGAAGTACATTTGACGCTGAAGCAGATTGATGCCGACTATGATCGCCTGCAATACAACACCGTTGTCTCTGGCGCGATGAAGTTGCTCAATACCATAGAGTCCTTCAAGTCAGAAGCCGAAGGCAGCGCCGCAGCTTTGCGCGACGCTTTCAGCATCTTGCTGCGTGGCCTGTATCCGGTATGTCCGCATATTACCCATGTACTGTGGCAGGAACTGGGTCTGGCGACAGAGCTTGGTGAAATCATCGATGCGCCGTGGCCACTGGTAGATGAAGCTGCTTTGGTGCAGGATGAAATCGAGCTGATGGTACAAGTCAATGGCAAACTGCGCGGCAGCATCAAGGTCGCCAAGGATGCTGACAAGGCAACCATAGAAGCGACTGCCCTGGCTAATGAAAGCGTACAGAAATTCATGGAAGGCGCAGCCAAGAAAATTATCATCGTGCCTGGCAAGCTGGTGAATATCGTTGCCTGAAGATAGTCATTGAAAAATACTTCTATTAGTAACAGGGAAAACCACATGCAAGCAAAGTATGTAAAGCGTCTGCAATGGCTGGCAGCCATCATGTCCATCATGTTGTTGTCGGCCTGTGGCTTTGCTCTGCGTGGTCCGGTGGCATTGCCATTCAAGAGCATTTATATAGGTTTGCCTGAGGCTTCAGCTTTGGGAGGCGAATTGCGCCGCCATATCCGTGCCAATGGTCAGACCCAGATCATGTCGGATGCCAAGGCTGCTCAGGTGGTATTGGAAGTGCTGGCCGAAACCAGGGACAAGCAAATCCTGTCCCTGAATAGCCAGGGCCGCGTGCGTGAATACAATTTGATTTATAACTTTCGCTTCCGCGTCCGCAATAGCGTAGGCAAGGAATTCCTGGAGCCAGTAGACATACAGCTCAAGCGTAATATCAGCTTTAATGAAACCCAGGTATTGGCGAAAGAGGCAGAAGAAGTCTTGCTGTACCGTGATATGCAAAGTGACCTGGTGCAGCAAATCATGCGTCGCCTGGCCGTTGTAAAGATGGACGATTAATATGCAATTACGCTTCGATGCCCTTGATGGCCATCTGGCGAAAACACTGGCGCCACTGTATGTGATCACCAGTGATGAGCATTTGCTGGCGCTGGAAGCGGCAGACAAAATACGCCGCACCGCAAAGGCGCAGGGTTTTTACGAACGTGAAATCCTGACGGTGGAACGCAGTTTTAAATGGGGTGCCTTGCTGGCAGCGAATCAGTCGCAATCCCTGTTTGGCGATAAAAAACTCATCGACTTGCGTATCCCTACTGGCAAACCCGGCAAGGATGGTGGCCAGGCTTTACAGGATTATGTGACGAATCTGTCGCCAGATAACCTGACCCTGATCACCCTGCCCAAACTGGACTGGGCCACGCAAAAAGCCGCCTGGGTAGGCAGTTTGCAGCAAGCCGCGGTGTATATCGATATCCCGCTGGTAGAGCGCAATCAACTGCCAGGCTGGATCAACACCCGCCTGTCTTTGCAACAACAAAGCGCAGACAGGCAAAGCCTGGATTTCATTGCCGACAGGGTAGAGGGCAACTTGCTGGCGGCCCATCAGGAAATCCAGAAGCTGGCATTGCTGCATCCGCCGGGCAAACTGAGTTTTGAACAAATCCATGATGCCGTGCTGAATGTGGCACGTTATGATGTATTCAAACTCAATGAAGCCATGCTGGCCGGTGATGTAGCAAGACTGGTACGCATGTTAAATGGCTTGAAAGGCGAGGGCGAAGCATTACCCCTGGTCTTATGGGCCATGGCAGAAGAAATACGCACCCTGCTGAAATTGAAGTCTGGTATGGCACAGGGCAGGCCTTTGTCAGCCTTGCTGAAAGAATATCGCATCTGGGGACCTAGGGAAAAACTCATGGATCCTGCCTTGCGCCGCGTCAGCCTGGCAAATTTGCGGGCCGCGCTGCAAGAAGCGTCACAAGTCGATAAGATGGTAAAAGGTTTACGAGCGAAGGCATTTGCAGGTGATCCCTGGGATGCCTTATTGCAATTGGGTTTGAGGGTGGCGAAAGCAGCTTGAAAAGTTGTTTGGCCTGCATCTGATAGCAACGGTTTATCAAACTGAAATGAATTCCCTCGCCACCTTGCTGGTGGCTGATCAACGAATATGGGGGCCAGTTGGTTCTCTCAATGACGATATGGATATCAAGCACTACATGAACGCCCTCGGCATCCGTGCCCGCGCGGCATCACGCGCCATGGCCAAAGCCGATACTGCCGCCAAGAATAAGGCCCTGTCCCTGATCGCTGCCGCCATCAGGCGTGAAGCTGCCGCCTTGCGCGCCGCCAATGAGCTTGATCTCGCTGCTGCCAAAGCAGCAGGCATGGAAGCAGCCATGCTTGACCGGCTGACCCTGTCCGACAAGGCGATTGCCACTATGGCCGAAGGTCTGGAACAGATCGTCAGCCTGGCTGACCCTATCGGCGAAATCTCGAGCATGAAATACCGCCCCACCGGCATACAGGTAGGGCAAATGCGGGTGCCACTGGGTGTTATAGGCATCATTTATGAAGCACGCCCGAATGTCACAGTAGATGCGGCTGGCTTGTGTATCAAGAGTGGTAATGCCACCATCTTGCGCGGTGGCTCAGAAGCCATACATTGCAACCAGGCTTTAGCGAAACTGGTCAAGGAAGGCCTGGCCGGTGCCGGTTTGCCTGCTGACGCGGTGCAGATCGTCGAGACCACAGACCGCGCTGCTGTCGGTGAACTGATCACTATGCCGCAATATGTCGATGTCATTGTCCCGCGCGGAGGCAAGGGCCTGATTGCGCGTTTGATGCAAGAAGCGACTGTGCCCATGATCAAGCATCTCGATGGCATCTGCCATGTGTATATTGATGACAAGGCTGACCTCAAAAAAGCGGTTGACGTGGCATTCAATGCCAAGTGCCACCGCTACGGCACCTGCAACACCATGGAAACCTTGCTGGTCGCACAAGACATCGCCGCGCAAGTCTTGCCCTCACTGGCTGAACTGTATGCAGGCAAGCAGGTTGAATTGCGTTGTGACGATGCCGCCGCTGCAATTCTGGCAGGCTACCCGCATCTGGCCAAAGCAACAGAAGAGGACTGGAGTACTGAATACCTGGCTCCTGTCCTCGCCATCAAGGTGGTGGCTGATCTTGATGAGGCTATCACGCATATCAATGATTATTCATCCAAGCATACAGAATCCATTATCACAGAAGACTATAGCCGCGCCCTGCGTTTCTTGCGCGAAGTGGATTCTGCCTCGGTGATGGTGAATGCCTCCACCCGTTTTGCCGATGGTTTTGAATATGGCCTGGGTGCCGAGATTGGTATCTCGAATGACAAGCTGCATGCACGTGGCCCGGTTGGTCTGGAAGGGCTGACTTCGGTGAAGTATGTGGTTTTTGGCCACGGCGAAGTACGCCAGTAATAATGTCGCACCATTAAGGAAAGTAAGCCATGCTCTGGGTAAAAGTTTTACACATTCTGTTCGTCACATCCTGGTTCGCGGGCCTGTTTTATATGCCACGCATCCTGGTCAATCTGGCGATGGAAAATCATGCGCTCACGACAGAGCGCCTTTTGCTGATGGCGCGCAAGCTTTACCGTTTCATGACAATATTGGCAGTGTTAGCTTTGATTTTTGGTCTATGGTTATGGCTAGTCTATGGCATAGGCAAGGGGCCGGGTAATGGCTGGCTGCATGCCAAGCTGACTTTCGTGATCTTGCTGATAGGCTATCATCATGCCTGTGGCAGCTTGTTGAAAAAGTTTGAGAAGGGTGTTAACAAGCGCAGCCATGTCTGGTTCCGCTGGTTTAATGAAGTGCCGGTAATTTTGTTGCTGGCGATATTGATTTTGGTTGTCGTCAAACCTTTCTAGGGAACCTTTGATTAAGTTACTGCGCGACGCTATTTTGGGCCTGCGATGCTCGCCGTACAGTCGTACGACTGCGCTTCTTAACCCAAACTAGCGCCGCTCGCTACACTTAATCAAAGATTCCCGAGGTTTGAATGTAGAGTTGACCTGGAGTGCAGAACTCCAGGCCAACAAATGGCGGTGAATATTCACCATAGTTTTTATTAACGGATAAAGGGTACTCCTATGACGCGTTATTCTTATTTTTGCCCATGCCCACGTGGCCTGGAAATCGCCCTGGCTGAAGAGCTGGGGGAAATTGCAGCCATGGATAAAACCATGACTGTACACAATCAGGTGCCGGGTGGCGTACATTGCTCAGGTAGCCTGCATGATGGCTGGCGTATCAACCTGCATTCACGCATTGCATCGCGCGTGCTGATGCGTATGGCGCATTCTGGCTATACCAATGAAAACGATATTTACGACCTGGTGCTGGATCAGCCCTGGGAAGACTGGTTTGGTTATCACCACACCATTCGTGTCGATGTCACTGCAGTCAAGTCACCCTTGAAGAGCCTGGATTTTGCCACGCTCAAAATCAAGGATGCAATTTGCGACCGTTTTCGCGACCAGTTTACCCAACGTCCCTCAGTCAATACCAAGAACCCTGACATGCGCATCGTCGGTTTCATGGATGCGCGCAATTTCACGGTGTATCTGGATATCTCTGGCGAGCCTCTGTTCAAGCGCGGCTGGCGTATGGAAACCGGTGATGCACCCTTGCGTGAAAATCTGGCAGCAGGTTTGTTGCGTACTGCAGGCTGGAAACCTGGCACACCTTTGTTTGACCCCATGTGCGGTTCAGGCACCATCCTGATCGAAGCAGCGCAAATCCTGGCAGGCATACCGCCCGGCCTGAAGCGTGATTTTGCGTTCGAGAAAATGCATCAGTTCGATGCTGACGCCTGGGCACAGATCAAGGCCAGCGCCAAGCCACATCCTCTGCCTGCTGAACCAACGATTTTCGGCAGCGATATTTCTGGCGACATGATAGTCATGACGCGCAATAACCTTAACAAGGCAGGCATACGTTTTGACGTGCCACTCAAGCAGATAGAAGCGCAGGAAATCAAGGCACCAACGACAGAGCCAGGTATCTTGCTGACCAATCCACCTTACGGCGAGCGTATCGGTGTGCGCGGCGACAGCTCGATGGAAGATGATGACATGGCCAAAGATTTCTTCAGTGCCTTCAGTACTACGCTCAAGCAGCGTTTTGCTGGCTGGAGTGTTTTTCTGTTTACTGCTGATCTGGGTTTGCCCAAGATGCTGCGCCTGAAAGAGTCACGCAAGACACCATTCTTCAATGGCGCACTGGAATGCCGCTTGTTCCGCTTTGACATGGTGGCCGGCTTTAACCGCAGGGAAGAAGCCAAGCCTAAAGATATAGCTGAATAATTTTCATGCTGTGGCAATAAGTTACTGAAAAAACGGCCCTGTCGCAGCAGACCTGGCCGTTTTGCTTTAGGCTTGAGGCTTCACTTCAAGATTCTGCAAGGAGATGTAGTCATGGCACTGGAAGCAACAGCAAAGCATTTGAATTTGAAAGACCCATCCTTATTGCGTGACCAGGCTTACATCAATGGTGAGTGGGTCTCATGTACGGCCAGTTTTGAAGTGAATAATCCTTCCACGCTGGCAATACTGGGCACGGTTCCCAATCTGGACGCCAGTCATACCGAAGCCGCCATCAAGGCTGCGCAAGTTGCCTTTCCACTCTGGGCCGCAAAGACTGGCAAAGAGCGCGCTATGCTCATGCGTAAATGGTTTGACCTCATGATAGAAAATGCCGACGACCTGGCTGCCATCATGACGGCAGAGCAGGGCAAGCCATTGGCAGAAGCCAAGGGTGAAGTTATTTACGGTGCCAGCTTCATAGAATGGTTTGCCGAAGAAGCCAAGCGCGTATCTGGTGATGTCATGGCATCGACCTGGAGCGACAAGCGCATGGTGGTTCTGAAGCAGCCTATTGGTGTCTGCGCGTCCATCACGCCGTGGAACTTCCCTATCGCCATGATCACGCGCAAGGTGGCTCCTGCGGTCGCCGCCGGTTGCTCCATCGTTATCAAGCCAGCCGAACAAACACCTTTGTCCGCACTGGCCATGGCAGAGCTGGCGCACAGAGCTGGCATCCCCGCAGGCATCATCAATATTGTGACTGCTGACTCTGAGCAATCCATCGCTGTCGGCAAGGTCTTGTGCGATAGCCCTGTGGTCAGACATTTGTCGTTTACAGGTTCAACGCCGGTAGGCCGCATTCTCATGCGGCAATCTGCCCAGACAGTAAAAAAACTGGCGCTGGAACTGGGTGGCCATGCTCCCTTCATTGTGTTTGAAGATGCTGACCTGGATGCTGCTGTCGAAGGTGCGCTGCAATCTAAATTTCGTAATTCTGGCCAGACCTGTGTCTGTACCAATCGCTTTTATGCGCATGAATCAATTTACGATGCCTTCGTCGAAAAACTCTCAGCCGGGGCAAAAAAAATCAGGGTAGGTGATGGCTTTGGTGCTGGCATCAACCAGGGGCCGATGATCGATGCACAGGCAGTCGCCAAGGTAGAAGAACATGTGGCCGATGCCCTCAATCAAGGTGCAAGCTTACAGGCGGGCGGCAAATTGCTGGAAGCTGGCAAACTTTTTTATGAACCAACTGTGCTGTCGAATGTCACACCTGGCATGTTAATCATGAATGAAGAGACCTTTGGCCCTGTGGCCGCAGTCGTCAAGTTCAATACCGAAGAAGAAGTCATTGCCGCTGCGAATAACACCGACTTTGGCCTGGCGTCATACTTTTATTCACGCGACATAGGTCGCGTGTGGCGGGTTGCTGAAAAACTGGAATACGGCATGGTGGGTATCAACACCGGCCTGATCTCGAATGAAGTAGCACCGTTTGGCGGCGTCAAGCAATCCGGCCTGGGGCGAGAAGGCTCCAAATATGGCATGGATGAATATCTGGAAATGAAATACCTTTGTATGGGTGGTATCTGAATCGCAGCGTAGTATTCGCTTCTGGTATTCGGCCACCCAATTTGTAGTCTCATGCCTGATAGCCGCCCTGGCTATCAGGCGCAACACTGAATTTGCCCATGTCCTCTGCAACCAAGATCAGCAATGCTGGCCTGGCGACCTTACTGGCTGCTTTGGCCATGCTTGGTCCGTTTTCCATAGATACTTACCTCCCTGCCTTCCCCAACATCCAGGCTACCCTGCATGCCAGCCCACTGGAAGTACAGCAGACGCTGACGGCCTATATGCTGTCCTTTGCCGTCATGACTTTATGGCATGGCGCGCTGTCAGATGCTTTTGGCAGACGCAATGTTATCCTGGTTGCTCTGGCGGTCTTTGCCGTAGCCAGCTTTGGGTGCGCCTCGGTGCACAGTATTCATTACTTGTGGGGCTTCCGCATCCTGCAAGGCGTGTCCGCTGGTGCGGGCATGGTAGTGGGGCGCGCCATCATACGCGACTTGTATGCAGGTGCACCGGCCGAGCGTTTGCTGTCGCTGGTGACCATGATTTTCTCTATTGCGCCTGCAATTGCTCCTATCCTGGGCGGCTGGGTGGTCAGTTTCCTGAGCTGGCGGGCGATTTTCCTTTTATTGTTTGGCTATACGGTAGCCTTATGGTGGGCCAGCTACAAGTATTTGCCAGAATCTTTGCCCATGGATAAGCGCCAGCCTTTTAGTGCAGAATTTTTATGGACCAGTTATAAAAATGTCTTCAAGTCCCCACTATTCCATTTGAAAGCTGGGACGATAGCCTTTAATTTTGCCGGCCTGTTTCTCTATGTTTCAGCCGCTCCTGCTTTCATTACACAGCATTTGCATTTGGGGCCTGATCAATTCGGCTGGCAGTTTGTGCCCTCGGTAGGTGGGATTTTCTTTGGTGCACTGGCTGCCAACCGGCTGGCAGGCAGAATGACCGTGTGGAAGCAAGTCAGCATAGGATTTTGCTTTTTAATTGGGGCGTCCCTGTTTAACGTCATATTCCATTATTTTTCGCCGCCCATACTCCTGTGGTCAGTGACCCCGCTGTTTTTTTATACCTTTGGCATGTCATTGGTGGCACCAGGAGCGACCTTGCTGGTGCTGGACCTGTTCCCGAATATACGGGGCATTGTTGCCTCTTGCCAGTCTGCAACGGTGACACTGCTGGGGGCAGTCATCGCAGGCGTCGCCGCGCCTGCACTGGACCATTCTGTCCTGACATTGGCGCTGGGCCAGTTTGCCTGTGCTGGCATAGGTGCGGTCATGTGGTACACCGGTCGTGCGTACTCGCGCGCCTTAATTGCACAAAAGCAAAATGCCTGGGAATCTATAGAATAAATTCTGGCTGAATAGTCAATAAAAATCCTCGTTAATATATTGAAAAGCGAGAGAATAAATAAATTTCAAGTCAGTTACTTGAAATGCGTATTGCCAGCCTTATATAATTGGTGCTTTGCAACAATGGTGCAATATCAGGTGTGTCAGCAGATTTCCTGGTTTTTGTGTACTATTCGTTCCGCATATGCAAATAAGATATCCATCGTGTCTTTATTTTGCGAACTTATTTAAAGTGTAGCTTTCTAAACACATTGAATTCATCAAGTTGTCACTTTTCACAGGTATCGTGCCGCTTGTCATTGGATCTCTTGCTGATTCAAGGCTGTAAAACACCTGTGCTTCTGTTTTTACCGTGCTTGATGATGTTGGTAAAAACTTAACATTCATTTTTGGATACATGATAATGAAAAAATCAATTTTCGCACTCGCTCTGCTGGGTGCTTTCTCTGGCGCGGCTTTCGCACAATCTACAGTGACTATCTACGGTGTTGTAGACGTTGGCTTCCAAAGCCTGGACAACGGTACTCCAGCTGGTCGCTTCAACAAGATCCAAAGTGGTCAAGAAGCAGGTTCCCGTATCGGCTTCAAAGGCGTTGAAGATCTGGGCGGCGGTTTGAAAGCAAACTTCGTTCTGGAACAAGGCGTTCAGGTTGATACAGGCGAATCCGATCAAGGCCGTACTTTCGGTCGTCGTTCCACAGTTGGTCTGTCTGGCGATTTCGGTGCAGTTGATTTCGGTCGTGACAAGTCTCCAACTCTGAAATACTTCGACAATTTTGATCCGTTTGGCTCTGCTTTGGTTAACAACGGCAATGGCGTTCGCGCTTTGTACTTCGTTGGTGGCTCTGCAACTGTTGCTGGCGTCAATGCTAACTCCACAGGCCGCGTAAGCAATTCCGTTTTCTATTACACACCAGGTAACCTGAGTGGTTTCTCTGCTGCTGGTCAATACGGTTTCGGTGAAGCAGCAGGTAACAATTCTGCTGGTCGTTCCCTGGGCTTGACACTGGGCTACAAAGTTGATGCTCTGGAAGTTGGCTTTAACTACCTGAAAGACAGCGCGCAAGACGCTAAACTGTTCACTAACGCCAAGAAAGGTGTTTCTGTTGCAGCATCTTACAATTTCGGTGTAGCCAAGCCAGTATTCATCTATCAAAAAACGACAGATGATCTGACTTTGGAAAAGAAAGCCTATACATTGGCTGTGACAGTTCCAGTTGATGCAAACAGCAAAGTATTTGCTGGTTTCACACAAGTGAAAAACGACACTCCAGTTGCAGCAGGTAAAGTTGTTGGCGATGCAAAACAATTCGCGATTGCTTACAACTACAATCTGTCCAAGCGTACTGACCTGTACGCTGCATTTGCACGTTTGACACAAGATTCAACTTCCAGAGAGTTGGCAGCTGTTAACGGCGCATCTGTAAAAGAATTGACTGCTGGCGTACGTCACCAGTTCTAATTCCATGAAGGGCTAGTCCCTTCATGCGTTAAAAGAGAAGAGTGTCCTGTATGGGCACTCTTTTTTTTTGTGAATTCCTGCGACGTTGTAATTCCAGCGTATGCTCAATGAAAATTGCTTTGTGCTGGCAACATTCCGGATATTCCTGTCAGTCCAGTCTGGGCTTTGTTACAATGCCTATATAATTCGCTCCTGGGCTTCAACATGAAAATCACAAAAAAATCTGCATCCCTGCTGATGCTTATGCTGACTTGTACTGCAACGCAAGCAGTTTTCGCGCAAACCCCTTCCAAGGCTGATGTGCCGCCGCCTCCCAAGCTTGAGAAGCTGGAAGAAGTTTCTGACCCCAAAGGGATATCTGTCAGCAAGCCTGAGCCAAAAAACAAGATGATGGAAAAGCGCAGCAATGGCGGCAAGGTGACTGAAGTCCAGGTCAAATCAGGAAAAAGCAATTACACGGTCAAAGCTGATCCTGAAGTGGGAAATGCCCCCAAAGGAACAGTGCAGGGTGATGCCAATCGGGCAGCGCAATGGACTATCCTGGAGTTCGGTGGCAAGAAAGAAGTCAAAGAGGGTAACCCACCTGATGTTTTGGCACCCGCGCAAGCAAAATCAGCTGCAACAGCCAGTTCTGCTGCATCAAAGTAAGTATTCACTATAGCTCTTATCTTTAATTGACATGGCAGTTTTTACACCGGTAAGTCTGGAAGACCTTGGCCCCTGGATGCAGCAATTCCCTTTGGGTAAAGCCCTGGATATTAAGGGCATCGCTTCAGGCATAGAAAATAGCAACTTTTTCATCAATACCGAAGCAGGCGAGTTCGTATTGACGATTTTTGAAAATCTGAGTTTCGAGCAATTGCCGTTTTACCTGAAACTCATGCGTCACCTGGCTGATCGCGGGGTACTGGTGCCAGCGCCTATCGCCAATGATCAGGGTGAGTTAGTAGTTGCTTTGCATGGCAAGCCTGCCGCTATTGTCAGCAAGCTGGAAGGTAGTTCACAGATGACGCCACAGCCGGTACATTGTGCTGCCGTAGGCAGCATGCTGGCGCGCATGCATCTAGCGGCGCAAGATTTCAATATCGCACAACCAAACTTGCGCTCGCTTGATTGGTGGCATGCCACCACGCCCAAGGTTTTACCTTTTCTTTCGGATGAATTGCAGCACCTGCTGCGTGCAGAAGTGCATTTCCAGGATGCTTTTGACAGTACGCCAATTTACCGCGCCTTGCCAACCGGGCCCGTCCATGCAGACCTGTTCCGCAATAATGTCATGTTTGACGGTGAGCGCCTGACAGGCTTCTTTGATTTTTATTTTGCTGGTTGTGATACATGGATTTTTGATGTGGCAGTGACTGTCAATGACTGGTGTATTGATGTGGCTACTGGTGTGCTCGATGAAGAGCGCGTGCTAGCCATGCTGAATGCCTATCATGCCGTGCGCCCCTTCACTAAAGAAGAATGTATTGCCTGGCAACCAATGTTGCGTGCTGCGGCACTGCGTTTCTGGCTGTCGCGTTTGTATGACTTTTATCAGCCCAGGGATGCTGAAATGCTGACGCCGCATGACCCTGCCCATTTTGAGCGCATCCTGCGCTTGCGCGAATCAGGCCAGGTACCAGCCCTGCCTGCAGTATGATGAAAGTAATTAACGCACAGTCCGGCTGGACATGGGTAAAGCAGGGCTTTGTTTTGTTTCGCAAGCGTCCTATGGAATTACTCAGCCTGTTTTTTTTGTGGATGATGTTGACGCAGTTACTGAGGTTCATTCCAGTAGCCGGCCAATTTCTTACCTTGTTTTTGTTTCCGGTATTCTCAGTGGGATTTATGCAAGCCTGCCGGTATCTTGAAAATGAGCAAAAAATAACACCGGGATTACTGTTCACTGGCTTTCAGTCCCCGCATGCGGCTGCCTTGCTGGGTTCTGGCCTGCTTCGCATAGCAGCACTCTTTTTTACCTATTGGTTCTCGAACTTGATCAATGACGAGGCGCTGTCGGAGTTCATGAAGGCAGCGGCGAAGACCGGACCTATGGACGCAGGCAGTCTGGAGAAGGCTTTGCCAGTCAAGGCGATCTTGTTGACTGTACTGATCTATATTCCATTTGCCATGGCGTTCTGGTACAGCGTCCCGTTAATAGCCTGGCAGCGCATGACTTTGATTAAATCCATGTTTTACAGTTTTTTTGCGGTACTTCATTCTTGGAAGGCATTTCTTGTTTATTTCCTTGCCTGGTATGGTCTTTCAATATTAGTTAGCCCGTTGGCGATAATTTTTCTGGGATTTGACATCAACATTGGTGTGATGTTGTTAACAGTCATGTCATTTATTATTTTCGTTATCGTTTATTGTTCTTCTTATCCGACTTACACAGATGTTTTTGGTAAGCCGGATGAAGACAATCAAGCAGCGGTCTGATGCTCTGAAGCCAGTTCAAGATCTTCAATAATCTCAAAGCTATGCGTCATCTCCGCAGTCTTTGCCAGCATGATGGATGCAGAGCAGTATTTTTCATGTGACAGCTTGATGGCGCGCTCTACCAAATTTGGCTTTAATTGACGGCCACGTACGACAAAGTGGAAATTGATTTTCGTGAATACCTTAGGCTCAATTTCTGCGCGTTCTGCCGTCAGCTTGACATCGCAGCCACGGATATCCTGTTTGCCCTTGCGCAAAATCAGCACTACGTCATATGCTGAGCAACCTCCTGTACCCAGTAGCACCATTTCCATAGGGCGCGGTGCCAGGTTGCGGCCACCACCATCGGGTGCGCCATCCATTAAAACGGCATGACCAGAACCCGTCTCTGCCAGAAAAGACATGCCAGATGAGCCCGTCCAACGTACTGTAGCTTCCATACTTCCACCCTCTCGTTATCAAAGAAAATACCATCTATAAATTGTAGCCTATTGCGCAGAATCGTAAAATTTTGCGCAACAAACTGTAAATTACCTTGCACTGCACAATTTCTTATCCTATTATTGACCCATCGGTTAGTTAATAGTAAGTCTGTTAACTAACCCTGCAATTGTCTCCTCCACCTACTCCTTTTGGTGGATTCAACCCGAAGCCAGTCTTCGGGTTTTTTTTGCCTGTATTGCCACTTGCTTCCAACAAAGTCTGCACAAAAATTAAACAGTTCTTGCACTAAGTCTTTGAAAATACTATAATTTCCGACTCCCTGATCGCCCAAGGGAGAAGTGATAAGGACGAGTCTGCTGAAATTAATGGCAGAACCACCAAAAACACAGAATATTTGAGGGCGTTTTTAACTTTTATTAGGATTCAACATGAAAACCTTTTCCGCTAAGGGCCATGAGGTTCAGCGCGACTGGTTCGTGATTGACGCGACAGATAAAGTACTCGGACGTGTTGCCAGCGAAGTGGCACTCCGTTTACGCGGCAAACATAAACCAGAATTTACACCACACGTAGACACAGGCGATTTTATCGTTGTTGTTAACGCAGGCAAACTGCGCGTGACTGGTACTAAAGCCCTGAACAAAACATACTACCGTCACACTGGTTATCCAGGCGGTATCTATGAAACAAATTTCCAGAAAATGCAAGAGCGTTTTCCAGGTCGTGCACTCGAGAAAGCTGTCAAAGGCATGTTGCCTAAAGGCCCACTCGGCTATGCAATGATCAAGAAGCTGAAAGTATATGCAGATGCAACACATCCGCATGCAGCTCAGCAACCACAAGTACTCGACATCTAAGGATTAGCCATGATCGGTAATTACAACTACGGAACTGGCCGTCGCAAGAGCGCAGTTGCTCGCGTATTCCTGAAATCCGGCAGCGGCAAGATCGTTGTCAACGGCAAACCAGCAAACGAGTATTTCTCTCGTGAAACTGGCCTGATGGTCATCCGTCAACCTCTGGAACTGACTAATAATCTCGAAACATTCGACATTATGGTTAACGTTCACGGCGGCGGCGAATCCGGCCAATCTGGTGCTGTTCGCCACGGTATCACTCGTGCTCTGATCGACTACGATGCAGCTTTGAAACCAGAATTGTCAAAAGCAGGCTTCGTTACTCGTGATGCTCGCGAAGTTGAACGTAAAAAAGTTGGTCTGCGCAAAGCACGTCGCGCAAAACAATTCTCCAAGCGTTAATTTTTTATCGCTGGAAGCAATTGCTACAAAGAAGCCGCCTGTATGGGCGGCTTTTTTGCTTTGGAGCATGTAACGAGTTTTTTCAGTCTCTACGGCATGGACTCTTATGCTGCTAGAATAGCGTCAAAATTTCTTGCAAGGAAAGCATATGATTAAAATTGGCATTGTAGGTGGCACGGGTTATACCGGGGTAGAATTACTGCGCATATTGGCCACTCATCCGAAGGCGCACATCACGGCGATCACTTCCCGCAAGGAAGATGGCTTGCTGGTTTCTGAAATGTATCCTTCCTTGCGCGGGCGCGTGGACATCGCTTTTTCTGCGCCTGACAAAGCCAACCTCAAAGAATGCGACGTCGTCTTCTTTGCCACCCCACATGGCGTCGCCATGGCGCAGGCACCAGAATTGCTGGCCGCTGGCGTCAAGGTCATCGACCTGGCAGCAGATTTCCGCATGAAGAACGTGGCTGAATTTGAAAAATGGTATGGCATCCCGCATACCTGTACCGAGGTGCTGGAAGAAGCCGTGTATGGCTTGCCAGAACTGAACCGTGACGCCATCAAGACTGCCAGAGTGGTTGGCAATCCAGGCTGCTATCCAACCACCATGCAGCTGGGGTTTTCCCCTCTGCTGAAGGCTGGCATTATTGATGCTGGCAACCTGATCGCTGACTGCAAATCTGGTGTCTCCGGTGCTGGCCGCAAGGCTGAGCTGGGTCTGTTGTTCTCGGAAACCAGTGACACCTTCAAAGCCTATGGCGTGTCCGGCCACAGGCATACCCCTGAGACCATAGAGCAATTGCAGCGCATCAGCAAAGACCAGATCGGCCTGCTGTTTACACCGCATCTGGTGCCGATGATACGCGGCATGCATTCCACCCTGTATGCCCGCCTGAACACAGAAATCAGCAACGAAGACTTGCAAGCCCTGTTTGAAAACGCCTACAAGGATGAAATCTTTGTCGATGTATTGCCATTTGGCTCACATCCGGAGACCCGTTCTACCCGCGCCTCGAATACGTTGCGCCTGGCTTTGCACAGGCCAAATAATGGCAATACTGTCGTTATACTGGTAGTGCAGGACAATCTGGTGAAAGGTGCATCTGGTCAGGCTGTGCAGTGTATGAACCTGATGTTTGGCCTGGAAGAAAGCACCGGGCTGATGCACGTACCGGTCATGCCATAAGCGTGGTCATGGCAAAGTCACGTCTGACTCCCAAGCGCTTTCTTGCGCCAAAAATGACGATTACCCATGAGCAGCCTTGGACATTCAAGGTTGCCATGGCTGGCGTCGTCATAGCGATCGCTGCCGGTATTGCCTGGTGGACTTATGATCTTGGCAAGAGTTTTGCCTCTGGTTCCAAGGTCAGCGCCGATGAAGTTGAAGAATTGAAAGAAAAAATAACGGAGCTGACTGCTGAGCGTGACAAGTTATCGCTGACGGCCAATACCATAGAAAGCACGGTCAATATCGACAAGTCCACGCAAAAGCAATTGACTGACCAGGTCAAGGCCTTGACGACAGAAAATCTCAAGCTCAAGGATGATCTGGCATTTTTTGAAAGCCTGACACCCTCGGCGGTAGGAGCCGAAGGAATTTCCCTGCAAAATTTCAAGGTGGAAATGCTCGGCCCAGGTCAATTGCGCTATAGGGCGCTGGTTATGCAAGGCGGAAAGAATGGCCGGGATTTCACTGGGGAAATGCAATTCAGCCTGAACTTGGTACAAGTTGGTAAACCTGCTACGATGCTGTTTCCCGATCCTAAGTCGGGCGATGCCGGAAAGCTAAAATTGTCATTCCGTCATTATCAAAGGCTGGAAGGTACGATTACCTTGCCAGAGGGTGCTACGGTTAAAGGTGTGCAGGCCAAAGTGTTATCCAATGGTCAGATCCGTGCTCAACAAATGGTCAATTTATAAGCGGTCAATTTAAAACCACGCAAAGAAACTGCTGCAATTGCTAAAAATAGCATTTCTCATACGCTGCGGGTTCTGGCGCATTTCCTCAAAAGGGAGCAAGAATGTTTAATCGAAAAACCAAGAACACCATAGATAGCCTCATCGGTGCAACCACCGTCATACAAGGCGATTTGCACTTCAAAGGCGGTTTGCGTATTGATGGTCATATTCGTGGCAATGTCGTCGCTGAGCTTGAAGCATCCAGCATGCTGATAATTTCTGAGCAGGCAAAAATTGATGGTGAAGTCCGCGCCGCCCATATCGTGGTGAATGGCGTCATCCATGGACCGGTATTTTCGTCAGAATTGCTTGAATTACAGCCAAAAGCACAAATATTCGGAGATGTGCACTACAAAACACTGGAAATGCTGAGTGGTGCCGTGGTTTCTGGCAAGCTTAGCCATGACCTGGCACAAGAACCTGTATTGAAACTCGCGGCGAACAATGCATAGATTTCTGTGCGGGTCTATAATGATGGTAAATAGTCTGAAGGAGTAATTATGAACGCTGTTGCCGAAATGCCCGCACCCATTGTTTTCACTGAAAGCGCCGCTGCCAAGGTAGCCCAGCTGATTGAAGAAGAGGGTAATCCTGACCTGAAACTGCGCGTCTTCGTACAAGGCGGTGGTTGCTCAGGTTTCCAGTATGGTTTCACATTTGATGAGATCACCAATGAAGATGATACGACCATGACCAAGAATGGCGTCCATTTGCTGATCGATTCCATGAGCTACCAGTACCTGGTTGGCGCAGAAATCGATTACAAGGATGACCTCGAAGGCGCACAGTTCGTGATCAAGAACCCGAATGCAACAACCACCTGTGGTTGCGGTTCTTCATTCTCAGCTTAATTGCCAAGATAATCTTTGTTGATTTCCTGGAAAAGGACGCTTCGGCGTCCTTTTGTTTTTTGCATGCTTATTTTCTAAAATCATTGTAGCGATGACAGCATATGCTGGCGAAGGCGATTTGAGCAAGTCAGAATGCCGCCAGTACATTGCCATGCTCAACGCGATTGTTGACAGTAACGCTCAGTCGTAGAAAACGCATTGAGGACTAGATCAATCTGGGGCTTGCAGGAAGACAGCCGCGCCACCTCACTTTCATGAAGCTGGCAGCATTGAAGGGTAATAACGACATTATCCTGGCATTGCTTAAAGCTGGCCAGTATAGAGTCCACGAATGGTGACGGGCAAACATCTTTATTCTCTGCAGTGATGTCAATTAAGCTGAAAACAGTCCAACTTTTTATCAGCAAAAAAAGCTGACGTGACTGCGACTGCACCTAACGGTGATAAGCCTTTGTCATGGGCTAAGGTAGTAGCCAAGCCAAACAAGAAAATGATAGATGCCCTGGTCAAAGCCGGCGCTAGGTAATTTAATCTTCTGTGTCGACAAAGCTGAAAATTTCCCGCTCTGTAATTCTCTTCTATGCTCTCCTTGGCAAGCTGTTGCATACAGCACTTCTACAAGGAACAATGAAAAGTATTTGCCGCATTTTCTAATAACAATTCATCACAAGACAGGGAAAGCTGATTACACTCCTTGAATCAACAGGAGCCAGCATGGAAGCATCCCTCGCCATATCTTCACGCCAGCAAGATCTTGTGCGCGCACTGCGTCAGCAATTGCCTGCGCATTGCATTTTGTATGATGAAGAAGATACCCGTCCTTATGAATGTGACGGCCTGGCTGCCTACCGCCAGTTACCCATGGTGGTGACACTGCCAGAGAATGAAAGCCAGGTCATCAGCATCATCAATATCTGCCGTGACAAGCAGATCGCCATCGTGCCGCGTGGTGCTGGCACTGGTTTGTCTGGCGGGGCCATGCCGATTGCTGATGGCCTGGTGTTGTCAACCGCCAAACTCAATAAGATCTTCAAGGTCGATGCCTATGCCCGCACTGCGGTGGTACAGCCAGGTGTGCGTAATCTCGCCATCTCTGAAGCTGTAGCAGCTCACGGCTTGTATTACGCGCCCGACCCGTCTTCGCAAATCGCCTGCACCATAGGCGGCAATGTGGCAGAAAATTCTGGTGGTGTGCATTGCCTCAAATATGGCCTTACGGTACACAATGTCATGGCCGTGCGCGCCATTACCATGGAAGGCGAAGTCATAGAGCTGGGTGGCGGAGCGCTGGATGCGCCTGGTCTGGATTTGCTGGCAGTGTTCATAGGCTCGGAAGGCATGCTCGGAGTCGTCACTGAAGTGACCGTCAAACTCATTCCCAAGCCGCAAGCTGCACGTGTGATCATGGCTTCGTTTGATGACGTCGTCAAAGGTGGCAATGCTGTGGCCAGCGTGATCGCCGCAGGTATCATCCCGGCCGGGCTGGAGATGATGGACAAGACCTCTTCGCGCATGGTCGAACCCTTTGTGCAGGCAGGGTATGACACCGATGCCGAGGCCATTCTGCTCTGCGAATCAGACGGTACCATAGAAGAAGTCGAAGAAGAAATTGCCCGCATGAGTGCCGTGCTGGAGCAGGCAGGCGCGACTGCGCTGGCAGTTTCCAATACAGAGGCAGAACGCCTGCGTTTCTGGTCTGGCCGCAAGAATGCTTTTCCCGCTGCTGGCCGAATTTCACCCGATTATTACTGCATGGATGGCACCATCCCGCGCAAACATCTGGCGCAAGTCCTGATCGGTATCGCAGCCATGGAAGAAAAATATGGCCTGCGTTGCGCCAACGTCTTTCATGCTGGCGATGGCAATCTTCACCCGCTGATTTTATTTGATGCGAATAAAGAAGGGGAATTTCACAGGGCCGAGGAATTTGGTGCCGAGATACTGGAGTTATGTGTCAAGGTCGGTGGCACGATCACCGGTGAGCATGGCGTGGGCATAGAAAAAATCAATTCCATGTGCGTACAGTTTTCCAGTGAAGAGATTACTGCCTTCCTCGCCTTGAAACGGGCTTTCGATCCTGCAGCCTTGCTTAATCCAGACAAAGCCATACCTACTCTGCATCGCTGCGCCGAATACGGCCGCATGCATGTAAAAAAAGGTGTGTTGAAATTCCCTGATTTGCCGCGTTTTTAAAGACAGAGGCTAGACTTAATTGGACGATGGCATGCAAACGACGCTAGACAATTTTCGTGAACGCATATTGGCAGCAAGCGCCAGCGGTATCGCATTGCAGATACAGGGCGGTGGCAGCAAGCACTGGTATGGGCAGGAAGTGCAGGGTGAGGTACTGGATACCCGCGCTTATAGCGGCATCCTGGCATATGACCCGACTGAGCTGGTGCTGACTGCCCGCAGCGGCACACCGCTGGCAGAAATAGAAACTGCCCTGGCGGCACAGAACCAGATGCTGGCATTTGAGCCGCCGCATTTTGGCGCTACCACCACCATAGGCGGTGTCGTGGCTGCAGGCTTGTCTGGCCCCCGGCGGCCAGCCGTAGGTGCTGCGCGTGATTTTGTACTGGGTGTCAGCCTCATGAATGGGCAAGGGCAGGTGCTGGAATTTGGTGGTCAGGTCATGAAGAATGTCGCAGGCTATGATGTCTCGCGTCTGCTGACAGGTTCCATGGGCTGCCTGGGTTTGCTGCTGGATATTTCCATCAAGGTCTTGCCACGTCCCTTTGCAGAAACCACCTTGGTGTTTGCCCTGTCAGAGGCAGACGCATTGACGCGTTTGAATCAGTGGGCAGGCCAGGCTTTACCTATCTCGGCCAGTTGCTGGCATGTAGGCCGTCTGATGCTGCGCCTCTCAGGTGCAGAAGCCGCAGTGCGTGCCGCCAAGGCCAGACTGGGTGGTGAAGAAATGCAGGATGCTACAGCTTTCTGGATAGCCTTGCGCGAACAGACCCAGGATTTTTTTCAGCAGGAAGAAGAGCATGGTTTATGGCGCTTATCGCTGCCATCCACCAGCGCCGCCTTGAAGCTGACTGGCAAATCCATGATCGAATGGGGCGGGGCGCAGCGCTGGCTCTACAGCACAGAAAAACCCGAGCTGATACGTCTGACTGCGCTGGCTGCCGGTGGTCACGCCAGCCTGTTCCGTGGTGGTGACAAGAGCATAGGCGTGTTCGCCCCCCTGTCTGCACCACTGGAAAAAATACACAGACGCCTGAAGAATACTTTTGATCCCGCCGGTATATTTAACCCCGGTCGCATGTACAAAGGCTGGTAAAGACAATGCAAACCAATCTCGCTGATTTCATCAAAGACACACGCGAAGGCAAAGAGGCTGAAGATATCTTGCGCAAGTGTGTACATTGCGGATTTTGTACAGCCACTTGCCCGACCTATCAATTACTTGGTGATGAACTCGATGGCCCGCGTGGCCGTATCTACCTCATCAAGCAGGTATTGGAAGGCAAGCCTGCTACAGTCAAAACCCAGCAACATCTGGACCGCTGCCTGACGTGCCGTAATTGCGAAACCACATGTCCGTCCGGTGTGCAATATGGCCGCCTGGTGGATATAGGCCGCCAGGTGGTGGAAAAACAGGTAGGTCGCCCGCTGTTCCAAAAACTGAATCGTGCTGCTCTCAAAGCCGTGCTGCCACGTAAATGGATCTTCAATCCAGCGATGAAGCTGGGTCAAAGCCTGCGCGCAGTCTTGCCCAAGTCATTACAAAATAAAGTGCCGGTAGCACAAGATGCAGGCTTGTGGCCGCAAACTGAACATGCCCGAAAGATGCTCTTGCTGGATGGCTGCGTACAGCCCGCCATGTCACCGAATATCAATGCTGCCACCGCCAGGGTGCTTGATGCCATGGGCGTGCAATTGCAAATTGCCCCCAAGGCTGGTTGTTGTGGAGCCATACGCTATCACTTGAATGAGCATGAAGATGGCCTCAATGACATGCGCATGAATATTGATGCCTGGTGGCCGTATGTGGAAGCTGGTGCAGAAGCCATCGTCATGACCGCGTCTGGCTGCGGTGCCACGGTAAAAGAATATGGGCATTTGCTGGCGCATGATGAAGCCTATGCTGCAAAGGCTGCAAAAATCTCGGCACTGACACGCGACCTCAGTGAAATTTTGCCTGAGTTCCAGCCTCAACTGGTGCAGTGCCTGCAAGGTAAAATCAACAAGCGTATTGCCTGGCATCCACCTTGTACCTTGCAGCATGGCCAGCAAATACGCGGCAAGGTCGAAGGCCTGTTGACGGCCATAGGCGTTGACGTGAAGCTGTGCGCCGACAGTCACTTATGTTGCGGCTCAGCCGGTACATATTCTGTCTTGCAACCCAAGCTTTCCTATCAGTTGCGCGATAACAAATTACGTAATCTGGCGGCGACCGATGCCGAGATGATTTTGTCTGCGAATATAGGTTGCCTGACGCATTTGCAATCAGGGACTGATACGCCAGTGATACATTGGGTAGAATTAATTGATCAAATGATGCAAGTTCAGGAAGCGGAGATTGAGCCTGGATAATTGGGAGCACAAAAAAAGAGCAATCAATGATTGCTCTTTTGTTTATTCGGCCAGCAGCTTTTCTATATCATCCAGCAAGTCCTTGGGCGCTGTTTGTGGTGCATAGCGCTTGAAGACCGTGCCATCTTTCTTCACTAGGAATTTGGTGAAATTCCATTTGATGGATTGACTCCCTAATAAGCCAGGAGCCTGGCTTTTCAGGTGCTGGAACAAGGGGTGAGCCTTGTCGCCATTCACATCTATTTTGTCGAAAAGGGGGAAGGTCACACCATAATTCTTTTCGCAGAAAGAGCCGATCTCTCCAGCAGAACCAGGTTCCTGATGACCAAACTGGTTGCAGGGGAAGCCAAGCACCTCTACACCCTTGTCCCTGAACTGCTGGTAAATTGCTTCCAGGCCTTTGTACTGTGGCGTGAAACCGCAATTGCTGGCGGTATTCACGATCAGCAATACCTTGCCTGCATATTGCTTGAGATCGACAGGCTCTCCCTGCAGATTATTGGCCTGAAAAGCGAGCGCACTCATACGATACCCAGATGTTTGGTGCCAGCAGTCAGGTCCCTGTCTTTGGCATCTTTGCCTTTGAGCATGATGGCCAGGCGCAGTTCATTGACCGAGTCAGCATTACGCAAGGCATCTTCATAAGTGATCTCGTCAGCTTCATGTAAATCAAACAGCGATTGATCAAAGGTCTGCATACCCAGTTCACGAGATTTTTTCATGATCTCTTTGATCTCATGTACTGCACCTTTAAAGATCAGGTCAGAAACCAACGGGGTATTGAGCATGATTTCCACTGCGGCTGCACGACCCTTGCGGCCTTTCAATGGCACCAGGCGCTGGGAGATAACGGCTTTCAAGTTCAGCGACAAATCCATCAGTAACTGGGCACGGCGTTCCTCAGGGAAGAAGTTGATGATACGGTCGAGTGCCTGGTTGGAGCTATTGGCATGCAAAGTAGCCAGGCAAAGATGGCCGGTTTCTGCAAAGGCGACGGCAAAGTCCATGGTTTCGCGGTCGCGTATCTCACCAATCTGGATAACGTCCGGTGCCTGGCGCAGGGAGTTTTTCAGGGCTGCACCCCAGTCTTCGGTATCAATCCCGATTTCACGCTGGGTAATGATGCAATTCATATGTGGATGCACATATTCTATCGGGTCCTCGATAGTAATGATGTGGCCGTAACTATTCGCATTTCTATAACCTAACATGGCCGCCAGCGAAGTGGATTTACCCGAGCCGGTAGCACCCACCATGATGACCAGGCCGCGCTTGGTCATGGCGATTTCTTTGAGGTTTTCTGGTAACCCCAGGTCTTCTAGCTTGGGAATAGCCGTGGTAATCGTCCGCAATACCAAACCTACGCGGCCTTGTTGCATGAAGGCTGAGACGCGGAAACGTCCCAGGCCCGCAGGGCTGATTGCGAAATTACATTCTTTGGTCGATTCAAACTCTGAGGATTGCTTGTCGTTCATGATAGAACGGGCAAGATCAATAGTGTGAGCAGGGGACAATGGTTGATTGGAGACTGGTGTTACCCGTCCGTCTATCTTGAAGGCCGGCGGGAAGTCTGCCGTAATAAACAAGTCTGAACCGTTTTTGCTGAGCATAAGCCTCAGCAAATCATTCATAAATTTGGTGGCCTGATCGCGTTCCATGTTTTTGTCCTTTTGATCTCTTAGCCTGGGAAATTGTCTGGCTGTTTGGCTGCGCCACGTGCAGTTGCCACCGAGATGACATTGCGGCGTACCAGGTCAGTCAGATTTTGATCCAGGGTCTGCATGCCAATATTGCTACCAGTTTGTATCGACGAATACATCTGTGCAATCTTGGCTTCACGAATAAGATTACGTATCGCTGGCGTACCCAGCATGATTTCATGTGCCGCCACACGGCCAGAGCCATCCTTGGTTTTCAGCAGGGTTTGCGAGATAACTGCTTGCAGGGATTCCGACAACATCGAACGCACCATCTCTTTTTCTTCAGCGGGGAAAACGTCGACAATACGGTCGATGGTTTTGGCAGCGGAAGAGGTATGCAGTGTGCCGAATACCAAGTGACCGGTTTCTGCAGCTGTCAGTGCCAGGCGTATGGTTTCCAGATCACGCAACTCACCGACCAGGATGGCATCAGGATCTTCACGCAGAGCTGAGCGCAGAGCGTTATTGAAAGACATGGTGTGCGGGCCGACTTCACGTTGGTTGATCAGGCATTTTTTGGATTCATGCACAAATTCTATCGGGTCTTCGACCGTCAGGATATGACCATATTCGTGTTCGTTGAGATGGTTCACCATGGCAGCCAGGGTTGTTGATTTGCCAGAACCGGTAGGTCCGGTCACCAGTACCAGGCCACGTGGCTTCAATGCCAGCTCAGCGAAAATCTTGGGCGTGTTCAACTGTTCCAGCGACAAAATCTTGGATGGAATGGTACGCATAACGGCAGCGGCACCACGTTCCTGGTTGAACGCATTCACACGGAAGCGGGCCAGGCCAGGGATGGAGAAAGAGAAATCGCACTCCAGCGTGTCTTCATAGGCTTTGCGCTGTGAGTCATTCATGATGTCATAGATCAACTCATGGACATCTTTATGTTCCAATGGTGGCAAATTAATACGTCTGACGTCACCATGTACCCGTATCATGGGCGGCAAGCCGGAAGATAAGTGTAAGTCGGAGGCATTGTTCTTGACGGAGAACGCCAGCAGTTCTGAAATGTCCATTTATAATTCCGGTAATGAGATCGTTGTTGATCTGGTTGGGTAATTGATTAATAGCGTGATAAAAGCCATATTAAGCTGCGGAGGGTAGTTTTGCCAGCAGTTCACAACGAAATAGATAGATTTTTGGTTACTGATTATGTCCTCAATTTCTGACAACTTGCAAGCCGTAACTGCGGATATCCGTGCTGCTGCGCTTGCCAACGGGCGCGATCCGCAACAACTGCGCTTGCTGGCCGTATCCAAAACCTTTCCGGCTGATGCGGTCATCGAAGCTGCAGAGGCGGGTCAGCACTGTTTTGGTGAAAATTATCTGCAAGAAGCTTTGGAGAAGATGCAGGAAGTACAGGCAAAAAAGCCGCAACTTCAGCTCGAATGGCATTTTATAGGCCCTATACAAAGTAATAAGACCCGCCCCATCGCCGAGCATTTTGCCTGGGTACATTCAGTCGACAGGGAAAAAATCGCCCAGCGCTTGTCCGAGCAAAGGCCTGCAGAGATGCCAGCACTGAATATTTGTCTGCAAGTTAATGTTAGTGGCGAGGCAAGCAAGAGTGGCGTTTTACCTGAAGAAGCTTTGGTGCTGGCAAAAAAAATTGCAGTATTGCCGGGTCTGCAACTGCGTGGCTTGATGGCCGTACCGGAAGCCAGCCATGATGAGCAGGTGCAAAGAAAGGCATTCAGACAATTGAAGCAGTTGAGCGATGCCATACAGGCTGCAGGAATAACGCTGGATACACTGTCCATGGGCATGAGTGCGGACATGCATGCGGCAATCGCCGAAGGAAGTACCATGCTCAGGATAGGAACAGCTATTTTTGGAAACCGGAACTATGCAAAATAAGAAAAAAGTCGCCTTCATAGGCGGTGGCAATATGGCAAATGCACTGATAGGCGGCTTGCTAAAAAACCTTACCACTGCTGAACATATCCACGTCATAGACTTGAGCCAGGCGTCGCTAGACAAGCTGGTCAGCGACTATGGTGTGACAACAGCGCTGACAATCGATGCCAGGCTGGCCGAGATGGATGCGATTATCCTGGCCGTCAAGCCTCAGCAATTGCGTGAAGTTGTGCAGGGGCTGGGTCCTTACGTGGATGCGCAATTACTGATCTCCATCGCTGCTGGGATACGTGCTACTGATTTGGCGCGATGGCTTGGGGGCTATGAAAAAATTGTGCGTACCATGCCCAATACACCGGCATTGATAGGCCAGGGCATGACCGGCCTGTTTGCCCTGGACGCTGTCAGTGCAGAGCAAAAACAAATGGCTGAACATATCATGCAGGCGGTGGGTGCAACCATCTGGCTGGAAGATGAAAGTTTACTGGACGCGGTGACTGCGGTATCGGGGAGCGGCCCGGCTTATGTGTTTTATTTCATTGAAGCGATGCAGCAGGCTGCCATCGAACTGGGTTTGAGTCCGGAACAGGGTTTGCAATTGGCGATGACGACGTTTACCGGTGCAGCGCAACTGGCATCACAGGCCACGGAACCAGTCGGTGTGCTGCGTGAACGCGTTACCTCCAAGGGTGGCACTACTTATGCAGCGTTAAGCAGCATGGAAAACGCTGGGGTCAAACTGGCCATTGTGAATGCCATCAAGGCCGCCGCTCACAGGGGTAAAGAGCTGGGTGACGAGTTTGGCAAAGAGAGTCTGTGATTAGGCAAGCTATTGTTTGAATCAGCTCTGGCAGCGGCGATTGCTACATCAGGAGCAATCGCCTGAACTACTTGCCTGGCAGTTGACTGTCAGTTACTGGTATCGATCGCATCTGCGCGCATGCGTTGCACTATCGTCGCTACGCTGCGCCAGGTTTCCCAGCCCAGCAATGCAGACTTTGCAAAAGAAAATATCCTTCTGGGTTTTAGCACCAAAATTGCTGCGATGGCTATACCTCCTAGCAATGGGCGTTGACGTGCTATTTGCCCGGCTTTGCCAAGCAAACCTGCAGCGACATCGGCCATGCCCATGGATTGTTTGAAGTCCTTACAATGTATTGTCATCAGGCTGCGTTCTGCCTGTATCTTCAATAATAATGCCTGGCGTCTCAATGCCAGTCTTTCCTGATGATTGCCCATGCTTTACACCTGTCCTTTTTCACTGGCGTCATTGCCACGCAGGCTGGCAGCGTCTTTTTTCAATTCAGCCAAACTGTGTGACAGGAAACCAGGCTTGCGGCGGAATTTGCTCCGTAGCCAGGTGAATATGCCAAATGAGAGCAGCGCAAACAGCGCCAGCAAACTGAGCAGGACCGTATAGCGGTAGGTGTCCCAAAAAGCGGCAACCACAGTCAGTACCGCCAGCATGACAGCAATGCCGGCAAAAAAAAGCGCTGTCAATGACCAAAGCAAACCAGAAGAAAAGTGCGCCAACTCTTCTTCCAGTTCGACGGCAGCCAGTTCCAGCCGGGTGTGGACAAGATTGCCAAATGTCGTGACAACTTGTCTCAGCGAGTCGCTGATGGCCATTACTTATCTGCTACGGCCAATGAGCAAGCCCACCAGCAAGCCTACACCAGCAGCAATACCTGCAGACTGCCATGGGTTTTCCTTGACATACACATCAGTCGCTTTGGCAGCTTCCTTGGTACGGGTAACCACTAGGTCTTCTATACGTTCTACTTCTGCCTTGGCATTTCTCAAGGTTTTTTCAAATCGGGCTTTGGCAGATTGGAAACCTTCGCTGCCATGCTGTTCGGTATTCTTCAATAGTTCTTCAGCATCACGGATGACAAGATGCAAGTCATTCATCAATTGTTCTCTATGTTCGTCTACTGTACTCATGATTCGTCCTTTCTGGTTGGTAAGTGAACTTCAGTCTATTCAAAAAGAGCCTGAGGAGTTTGCGTCAGCGCAAGAAAAATGCATTGGATAAGTTGCAAGTTATTGACTTACTTTACTGCATAGTCAATAGCAATGCCAGCAAAGATTGCGGCACCCAGCCAATTGTTATTGATGAAAGCTGCAAAACAGGCCATGCGTTCACGTTCGCGTATCAGGGTGTAGTGGTAGAGCGCGAAAATTATTGCGACACCCATACCAACAAAAAACCATGTGCTCAGCCCCAATTGCCAGCCTACCAGCGATATCAACGCGAAACTGATGGCGTAACACAGCATAACAGCGAACACATCATAGCTGCCAAAGGTAATGGCAGAAGTCTTGATGCCTATCTTTAAATCATCATCCCTGTCCACCATGGCATACTCAGTATCATAGGCAACGGCCCAGAAAACATTTGCCAGCAACAGTATCCAGGCCGCCAAAGGTACAGTATTTTGCACTGCGGCAAAAGCCATGGGGATGCCAAAACCAAAGGCTATGCCCAGATAAGCCTGGGGAATGGCAAAGAACCGCTTGAAATAAGGATAGCTACCAGCAACCACTACTGCGCCCACTGAAAGCATCTTGGTCAAACTGTTCAGGGGCAGGATCAGGCAAAAAGAAATCAGCGCCAGCACAACGGCAACACCCACAGCTTCTTTGCCGGATATCTTGCCGCTGGTCAGCGGCCGGTCTGCCGTGCGTTTTACGTGGCGGTCAAAATCGCGGTCAGCATAATCATTAATCGCACATCCGGCTGATCGCATCAGAGCCGTACCCAGGCTAAAAATCACTACCAGTTGCCAGTCTGGCTGGCCATTCGAAGCTATCCACAGGGCTGCCAAAGTTGGCCAGAGCAGTAAAAGTATGCCTATGGGCTTGTGTAGTCTGACCAGTTTGATGTACCAGCCCAGGCGAGTCAGCAAGAAATTCATGATTAAGCTTTGTTGTTGCGCATGGCAGAATTATAAGTGTTATCTATACAGAGGGTAGTTTCGAGTGATATCTTAGCGATTTGCTACATTCAGAGCTTGCCTGAAAGCCTGAAACCATCAGGTCATCTGCTCGGCGTGATGTTGCAATAAATTCATATAATTATGACGAGTTTTCCGGGGCTATCTATGAAATTGCATACCAAACTGGCTTGGGCCAGTGCCGCTGTATTGATGAGCTTTGCCGGCTCTGCCCATGCAGTGACAGAAATAAACTGGTGGCATTCGATGACAGGCGCACTGGGCGACCGTGTGACCGCGCTGGCTGATCAGTTCAATAAAAGCCAGAATGAATACAAGGTCACTGCTGTCTATAAAGGCAGTTATGACGAAGCCCTGGCGGCGGGTATCGCGGCCTTCCGTGCCGGTAATGCGCCGCATATCTTGCAGGTGTTTGAGGTTGGCACGGCGACCATGATGTATGCCAAGGGGGCGGTAAAGCCGGTATCTGAAGTCATGAAAGTCGCAGGTGAGAAATTCGATGCATCCGGTTATGTGGCCGCAGTAGCAGGTTATTACACTTCACCCAAGGGTGAAATGCTGTCCTTCCCTTTCAATAGTTCAACTACCGTGTTTTACTATAACAAGGATATGTTCACCAAAGCCGGGATGGATCCCAATAAGGCACCGACAACCTGGCAGGAAGTGGTTGCTGCGGCTGGTCGATTGAAAGCCAGTGGCGAAAAGTGTGCTTACACCACAGGCTGGCAAACTTGGGTGCATCTGGAAAGTTTTTCAGCCTGGCACAACGTGGAATTTGCTTCCAAAGGCAATGGTTTTGGCGGCCTCGACGCACGCCTGACATTCAACAGTCCGCTGCATGTACGTCATATAGAAAATCTGGAAAACTGGGCCAAGCAAGGTTATTTCACTTATGCAGGTCGCAAGAATGAGCCGGAAGCCAAGTTCTATTCTGGCGAATGTGGCATGCTGACTTCATCCAGTTCTGCCTACGGTAATATTTCCAAGAATGCCAAGTTCAAATTTGCCGTCGCACCGCTTCCTTACTATTCAGACGTCAAAGGTGCACCGCAAAACACCATCATCGGTGGTGCTTCACTGTGGAGCATGAATGGCAAAAAGACAGAGGAATACAAGGGTGTCGCCAGGTTCTACAAGTTTCTCTCACAGCCAGAGGTGCAGGCCAAATGGCATCAGGAAACTGGCTACCTACCCATCACCAATGCCGCCTACGAGATGACCAAGAAGTCTGGTTTCTATGAAAAAACACCTGGCCCTGGCGTTGCCGTGCAACAGATGATTGTCAAGACCACAGACAAATCCCGTGGCATTCGCCTGGGCAGTTTTGTCCAGATACGCACCATCATGGATGAGGAACTGGAATCAGTCTGGAGTGGTAAAAAATCAGCCAAGGCCGCGCTGGATAATGCTGTTTTGCGGGGCAATGAATTGCTGGATCGTTTCGAAAAAGCGAATAAGTAAGGTCAAGATCAAGACCTCTCAACACAGAGGTGCACAGAGAAGGTCAAAAGCTTAATGCTGAGGCTTACTTCTCTTGGACTTACACAGATTTTCTCTTGAATTTCTCTGTGTCTCGGTGCCTCTGTGGTGAGCCTTTCGGTCTGTCCCTAACTCAATAGAGGTTTTTTTGGAAAAGCGTGCGCGGTTTCGTTCGGCCTGGTTGCCTTATCTGTTGCTCTTGCCGCAGTTATTGGTAACGGTGCTGTTTTTTTTCTGGCCTGCGGTGCAGGCCTTGTATCAATCCGTCTTGTTGCAGGATGCCTTTGGCATGTCCACGCAGTTTGTCTGGTTTGATAATTTCAAGATGTTGTTTGCCGATGAGACTTATCTGGCAGCATTCAAGACCACCGCGCTGTTTTCCAGTCTGGTGGCTGTTCTGGGCCTGAGCCTGTCTTTGCTGCTGGCTGTTTTTGCTGACAGGGTAGTCAGGGGCAGTTCCATCTACAAGACTATGCTGATCTGGCCGTATGCGGTGTCACCTGTGGTAGTAGGTGTGCTGTGGATGTTCTTGCTCAATCCAACTCTGGGTATTGTTGCCCATGGCCTGCGCCATTTTGGTATTGAGTGGAATAATCTCTTGAATGGCCGTCACGCGATGATACTCATTGTATTGGCGGCGATCTGGAAACAGATCAGCTATAACTTTCTATTCTTCCTGGCGGGTTTGCAATCCATACCCAAGTCGCTGATAGAGGCAGCTGCCATAGATGGTGCCGGGCCGTGGAGGCGCTTTTTCACCATCGTTTTCCCATTGCTGACACCAACAACTTTCTTCTTGCTGGTCGTGAACATCGTCTACGCTTTTTTTGATACCTTTGCAATTGTTGAGGCGACCACCCAGGGCGGTCCTGGCAAGGATACCGAGATTCTGGTATTCAAAGTTTTCAATGATGGTTTCAAGGGCGGTGATCTTGGCAGTGCTGCCGCGCAGTCCGTGATACTGATGACGATAGTGATTGCATTGACTGTGCTGCAGTTCAAATACATAGAAAAGAAAGTGCAGTATTGAGCATGATAGAACGCCGACCTTTTCTGGGTATGTTCAGCCACTTTATCCTGATACTTGGAGTCAGCCTGGTGGCTTTTCCCATCTATGTTGCCTTTGTTGCCGCCAGCCAGACGGCTGAACAGTCTGCCCTGGCACCTATGTCCCTGATACCGGGCGACCAGCTCTGGATCAATCTGCAGGCAGTGCTGGGGACCGGTACATCAGGCAATGTCGCCAGCAGCCCGGTGGGGCGCATGATGTGGGTCAGCCTGGTATCTGCGCTGATGATCGCCGTCGGCAAGATTTCGATTTCCATGTTGTCTGCTTTTGCGCTCGTTTACTTCCGCTTTCCTGGCCGTACGCTGTTTTTCTGGATGATTTTTGTCACCCTGATGCTGCCTGTTGAAGTGCGTATCAGTCCGACTTATAAGGTGGTGTCTGACTTGTCCATGCTCAATAGCTATGCCGGGTTGACTGTACCGTTGATCGCCTCGGCAACGGCGACATTCTTGTTCAGGCAGTTTTTTTTAACCGTGCCCGATGAGCTGGCGGAAGCAGCACGCATCGATGGTGCTGGTCCCTTGCGCTTCTTTAAAGATATTCTGTGGCCGCTTTCACGTACCAATGTGATTGCCCTGTTCGTCATCATGTTCATTTATGGCTGGAATCAGTATCTGTGGCCCTTGCTGGTGTCGACAGAACAGAATATGTACCCGATAGGTGTGGGTATCAAACGCATGATTGCGGGCGGAGATGCTGCAGTCGAATGGAATATGGTGATGGCGACCCTGTTACTGGCGATGTTGCCACCTGGGTTGGTGGTAGTCATCATGCAGAAGTGGTTTGTTAAAGGTCTCGTTGACTCAGAAAAATAAATTAAAGAAACACGTTATACAAATACCTTATGGCACAACTACACTTTAAAAACGTTACCAAGACTTACGGCAAGGGCGATAAGGCAGTTGCTGTCATCCATGGCATTTCCATGGATATCAACCATGGAGAATTCATCGTCATGGTTGGTCCTTCTGGCTGTGGCAAATCGACACTCTTGCGCATGGTGGCGGGGCTGGAAGAAATTACTTCTGGCGATATCGTCATTGGTGACAGGGTCGTCAATGAGCTGGAACCCAAGGACAGGGATATTGCCATGGTGTTCCAGAACTATGCCCTCTACCCACATATGAGCGTGTATCAGAACATGGCTTATGGTTTGAAGATACGCGGTTTTTCCAAAGCCGATATAGAAACCAGGGTACAAAAAGCCGCGCAGATACTGGAACTGGGTGCTTTGCTGGACAGGACTCCGCGCCAATTGTCTGGCGGTCAGCGCCAGCGGGTTGCCATGGGGCGTGCGATTGTCAGGGAACCTGCAGTATTTTTATTCGATGAACCGCTGTCGAATCTGGATGCCAAATTGCGGGTGCAAATGCGTCTGGAAATCCAGCGCCTGCACAAGGCTCTAGGCACCACCAGCCTGTATGTCACCCATGACCAGGTCGAGGCCATGACTCTGGGCCAGCGCATGATCGTCATGAATGGTGGTGTCGCTGAACAGATAGGTACACCGGCAGAAGTGTATGCAACACCAGCCACTACTTTCGTCGCCAGCTTTATCGGTTCTCCACCCATGAATCTCTTGCGTGGCAAGCTCACAGAAAATGGCCGGCAAATGCAGATAGGTAAGGCTCTGGTGTCATTGCCGCTGGCGCAAAGCCAAGCAGAGTGCGTCGCCAATCGTGAACTGATACTGGGCGTGCGTCCAGAACATTTGTTCATAGGCATGCCAGGCTTGCCACTTGAAGTACAACTGGTAGAGTCGCTGGGGGCAGATTTGCTGGTCCATGGTCTATGCGGTGGTGAACCCATGGTTATACGCACACCTGCAGGCACGGCGGTGCAAGCAGGTCAACGCACATCGGTTGGCTTTGCGCCGGATGTCGTGCACTGGTTTGATCCAGTGACTACCAAACGCATCTGACGTAGTCAGGGTTGCTGAGTGACTCAGACTATCAGCGCAGCTTTGCGCTGCGGCTTTTGCTGTTGAAAAAATTCAGAGCGCGCACTGGCGCGACTGGGTGGTCCACTCAATCCATTCGCCTTCTCAAATGCTGGGACAGCTTTGCCTGTCTGCTGGCCACAAATGTAACCGAGACCAAACACGACAATAGTCAGGAGTAGCGCTGTGACATATCTGCGTATCGTGTCACTGCTATCACCCATATCGCTTCTTGTTTTCATTCCTGTTCCCTCTAGACTGAATCACCGCGGCTGAAATCGCCATTAACTTGGTCACAATCAGCGTATTTCAATTCTGAGATTTCCCGCTATTGAACTTCACACCGTATTTGCAGGTCGAAGTGTCGCAATAATTAAAAAAACGTACCAGAAAATTGCTGAAAGAATTGTTATTCAGTATCTTTGGTGTTGAATTGCGATACCATTTGCAAAATTTCACATTTAGTCAGGATGTCCTCATGAGCTCACCCGAATTAGTCTTGAAAGTCTTGCGTTCTGAATTACGTGCAGCAGGCGTAACGTACAAAATGCTGGCAGAGCGGATAGGTATGAGTGAATCCAGCATGAAGCGCATGTTTGGGCAAAAGGATATGAGCCTGTCGCGCCTGGCGGAAATCTGCAAGGCGTCTGGCATCGCCATGGAAGATGTATTGCGCCAGGCCGCCGATGTCACGCCCCATGCCGATACCCTGAGCCTGGCGCAAGAACAATCGCTGATGGCAGACCCCAAGTTATTACTGGTAGCGATTTGTTGCCTGGGGCACTGGACCCTGGAGCAGATCATAGAAACCTATCACTTGTCGGAAGCAGAATGCGTCTTGCATCTGATCGCCCTGGATAAACTGGATGTCATAGAATTGCGCCCTTTGAACCGCTATCGCCTGAAGGTCTCGCCAGCTTTTCATTGGCGTGCTGATGGTCCGGTACAGCAGTATTTCCGTGATGTGGTGGTAGGGGATTATTTTGCTGGCAGTTTTGATGGACAGGGCGAAACCCTGCTTTTTGTCCCAGCCAGAGTGTCATCGCATAGCGCCATGGAAATGGTGCAAAAGATCCAGCAGCTGGCAGCTGAACTGGCTCGTTTGCATCAGGATGACCGTCGTTTAAGGCCAGAAGAGCGTGATGGTTTTACCCTGCTGGTTGGTTTCAGATCCTGGGAGTTTTCTGCCTTTACCGCGCTGCGTCGCCCTGAGGCTGCAGCGCCAGTCAAAGGTTTGACTCACCAGATTCACCAGATGGGACCGAGGAAAAGATAGAGCGAAGAGCCATTGCCACGCGTTGCACCGGCACCAAAGAACAGCGGGCCAAAACGGGTATCGACAGATATGTGGGCGCTGCCGGCCTGTTTTAAATTTCCAAGCTTCAGTGACTGTCCGCGACCATAGTTGTTTCCTAACTCTGCAGAAAAACCTATTCTGATCGCTCCTCCAACTGCCGTGGGCAAGGATCCGATCTTGCGTGCGAGAACGACACGCGCAAAAGCCGAGGTACTCCCTTCAAGCGAATTATTTGCTGTGCCTGAAAGACGCAAGAAACCACCCAGTGGTGAGGGAGCGTTGCCCTGCATGGACTTACCCCATTCTCCGTACAGGTGGCCAGCCCAATCCCCAGACTGAAAGGCAGCCATTGCCAAGACTTCTGATTGTGCTTGTGATGGTCCAACTGATCCTTTTGCTGGCGAATGCTCGAAATAAGAATCCAACAAAACACCTCGGGTTGGATTGGCAAGTGAATCCAGAGTGTCCAGACGGAAGCGCAAGAATTGCGTGGTGCCATAGGCGCGCAAGCTGTCTTGAACCGTTATTGCGGGCAAGAGAATATCGACTTTGCCAAAACTACGTCTGACCCCTGCTTCTATATTGCCCCAGTTGTCAAGCTGGCGTCCAAACGCCAAACTGGCTTGAGTGCCACGCACACCGATACGCAGACTCTTGCGACCTTCGTCATACAAATCCACGGAGCGGCCATTGTATTCGAGAGACGGGGCGATATACCAGGGGGAACCAGTTGCCAGTGGTTGCCAAAATTGTGTGCCGAACTGACGTATGCTACCTATCCGTGCATGGCTCCGCAGTTCAGCACCGTAAGTATTGAGTGAAGATGCTATATGCAAGACGCTCAGGCCAAAGCGATTTTCGTCAGCAAAATCACTGGTCAGTTCCAGTCCAACACGCAGTCTGTTACGGCTGGAATTTGACTCTGATGGTTTAATCAATACGTTGCGCTTGCCATCTTCGTCAGAGATGATCGTTTCTATATTGTCTATGTCACCACGGCCATACAGCTTGGCGGATGCTTGCCTGATCTGCTCCTGGGATAGAGCCTGGCCGGGCTTCAAGCCAGTCTGCGCTATCAATGCCTGGGGATTGATATAGCGAGGACCTTCGACTTCGATTTTTGCCAGCGGCAGTTTATCAGTGGCTTTTTTTGTCGTTTGGCTAATATTGGAACGCTGCTCCTCAAAAATGGCGTATTGCTCGTCTGGTACGCGCAAGGCAGTCAGTTGCGCTGCCATTTTGTTGGCGGCGATTTCGCCTGCTTTTATGGATCGCTGAAATTGCCCAAAATCGAGAAAGCTGATGCCGGATAATTCTGGTGCTATCAACACGTCCGTCTTGCGCAAGTCCTTGATCGAGCGCTGCACATTTTGCTCAGTCAGGATTTGCAGCATTTGTTTGGTGACATCAATGGCACTATTGAGTTCGTTCTCCTTCGCCAGGGGCGTGCCGACATTGACGGCAATGATTATATCCGCACCCATGGCACGTGCCAGCTCTACCGGCAGGTTACTGACCAGTCCGCCATCAACAACCAGTTTTTGCTTGATACGCACAGGGGCAAAAACACCCGGCAAGGCGAGTGAGGCACGCATGCTCATCAGCAGAGGGGTGTCATTCAATTCCACCATCTCACCAGTCAGCAAATCAGAAGCGACAGACAGGAAGGGCAGTGCCAATTGATTGACTGGCTGGTCGCGCATGCCTTCAGGCATCAGGCGCGTCAGGGCGTTTTCCAGCGCGGCATTGCCTGCGGCTGCTGGCGGTAAAAATACGCCAGACTTGGTGACCGCAAATTCTATGCGTGAAGGCAGCATCAAGTCTTCTTCTTTACGGCGGAAATCCAGGTCATAGCGGGCCGGGCGGTCAGCCAGTACGCTTTCCCAATCGGTTTCACGGACGATTTGCTCCAGCTCATCCGCAGAGCGACCGGCAGCGTAAGCACCACCAACGACAGCGCCTATACTGGTGCCGACCACCATATCCACCGGTATGCGCATTTTGCGCAAGGCACGCAAGACACCTATATGGGCGAAACCACGCGCCCCTCCTCCAGATAAAACCAGGGCAACTTTAGGGCGGCTGGTCTCACCATGGGCCGCAGGGCTGGAATTTTGTGTGTCGCCAGTGGTTTGTGCAAGGCTGTCAAAGGTTAAAAAGCTGGCTGCTGCGCAGGCGAGTACTGCCAGGATCCGGGACAATGACATGAACTGAAGCTTTCTGTAGAAATGTGGTGAACTGGGTTTTTTGTGATAGACCCTAATTTCACCAGCGAGTTTCGCAAAAGACCGCAATATATACTTTTCGCTCTACTCAAAGATGAGCAGTTTGCTAGGGTGTGACTGTGAGGTTAATTGTCTCGCTCAGTTATTTTGATTGACCAGGGCAGTCAAAATATGGTCTCGCCAGATGCCATTAATCTTGAGGTAAGACTTGGCATAGCCTTCCTTCTCAAAACCCAGACGCTCCAGCAAGGCGGCGCTGCGCAGGTTTTCAGGCACGTAATTGGCCATGACGCGATGCAGGCCCTGTTGCTGGAACATGTGGGCAATGCCAGCCCTCACTGCTTCCTGCATATAGCCCTGGCCTTGCTGTTTTTCTGCAATTGCATAACCCAGGTGACAGGCATGAAATACACCCCGGACGATATTGCTGAAATTGCAAATGCCTATCATCTTTTCATCCATGCAAACTGCAAAATGCAAGGCCAGACCAGCTTCTATGAGGCGTGAGCTGGAAAGCAGCCGTTCTTCGCATTTTTCCAGGGAGAAAAAATCTTCGTCACGTACCGGTTCCCATGGGGCAAGGTGGCTACGGTTGAGCAGCAAATATTGCTGCATCATGGGGGCATGTTCGGGCATCAGTACCCGCAATTGCAGGCGTGCGGTTGCTATCACAACTTTGCTCATGGTACGGGGGGATAAAAATTATTGAGTGCTGGGCGCTTCGTCCAGCATGGTGACGCCAGGCAGATCGCAATCCAGCACAGCCTTGCGTATGGCTTCAATCGCCGCCTGACGGGTAAAACTCTTGCGCCATGCAATCACGACGCGACGGTCGGGTGCCGGTGCAGTAAAGGGCAGGTAGCGCAGCATGCCATCCTTGGCATCCATGTCGGGTACTGATGCCATAGGCAATACCGTAATGCCTATGCCAGAAGCCACCATATGGCGTATGGTTTCCAGTGAAGAACCTTCAAAGGTACGTGCAATGCCATCACCAGCAGTCGAGTAGCGTGACATTTCCGGGCACACTTCCAGCACCTGGTCGCGGAAGCAATGGCCATTACCCAGCAAGAGCATGGTTTCTGATTTCAATTCTTCGGCCGAGACTTCCTTGCGCTCTACCCATGCATGGTCACGCGGCATGGCAACCACAAAAGGCTCGTCATATAGCGGTTGTATCATCATGCCCTGGTCTGGCAGGGGCAGGGCCATGATGGCGGCATCCAGTTCACCCTGACGCAATAACTCCATTAGTTTGACGGTGAAATTCTCTTGCAGCACCAAAGGCATTTGCGGCACCTGCTGTATCATGGTTTTCACCAGGGTAGGCAGCAAGTAGGGGCCGATTGTATAAATAACGCCGAGCCGGAAAGGGCCAGCCAGCGGGTCTTTGTTTTGTTTGGCGATTTCCTTGATGGCAGCAGTTTGTTCCAGCACGCGTTCAGCCTGGGCAACAATCTGTGCACCCAGGGGGGTGGTCGAGACCTCGGTGCCACCACGTTCAAAAATGGTGACGCCCAGTTCATCTTCCAATTTTTTGATGGCGACAGACAGCGTAGGCTGGGCGACAAAACAGGCTTCTGCCGCATGGCCAAAATGTTTTTGCCGGGCTACGGCAACAATATATTTTAATTCTGTGAGTGTCATGCCGTTAGTTTGGCACAGACTGAGGGCAGCGTCAGCAAGAGCTTTGTACAGAGCGCAAATTTTTTCCTGAATTTAACAATTACAGGGGGGAGTATTTTCTGACAGTCATACTGTATATACGATATCTACCTGTTTTGGCACATACTCTGCTTGAAATTAAATTCTTTGTGAGTCGCAAACTGTTTGCATCATGATTGATCTGGCGCAGTGTCTTGAGCCTGATTTATGGTGCATGACAAAGGAGTAGCCGTGATGTGCTACTCCTTCTTGAATCAACATGTGCAGGATTAGCCTTTGGTCTGGCTCATCGCCTTGGTCAGTTCCAGATGCCCTTGCGCTGCGCCGCTTTCTGGCACAGTTTCACCATCTCGTTGACGAACTTCAGCCAGACGTGCTGCCAGTTGCTCAGGTGCATCATCGCCGCGACCTACCCAGACACCCTGTGTCAGGGTGATATTCGCGGCTTCAAAGCTGCCAGCGCCCGCACACAGGATGGCACGGCTAGGTGCCTGCTCAGACGCCAGTACCAGCATGGCTGGTACCACATCAGATGGTTGCAATGCAGCCAGGAATTCTGACGGGAACAGGCTTTCCGTCATGCGTGTTGCCGCTGTAGGTGCCAGGCTATTGACACGAATATCATACTTTGCCCCTTCCAGCGCCAGCGTTTGCATCAGTCCAACCAGAGCCATCTTGGCGGCACCATAATTGGACTGGCCAAAATTGCCATATAAACCTGAAGAAGAAGTAGTCATGACGATGCGGCCATATTTTTGTTCTGTCATGATGGCCCAGACTGCCTTGCAGCAATGTACTGCACCCATCAGATGCACATCCAGCACCAGTTTGAAGTCGACAATGTCCATCTTGGCAAAACTCTTGTCGCGCAAGATACCGGCATTGTTGACCAGGATATCAACCCGCCCCCATTGTGCCATGGTGTCTGCCACCATCGCTTGTACTGCGTCAAAATCGGTGACCGATGCACCATTGGCTATCGCCTCGCCACCAGCAGCACGGATTTCTTCGACCACGGCCAGCGCAGCGGCAGACGAACCGCCGGAACCATCCCGCGCCCCACCCAGATCATTTACCACCACTTTTGCACCACGCGCAGCCAGCGCCAGCGCATGTTCACGTCCCAAACCACCACCTGCACCGGTCACGATGGCGACACGGCCTTTGAAATCTATAGTCATTGCTGATCCTTATGTAGTGTGTGCACGAGCCGGTGAGTTTGGCATTTATGCGTTTGTAGTCAGAAAAAGTCTGCGGGGGATTTTACCTTGACATGAGGTGAGGGCGGTAGTTGTGATTTTGGCTATGGGGTAGGAAGGGAGGATTTGCTTATGTGGATTTGCACATCCCGGCAAATTGATACAGTTTTTCTCGGATGGCTTTTGCCGAAGCCATTGCTTTACATTTTACCCAACCCCTTAATACGTCATTCCACCGGGCTGGCGCTCCAGTCGCGTTCGTAGCATGCCGAACATCACCGATGCACATTTCCAATGCCTGCACTTGTTGAATTACGATTGCAGGCCGGTGGTAGACCGGCAGCTACACACCTTTTTGCTTCGCCAAAAAAGTGTGCCAAAAAGGCGACCCAGGCGTCGTCGCCCCCTAAAGGGGGCACCCGTTTGTGCAGTACAAAAAATTATGCTGGAGCGTAGCGTATGCACCCGCAGGGCGAGTCTGCGGTCGCCTTTCTTTGAATACTTTCTTTGGCGAAGCAAAGAAAGTATTTCGGCCGCCGGGCCGAGACCCGGCTTGTATCCACGAAGGATAGACGTTTTTATAAAAACTCAAATGTACAACAAAGGTTCTCGTCCTCAAACATGCTCCGCCACAAACCCATTAAACCAGGGACGCAAGCCGCCTATGGTAAAGCCACCATCCACCAGCAAACTTTGCCCGGTCACAAAACGCGCATCGTCTGACAATAGCCACAGCACTGCATCGGCAACGTCTTCGGGCTGGCCTATGCGCTGCAATGGGGTTTGCTTCTCGAACGGCAGTGCAGATGTTCTGGATGCAAGCACGCCACTTGCCATGGGGGTGGCGATGATGCCGGGGCTGACGTTGTTGATGCGGATTTGCAGGGGGCCGACTTCGACTGCTACCGTGCGCGTCAGGGCATCAAGGGCGGCTTTGCCTGCGGCATAGGCTGACAGGCCGGGCATGGCACCGTGAGCGGTCCAGGAGGAGGTGTTGACGATGGCTCCGCCGACACCGGCTGCCTGCATGGCGGCAATTTCGTGTTTCAGGCAGGCGAAGACGCCGCGCAGATTGGTCGCCATGACGGCATCGAAGTCAGCCAGGCTGGTTTCCTGAAAGGGCTGGAAGCCGCCGAGGATGCCAGCGTTATTCCAGGCCATGTGCAAGCCACCAAAAGTGGAGACGGTTTTTTGCACCAGTGCCTGGACTTGTTCTGCATCAGAGACATCGGCGGATATAGCCAGGGCAATACCTCCTGCTACCTTGATTTCGTCGGCAACCAGATTAATTTCTGCAGGACGGCGGCCAGCGATGACGACATTGGCTCCTTCACGGCCAAAGCGCAGGGCGGCGGCTTTGCCCATGCCGGTTCCTCCGCCTGTGATCAGAACGGTGCGGTTGGCAAAACGGGAGGCAAGTGTGGTGATAGACATGGTATAGCTCCAAAAATTGTGTGGGAATTGCTTTTGTTTGCCAGCGAAGGCTGCAAACAAGGCTCTATTCTTATTTGAAACTAAAATGAGATAAATAAGTCTATGATTGATACATCTATAATCAGGAGTGTTGAATGGATTTGCTCGACAGCATGAAGGTCTATGTTCTTGCCGTGGAAAAAGGCAGCCTGAGCAGGGCGGCCATGGCTTGTGGGATTTCGGCTACCATGGCGGGCAATCATTTGCGTATGCTGGAAAAACGTCTGGGCATGCAATTGCTGCAAAGGACTACCCGGCGTCAGCACCTGACTGCTTTTGGTGAGGATTACTATGCGCGTTGCAAGGAGATCCTCAGGCTGGTCGCTGAAACCGATAAGCAGGCACAAAACCTGCAACTGGCCCCGGCAGGCAAGCTGCGCATTACTGCGCCAGTCAGTTTTGGTACTGAGGCGCTGATGCCTGCATTGTCAGAATATCTGGCGCGCTATCCTGAAGTCAGCGTCGATGTGAGTTTGTCTGATCGCGTTATGGATATGCTCGAAGAGGGTTTTGAAGTGGCGATACGCATAGGTGATTTACCCGATTCAGCACTCATCGCCAAATCATTGCGCCCATATCGCTTGATGATCTGCGCCTCACCTGACTACCTGGCGCGCAAGGGCATGCCAGAAAAGCCAGAAGATCTGATGCAGCATGAGTGTCTGTCTTTTAGTCCGGCAGCCATTACCAACTGGCGCATGCAGGATCAGGATGAGATTTATCGCATCCCCGTTACCGGCAGGTTGCAAGTCAATCATGGCCAGGCTTTACGGGTTGCTGCCTTGCATGGCCTGGGCATCGTCTTGCAGCCAGCAATACTGTTGCAGGCAGATGTGAAGGCCGGGTTTTTGGTGCAATTATTTCCCGGCTATGAACTGCCCAGTCGTGCGCTGAGCGTGGTTTATCTGCAGGACAGATACCGCACGCCCAAGCTGCGCAGTTTTGTGGATTTCATGGTGGAGAAGTTTGGCTGATCTCCATCAGGCAATGTGATGAAATCAGGCTTGGCCAATTTTCTTTTGCATGATGATCGCGCCACCAAATTCCGGGTTTAATTTGTACGGTGCGAAGCCCTCTGCACGATATAGATTTTGCGCACGGGTATTCCCCTCCAATACTTCCAGCGTCATCTTGCAATAACCCTGTTGTTCAGAAAGTGCAGTCAGGTGCTGCATCATTTTATTACCTATGCCCTGACCACGAAAATCAGGGTGCACAGCAAAGTCATGGATGTTCAATAAAGATTTGCAGGCAAAGGTGGAAAAACCTTCTATGCAAATCGCAAAACCGGCAGCCTGATCATCCACATAAGCGAGAATGGCGCGCACGGTATTGCGTTTTTTGAGTTCGCTAATGAAATTAGCTTGTGCATAATCAGACAGCGCTTCGCCACCACCCATGGGATCAAGCGCATACATATTAAGCATGCTGACCAGGTTTTTGGCATGCTGTGGATTATTGACATCAACATTAACGATATTCAGCATAGGTTTTTATACTCGTAAAAATTCTTCTTTATATCCCAGCCAGCGCTCCAGATGAGCGGCAACGGTGACAGGGTCATTTTTTAATAATTCATCGGCCAGATTGCGTGCCTTATCTACCAGCCATTGATCGGTTTCCAGGTTGGCAAAGCGTAACATGGCTTCGCCGGATTGACGCGCACCGAGAAATTCACCGGGCCCGCGCAATTCCAGGTCCTTGCGCGCAATTTCAAAACCATCATTACTCTCGCGCATGGTGGCCAGCCTTTGCTTGGCAGTGCCACCCAGTGGACCTTGATACAGCAACAGGCAGACGCTGGCTTCGGCACCACGGCCTACGCGGCCACGTAACTGGTGCAATTGCGAGAGGCCAAAACGCTCGGCATGTTCTATCACCATCAAACTGGCATTCGGTACATCGACGCCAACTTCTATCACGGTGGTAGCTACGAGCACCTGGCTGTCATTGCGGATGAAGGCTTCCATCGTGGCCTGCTTTTCTGCCGGTTTCAGGCGGCCATGTACCAGACCTACCTTCAGTTCTGGCAAGGCTTCGGCAAGCATGGTGTGCGTGTCAGTTGCCGTTTGCAGTTGCAGGGTTTCTGATTCTTCTATCAGTGGGCATACCCAATAAACTTGTTTGCCTTCCTGCCCTGCAGCCTGCACGCGGGCAATGACTTCATCACGGCGGTTCTGGTCGATAACGCGGGTGACGATAGGTGTGCGGCCTGGTGGCAATTCATCAATGATGGACACTTCAAGATCAGCGTAGTACGTCATCGCCAGTGTGCGGGGGATAGGCGTGGCCGACATCATCAGTTGATGTGGTACCTTGCCTGCCTCAGTCTTGTTGGCCAAATTCAGACGCTGGCTGACGCCAAAGCGGTGTTGTTCATCGACAATAACCAGGCCCAGTTTCTTGAATTGCACACTGTCTTGTATCAGAGCGTGGGTGCCTATCACCAGTTGTGCTTCGCCGGAAGTGATCAATGCATTTGCCGCGTCTTTTTCTTTTTTCTTCAGACTGCCGGTCAGCCAGGCGGTTTTAACACCAAGGGGTTCCAGCCAGGCAGCGATTTTCCTGAAATGCTGTTCGGCCAGAATTTCTGTCGGCGCCATCAGCGCTGCCTGAAAACCATTGTCTATGGCTTGCGCTGCTGCCAGTGCCGCAACGATGGTTTTACCGCTGCCTACGTCGCCCTGCAACAGACGCTGCATGGGGAAGGCTTCACGCAAGTCATCGCGTATCTCGGCCAATACTTTTTCTTGTGCCCTGGTCAGGGAAAACGGCAGGTTCAGCAGGAAAGCATTACTGAGTTCGCCCACTAATGGCAGGGCATTTGCGCCTTTGCTGCGGCGGGTAATTTGTGCGCGCTTCAGTGATAATTGTTGTGCCAGCAATTCATCAAATTTCATGCGTTCCCATGCCGGGTGTTCGCGTTCTATCAGGCTATGTTGATCGACATCTGGCGGTGGATTATGCAGGGTGCGTATGCTGCTTTCAAAATCCTGCAAATGCAGGTCGGCCAGCCGGGCAGGCGACAAGGTATCGCGCCAGTTGACGCGTGTCATGGCATTGGCAATGGCCTTGCGCAATAAAGCTTGTGGCACACCTTCTCCAGATGGATAAACTGGTGTCAGTGCAGTCGGTAATGGCGCGCCTTCATTGACGATCTTGTAGTGCGGATGCACCATCTCTGCACCAAAAAAACCATGGCGTAATTCACCACGCGCCCGCACTCTTACACCTACGGCCATTTGCTTGGTCTGGCTGCCATAAAAATTCAGAAAGCGCAGCACGACTTGCCCGCTATCATCCGCAATGGTGACCACCAACTGGCGGCGCGGGCGGTACTGGATATCGCATTCTGTGACTACACCTTCAACCTGCACACTGCTGCCACCACGGAAAGAGGCATCGCGCATGCTGACGATTTCAGTTTCATCTTCATAGCGCATGGGCAGGTGCAAGACAAAATCCATGTCCTTGCGCAGGCCCAGTTTGGCAAGTTTTTCACTGGCCTTGGCTGCGGTGTTAGGAGGAATTTTGGTTTTTTTTACGGTTTTTTTGGGACTGGACTCAGGCAAGGCAGTGATGCCAGCTATAGCTGGATCAGCTTGTGTATTTTTTAACTCTGCACTTGCACTTTGGTCTTCAGCGGCCATGGGGTGTAAAATGGTGGGTTTTGCTGTTAGCTTACTTTTTTCAGGAAATTCACAAAACCTTGGGTTTCAGGCTGTTTGTCTGTGATCTTACCCGGGTTTGCTACGATAGTGTGCATTCTACTGGTATTTTATACAGTGTAAAGTAGCTTTATGTCTGTTTTTCCTGTTTTACCTTCGTTTTTTGTAGAATTTTTGCATGTCTTACTCCCTAAGTGATTTTGATTTTGAACTGCCTGAAGCACTGATCGCGCAAACTCCTTTGCCCGATCGTACCGCTTCGCGCCTCTTGCATGTAGATGGTGATCAATTGACAGACCGGCATTTTGCTGATGTCATTGATCAACTGTGCGCCGGTGATTTGCTGGTATTTAATGATACCCGCGTACTCAAGGCGCGCTTTTTTGGCGTCAAGGAAAGTGGCGGCAAGATACAGATGCTGGTGGAGCGTGTGCTGTCGAATAATGACAAGGAACGCAGCGTACTGGCACAGATGCGCGCTTCCAAGTCGCCACTGCCAGGCAGTAAAATCCGTTTGGCTGACAGTTTCGACGTGGTCGTCGGTGAGCGTGTCGGTGAATTTTTTACCCTGTATTTCCCGTCTGATATCTTCACGCTGCTGGAAACTTATGGCCGTTTGCCTTTGCCGCCCTATATAGAACATGATGCAGATGACTTTGACGAGCAGCGTTACCAGACCGTGTATAACCGCGTGCCGGGTGCGGTAGCTGCACCAACGGCTGGCCTGCATTTTGACGAGGCGCTTTTGCAGCGTTGCCAGGACAAGGGTATCAAACTCGCCTATGTGACCCTGCATGTGGGCGCAGGCACTTTCCAGCCTGTGCGTACCGAAAACCTGGCAGATCACCAGATGCACAGCGAATGGTATACCGTGCCAGAGGAGACCGTGGCCGCCGTGCAGTCCATCAAAGCCGCTGGTGGTAAAGTGGTCGCTGTTGGCACTACCAGCATGCGCGCACTCGAGTCTGCCTCGCAAACTGGTGCCTTGCAGGCTGGTAGTGATGACACCCGCCTGTTCATCACGCCCGGCTATGTATTCAAAACCGTAGACAGGCTTATCACCAATTTCCACTTACCAAAATCTACTTTGATGATGCTGGTATCGGCATTTGCCGGGTATGATCGCGTCCGCGCCGCTTATGCACATGCAATTGCTCAACAATATCGTTTTTTCAGCTATGGCGATGCCATGTTGCTGACCAATTCCTCCGGGGAAGACCATGCTTGAATTTACACTGATTAAAAAAGATAAAACTACCGCTGCACGTCGTGGCCGTGTCAAAGTCAACCATGGTGAAATAGAAACGCCAATCTTCATGCCAGTTGGTACATATGGCTCGGTTAAGGCGATGTCGCCGCTGGAATTGAAAGAGATTGATGCACATATCATCCTCGGCAATACTTTCCACCTGTGGCTGCGGCCTGGCATGGATGTGATCAACAAGTTTGGTGGCCTGCATGATTTCATGGGCTGGGACAAACCTATCCTGACTGACTCTGGTGGCTTCCAGGTATTTTCGCTGGGTGCGATGCGCAAAATCACCGAAGAGGGCGTCAAGTTTTCTTCGCCTATCAATGGTGAGCGCCTGTTCTTATCGCCAGAGATTTCCATGCAGATTCAGCGCTCCCTGAATTCTGACATCGTCATGCAATTTGATGAATGCACGCCTTATGAGATCGATGGCAGACCAGCGACGACTGAGGAAGCTGGTAAATCCATGCGCATGTCTTTGCGCTGGGCCAAGCGTTCCATCGATGAATTCAACCAGGGCGAAAACCCGAATGCCTTGTTCGGCATCGTCCAGGGTGGCATGTTTGAACACCTGCGCGATGAATCCCTGGCTGGCTTGAATGAACTGAATTTCCACGGCATCGCCATCGGCGGCCTGTCTGTAGGTGAGCCTAAAGAAGACATGATGCGCGTACTGGCGCATGTCGGCCCCAAGCTGCCAGAAAACAAGCCGCATTACCTGATGGGCGTTGGTACGCCAGAAGACCTGGTGGCTGGTGTTGCCAATGGCATAGACATGTTTGACTGCGTCATGCCTACCCGCAATGCGCGCAATGGCTGGATCTTCACCCGCTTTGGCGATATCAAGATCAAGAACGCGCGTTACAAGGAAGAAAAAGAGCCGCTGGATGCGACTTGCGAATGCTATGCCTGCAAGAACTTCTCACGCGCTTACCTGCATCATTTGCACCGCACCGGTGAAATCCTGGGCGCACGTTTGAATACCATTCACAATCTGCATTACTATCTGGATTTGATGAAAAACATCCGTAAAGCACTCGATGACGAGCGCTTCCCTGAGTTTGTCCAGCAATTTCATGCTGACCGGGCGCGTGGTGTTTGAGTCAGCGTTAGTGTCTTATTTAATACGGTAAATAATGACGGACTGATCAGTAATACGAATTATATTCAGGCCGCTTGCAGGCAAAATGACGCTCTCGTCCGAGTGGACAAATGAATACTAGAGGTCTGATATGAATTATCATCCCGTCATTATTGCCGGCGGCGGCATTTCTGGTCTGTATTGCGCCTGGCGTCTGGCGCTGGCCGGGCAAAAAGTCGTGGTGCTGGAAGCCTCATCCGACCGCTGGGGTGGCCGCATAGAAACTGAAGATCTGGATGGCTTCATTGCTGAATGGGGCCCCATGCGTTTCGAGCCTACCCTGCAACCGCGCTTTGATAAATTGTGCCGTGACCTCGGCGTCAAGCTGACCGAGTTCAGCGGCCCCGAAGGTGAAGAAGTCAACGCACCAACCTATGATTTGCCCGCAGAAGAAATGGGCCTCAATTCCCTGCAATTGCTCAAGCGCGGCATCATGCTGATCTTGGGGCAAGACCCACAAAACCAGGCCTGGATAGATGCCCAAACTGAGGCTGATTACCAGCGCATGCGCAAACATGCACAACTGAATGGCCAACCGCTGTGGAGCATGGGTTTCTGGAACGCCATGTCTGCCGAAGGTGCACTCAGCCATCTGGCACTGACCAAGCTGCGCGATACTGGCACTTTCTATCACATGATCCCGGAAAACCTGAATGCAATCGAATGGATCATCTGGTGGCTGCGCGCCCTGAAAACCGTAGGACAGCAACTGGCCAGTGTGGATGGTGGCACGGCAAAACTGACCGAGAGCCTGATGGCCAAGTTGCGCGGCCTCAGTAATGTCACTCTGGCGGGAGGTCATATGCTGACCAGCTTCAAGCAAATCGCGATGGGCCAGCCCAGGCTGGAGCTGGATGTGCATACCAAGAATGGCAATATACAGTTGCAGACCGACAGGTTGATCCTGGCTTTGCCAAGAATGCCGCTGGTGAAGCTGGCATCCTGCCTGCCTGAGCACGTCTCTTCACAGCTAGATGCGGTGAATGGTTTCCCGATGTTGAAACTGTTTTTCGTCACAGATTCACCGTGGTGGGATTATTCGCAGCGTCCGCAGCAATATGCGAGTTGCCTGCCTACCCGTGAAATCCATTATTTCCGCCGCCCGCAAGGACAGGACAAGGATGGTCACGGCATGGTCTTGCTGTACATGGACCGCCCATCGACAGAGTTCTGGAAGCACTATGTCATGGAAACCGACAAGCATGACCGCGCCGAGATCGACCAGAACGTCAAGATCGTCGATGCGTTCTCTTTGTTCGTCGCGCGCGATGTCAAACGCCTCGTCGATATCAAACGTTCCGGCTTGAAACTGACAGACCAGGCCCAGCATATGTTTGAAGAAAAATCGCTGGAAGACACACGCGACTTTATCAAGGATTCCATCGTCACCTATGGCATACGCGACTGGGCCAGGGCACCTTATGGAGCGGCCAATCACGGCTGGCAACCAGGGGTGCGTTCATGGAAGGTCATGGATGTTTTCAAGGCATTTGACTTTGGCAGCGGTGCCAAGAACATCCATATCGTTGGTGAGGCTTATTCCGATTACCAGGGCTTTGTTGAGGGAGCATTAAATACTTCGGAACTTGCTTTGGCAACCATACGGAGCAGTTAAAACAGACTGAAGAAAATACCTGAAAAGTGCGGGGATGGCGAGCTGGAGCTTGCCATCCCTATTTTGATGGTAAGGCCAGGCCAAATGCCGGATTTTTCACATACTTAAGTCTGCTTTGTAGAATGCAAGAATGACAATCCAAAAGAAGCTTGCTACACTCCTCGCTGGCCACATTGGCTAAAGCCAAAAAATGGCATATCGGCAGTTTAAACGGAGAAAGTTTGTGAACAAAAGTATGAAATTGATCGCGGTGGTAGTGGTTTTGGCGGCGTCATATCCGGCAGCATCCTGGTACACCGGAAAACAGGTGGAAGCCAAACTGACAGAATCCAATGATCAGTCCAAGTTTTCTCCCTATGTCAAAGTGATCAAGCAAGATTATCAGCGTGGCGTGTTTTCATCGGTGCAAGAGACAACGCTGGAATTGACACTGGCTAATCTCCCAGGCCTAAAAAAGCCTGATTTTCCTGGGCCAGATGCCGCAGATCAGTCAGATGACGATGTTGCAGAAGAGCCAGTAGATGCATCGGGAAGTGCAGCTGAAACTGTGCCTGCCCCAACAGAAAAAGCAGCCAAGCCTGTACAGCTGCGCTTTATCAATCGTATTCAGCACGGCCCCTTGCCTGGTTTTAGCGGATTTGGTGCAGCTTCCATCAAGACAGAGCTGGTTTTGGATGAAGAAACCAAGGCGCAACTTGCGAAGGTATTTGGTACAGCCAATCCGCTGGAGATTTCTGCCAAGTTGAACTACGGCGGTGGCGGTCGCGTCAATATTTCCAGCCCGGCATTTAATACTGTGCTTGAAAAGGATAAAGAAAAAGTCGTCTGGCAGGGTTTGACGATGGAAGTCGGCTTTGTTAAAGATTACAAAGATATCAATGTCAATTTCAACGCGCCCGGATTATCAGTAGATGGTGCAGATGGCCTGTCATTCAAACTGGGTGCAATTAGCTTGAAAGGCGATGTCAGCAGGGCTTATCCTGCCAACAGCCTTTATCTGGGCAAGACAGAAGCTTCGATCGCCAGCATCAATGTCACCGATCCTGAGGGGCCGCAAAAAAGCTTTACGCTGGAACAGTTCAAGCTGAGTACTGATGCCAGTATGAAAGATGAGTTGGTCGATTTGGCAGCAAAAATTGGTGTCAGCAAATTTGTTCTGGACCAGAAGGCTTTCAGTGACTTCCATTATGACTATGGTGTCAAGCGCCTGCACGGCCCATCGCTGGCGAAAATTTCTACTGCCTATACAAACGCGATGAGTGATCCAGAAAAGTTGGGGACGTTGAAAGTAGTATGGGATGAAGTCGCTCCGCTGATTTTGCAAAAAGACCCAGAGTTGGTGCTGGAACGTCTGAGTGTGATGACAGCCGATGGAGAGGCCAAGCTGGTCGGTTCTGCCAAACTTGCTGGTGCTACAGCAACTGATATCGCCAATCCCATAATGATGATTTCAAAAATACAAAGTAATCTGGATATCACTTTAACCGAGACATTGGTTGCTCAAATGGCTGGAACCTCGCAAAAAGACCCTGAAATGCAAAAGGCGGCGCTGGCTTCACTGAATCAGCAAATCTCGGCTTTTGAAGGACAAGGTTTTATCACGCGTAATGGCAAGATGTTGAATTCCAAAATTGAATGGAAGCAAGGCAGTCTGTCAGTAAACGGTAAACCCTTTAGCCGTTAAAAATTACTTGTTTGTGTAATAAATTGGCAGTGTAAAAAAAACAGGCAATTCTCCAGGCTAACTGGCGATTGCCTGTTTTAATTTCTGTGTACTGCTTTCTTTACAGATATCCTGACAATTTCGAGCAATTTGCATGGGCGATGCTAAAATAGGGAGCTTTGCTGATTGAAAAATCAGAAAATGGTGTTATATACCGAGAATTGCAACTATTTGTATCCGGCTTCAAACATGGAGGCTGGTGATCTATTATTAAAATGACAGGAGTCTGAACGTGTTTATTTCCAATGCTTATGCGCAAGCAGCCGCTGGCGGCGATCTCCAGAGTAATCTGATGAGTATGTGGCCTTTGCTCCTGATGGTAGCAGTGATGTATTTCCTCATGATACGTCCGCAAATGAAGCGTCAGAAAGAGCAAAGAACAATGATGGATGCTCTGGCAAAAAATGATGAAGTGGTCACAGCAGGCGGTATACTGGGTAAAGTGGTCAAGGTTAGCGATGCCTATGTCACTATCGAAGTTGCCAACGGAACAGAAGTCGTCGTGCAAAAAATGTCCATCACGATGATGCTGCCCAAGGGCACGATTAAAGCGATTTAATCAGTAAACAACGGCAACGCAGTCCAAAAAATAATCTGGGCTGCGTTGTGCATTTTTAGCTTCCAATTATTTTCCCCCAATTATGAATCGCTATCCACTCTGGAAGTACATACTGATTCTGATCGCCCTGGTGTTCGGTGCCATTTATACCGTGCCCAATTTCTTTGGCGAATCACCTGCAGTGCAAGTCAGTAGCGGTAAAGCCACCGTCAAAGTCGAAGCCGATATGACCGGCCGCGTTGAAAAAGCGCTGGAACAAGCCGGCTTGAAAAGCAAGAATGTTTTCTACGAAAATAACGGCACTCAAGGCACGGTACGCGCCCGTTTTGAAGATACGGATACCCAGTTCAAAGCCAAAGCTATTTTGGAAAAAGCGCTGAATGCTGATCCGGCCGATCCTGCTTATACCTTGGCCTTCAATCTTTTGCCGAATACCCCGAAGTGGTTGCAGAGCATGCATGCCTTGCCCATGTATCTGGGCCTGGATTTACGTGGCGGTGTGCATTTCCTCATGCAGGTCGATACCAAGGCTGTCATGAACAAACGCATGCAAGGCTTGCTGTCCAGTGTGCGTGCCAATTTGCGTGAAAAAGAAGTCCGTCATGCAGGCCTGAGCCGTGAGGGTGATCTGATCAAGGTGAAATTCCGTGATGCAGAAGAGCGTATCAAAGCCAAGAAAGTGCTGACCTCCCAGATGCCTGACGTGGATTTGGTCGATACCGCTGGCACTGAAGGCACTGATTTTGGTTTGCAAGTCAAGCTGAAGCCAAGTGCGCTGAAAGAAGTCATTTCTGAAGGTATCAAACAAAATATTACCGCCTTGTCCAAGCGGGTGAATGAACTTGGCGTGGCTGAGCCTATCATTCAGCAACAGGGTGCTGACCGTATCGTCGTGCAATTGCCTGGCGTGCAAGACGTTGCACGCGCCAAGAGTATTATCAATCGCCTGGCCACGCTGGAAGTGCGTTTGCTGGATGAAAGTGTGATTGGCACAGTCGATGCCAATACAGCAGTTCCTTATGGTTCAGAAAAATTCATTTCCAACCGTGGTGAATATTTGATACTCACCAAAGATCCAGTCATTACTGGTGACGACATCACTAATGCAGCTTCCAGTTTTGATCAGAATCAGCAGCCAGCTGTCAGCGTAGACCTCAATGGCGATGGTGGCAAACGTATGGGGAATGCGACAAGCACACGCATAGGCAAACGCATGGCCATCGTGCTGTTTGAAAAAGGCAAGGGCGAAGTCTTGATTGCACCTACCATTAATGATGAATTGCGCAATCGCTTCATCATTACCGGCATGGGTTCTTCCTCTGCTGCTGGTGACCTGGCCTTGCTGCTGCGTGCTGGTTCGCTAGCTGCTCCTATGGAAATCATAGAAGAACGCACCATAGGCCCGCAACTGGGGGTGGAAAACATCAAGCAGGGTCGCAATTCCACCATCTATGGTTTTGCTGCGATTGCCGTTTTCATGATGGCTTATTATCTGTTGTTCGGCTTCTTCAGTGTGCTGGCCTTGTCATTCAACGTGTTGTTGCTGGTGGCGATCTTGTCACTGATGCAGGCAACACTGACCTTGCCTGGCATTGCGGCGATTGCTCTGGCACTGGGTATGGCGATTGATGCGAACGTGCTCATCAATGAGCGCATACGCGAAGAACTGCGCGCTGGCAAATCTCCGCAAAAAGCCATAGAAGAAGGTTTTGATCACGCCTGGGCAACCATTCTGGATTCCAACGTGACTACCCTCATCGTCGGTCTGGCCTTGCTGGTGTTTGGCTCTGGTGCGATACGTGGCTTTGCCGTGGTTCACTGTCTGGGTATTGTGACTTCGATTTTCTCTTCAGTGTTTGTATCACGCGGTGTGGTCAATCTCTGGTATGGAAGAAAGAAAAAACTGACATCCATTTCAATTGGCCAAATCTGGAAACCAACAGAAAACGCGTTGAAGTAAGCGCCCAGCCAAACAAGAATACAGGGATTCATTATGGAATTATTCCGCATTAAAAAAGACATTCCTTTCATGCGCCATGCGCTGATTTTCAATGTCGTTTCTGCTCTGACCTTTGTTGCAGCTGTGTTTTTTCTGCTGCACAAGGGTCTGCACTTCTCGGTAGAGTTTACTGGTGGTACGGTCATGGAGGTGACTTACCCTAAGGCCGCCAATGTTGATGCGATACGGCACACAGTAGAGGAACTGGGTTTCACTGATTCACCAGTGCAAACCTTTGGCAAGGCACAGGACGTTGTCATTCGTTTGCCTGAAACCAAAAAGGATGCCAAGACCAGTCCTGCTGATACGGTGTTTGAAGCACTGTGCAAAATCGAAAAGGGCAGTCTGACGAAAGTCCCGGCCAGTGCAGAAAGTGGCACTACATCTGAAAAACTGGCTTGCCAGGATGCAGACAAAAAAGAACTGGTGAAATTGCAGCGCGTTGAGCTGGTTGGAGCGCAGGTTGGTGATGAACTGGCACACGATGGTTTGATGGCCCTGTTGTTCGTGATACTAGGTGTGATGCTGTATCTGGCCATACGCTTTGAATGGAAGTTTGCGGTAGCCGCGATTGTCGCCAACTTGCATGACGTCATCATCATCCTGGGCTTTTTTGCCTTCTTTGAATGGGAATTCAACTTGTCAGTACTGGCTGCCGTGTTGGCGGTATTGGGCTACTCGGTGAATGAGTCTGTAGTTATTTTTGATCGTATCCGTGAAAACTTCCGCAAACAGCGCAAGATGTCTGTCACTGAAGTCATCGACAATGCGATTACCAGCACCATCTCACGTACTATCATCACCCACGGCTGTACCCAGTTGATGGTATTGTCGATGTTGTTGATTGGCGGCCCGACTTTACATTATTTTGCAGTTGCACTGACGATAGGTATTCTGTTCGGTATTTACTCATCGGTTTTCGTGGCGGCAGCGATTGCCATGTGGCTGGGCGTCAAGCGTGAAGATCTGATCAAGCCCGTCAAGGAAAAAGATGATACAGATGGCGCAGTTGTATAAGTATTTTGTCAGTGCTTGGCTTAAACAGCTTTTGTAAACACCTTGTTTAAGCACTTTGCTGAAAATACCTAATTGTGTCTCTTCCATGTAACGGAAGGTATCTAAAATGAAAGCCAGCCTGTGTGCTGGCTTTTTCTTTGTTAGCATTCAAGTCTGAACTTTTTGTTGTTGTACCGAGTCTCAGAGGCGATTGCAAAACGAAGCGCAAGAACGAAACTATCAAGTAGCTGTCAATCAAGCCAGTGGAAGTAGCTGGCTGCGTTATGCAAATGTCTGTTGGACGCACCTCTGCACTGGATAAAAATAATATGAGCAAATTCAAAACCCTGATCATCGTGGTTGCCCTGGCGGCTACTTCTGCTGCAGCCTATACTTACTTCAAATCATCTGACAAAGCGGCGGGTGACGGCACAGCAAAAGCTGGAAGTGCTGCTGGTGCAGCGCAAAATCGGCCTGTAAGCGTTTCCACCATCATTGCGCAAAAACGTGACTATGATGTCAGGATCAGCGCAAACGGTGTGGTTTCGGCATTGAATACTGTCGATATCAGGCCGCAAGTCACCAGCACCATCGCTAAGGTGCATATCAAGGAAGGCCAGTTTGTCAAAGCTGGTGATGTCTTGTTTACCCTGGATAGCCGTGCAGATGAAGTCAATCTGGCAAAAGCCCAGGCACAATTGGACAAGGATCTGGCAACACTGGCAGATTATCAGCGACAACTCGCGCGCAGCAAGGACTTGGTCAGCAAGAAATTTGTTGCTCAAAGCGCAGCCGACACAAGCCAGACCCAGGTAGATACCCAACAAGCTGTCATCGCTTCAGACAAGGCGGCCGTGAGTGCGGCCCGTGTCGCTCTCAGCTACAATCGTATTGTCGCACCATCGGCTGGCCGTACTGGCCTTATCAACGTCTTCCCCGGTTCTCTGGTACAGCCTAGTGCGACGGCGACACCGCTGGTCAGCATTACCCAGATGGACCCGGTCGCGATTACCTTCCCGCTGCCACAACGCAACTTGCCCGATGCGCTGGAAAGCATGAAGCGTAGCGACAGCTATGTCATGGCCAGTCTGCCCGATACTAGCGTCAAGTTCAAAGGTAAATTGCAGTTTGTCGATAATGCCGTGGATGCCGCATCCGGCACGATCAAAGTCAAGGCAGTGTTTGATAACAAGGAATTGAAGCTCTGGCCTGGCGCTTATGCCAATCTGGAACTCAGCGTGCAGACTTTGAAAGATGTCGTCGTGGTTCCCCAGTATGCCGTCATCGTCGGCCCTCGGGCCAGCTCTGTGTACATTGTCGATGCCGAAGGCAAGGCAATCATGAAACCTGTGGTCGTCACCAACAGGTTTGGTAATGATGCTGTCGTGACTGGTGTAGAAGCAGGTGCCAAAGTCGTCCTGGATGGCAAACAAAACTTGCGCCCAGGCAGCAGCGTCAAGGAACGTAATGGCGATAGCAAAGAAGGCAAGGGCAAGGCTGACAAGGCGGGCAAGGAAGCTGCTAAGCCTGATGCTTCAGCCAGCTCCCCGGCTACCAGCACCGCAGCTTCTGCAGCGAGCGCATCATGAATTTGTCTGAATTATTTATACGCCGTCCGGTGATGACGGTATTGTTGAATCTGTCCATCATCGTCGGCGGCCTTCTGGCTTATCGTTATATCCCTATCGCCGCCTTGCCTAGCTATAACACGCCGGTCATCAGCGTGAATGCCAACCTGCCAGGTGCCAGTCCTGAAACCATGGCAACCTCGGTCGCATTGCCACTGGAAAAACAGTTTGCCACCATACCAGGCTTGTCGATCATCAGTTCCAGCAATACCCTGGGCTCAACTTCGCTGACACTGGAGTTCGACCAGAACCGCAATGTCGATGCTGCCGCCGTGGATGTACAGGCGGCCTTGCTGAGGGCGACCCGTTCCTTGCCGGTGGACATGACGTCACCACCTTCGTATCGCAAGGTTAATCCTGCCGATGCACCTGTGCTATTTATCGCCCTGACCTCGCCATCACTGAGCTTGTCTGAGTTGACCAGTTATGCCGAGCATCTGATTTCGCCCAGCTTGTCTACGCTGGAAGGTGTGGCCCAGGTAAATATTTTTGGTATCAAGCGTTACGCGGTGCGCATACGTGTCATGCCGGACGCTCTGCAGGCGCGTAACCTGACACTGGATGAATTGGCCGCATCGATCCGCACCTCGAATGCTAACACTCCAGTTGGCACGCTGGAAGGTGACAAGCAAACGCTGACCTTGCTGGCCAATAAACAAATGCAAAGCGCGGCTGAATTTGCCAATCTGGTGGTCAGCAACAAAGGCGGGCAAGTCGTGCGTTTACGCGAAGTTGCGACAGTGGAAGACAGCTATGAGCAAGTCAAGACTGCCGCCAATTTCAATGGTGAAAGCTCAATCACTCTGGCGATACAAAGGCAGACCGATGCCAACACCGTCAAAGTGGTTGATTCCATCAGGGCCGCCTTGCCTGGCTTCAAGGCGCAATTGCCAGCGTCGGTGAAAATGAATCTGGTGAATGATCGTTCCGTCTCCATTCGTGATGCCTTGCATGATGTGAACCTGACCTTGCTGCTGACGGTCTTTCTGGTCATTGTTGTCATTTTCCTGTTCTTGCGTCGCATGGTGGCAACCATTATTCCTACGCTGTCCCTGCCGGTCTCGCTGATTGGTGCTATTGGCCTTTTATGGGGCTTTGGTTATACGCTGGATAATGTGTCCTTATTGGGGTTGACGCTGGCGGTTGGTCTGGTGGTCGATGATGCCATCGTCATGCTGGAAAACATCATGCGCCATGTGGAAAATGGCGAGCCACCTTTCAAGGCGGCATTGCAAGGCTCACGTGAAGTGGGTTTCACGATTATCTCGATTTCCACTTCGCTGGTGGCGGTGTTCATTCCCATCTTCTTCATGCCCGGCGTGATAGGTCAGTTGTTCCATGAATTTGCTGTCATTGTCAGCCTGGCGATCGTCGCTTCAGCATTTGTTTCGTTGACCTTGGTGCCTATGCTGGCCAGCCGCTTCTTGAAGAGCGAGCATGAGCTCAAAGAACCACCAAAAGCGATAGCTGCGATGTTGCATGTATTTGAGAGCAGCTTTAATGCATCCTTGCGTACTTACACCCGCGGGCTGGATATGGCATTGCAACACCGTAAAGTCGTATTGTTGATTGCGCTGGCAACATTTGCTGCAACAGCTTATCTGTTCAACGTCATACCCAAGGGCTTTTTTCCGCAAGAAGACATAGGCCAGATCAATGTCTCGACCGAGGCGGCAGAGGAAACTTCCTTTCCTGCGATGGTGATCTTGCAGGATAAGGTCGCCAAAATCATACGGGATGACCCGAATGTGGCAACTGCAACCTCATTCAACGGCGGCAGTGGTTCGCAAAATAATGGCCGGATGTTCGTCAACCTGAAACCGCGTGGAGAGCGCAAACCCATGAAGGAAGTGGTCGATGGTTTGCGCAAAAAGCTCAATGAAGTGCCTGGCATTTCTGTCTTCCTGCGCCCCACTCAAAACTTGCAGTTAGGTGGAAGGCCGAGCAAGAGCCAGTATCAATACATCCTGCAAAGTGTGGAAGCTGGCTCCCTGAGTGACTGGGCCATCAAGCTGCAAGAAAAACTGCGCAGTGACCCCGGCTTCAAGGATGTCACTACCGACTCGCAACTGAAAGGCTTGCAGGCCAGCGTCGATATCGACCGCGATCGGGCCAATGCCTTGGGTGTGACCATGGACAGCATACGTTCTGCCTTGTACAGCGCCTTTGGTGAGCGGCAGATATCGACGATGTATACCAATGTCGATAGCTACCAAGTCATCATGGAAGTAGAACCAAATGCCAAGAAAGATGAAAGCGCCATCAACGGCATTTATGTACGCAGCAATGCCGGTGTCCTGGTGCCTTTATCCAGCATTGCTACGGTCAAGCGCACAGTAGGGCCGACTGCCATCAATCACGTAGGGCAATTGCAGGCGGTGACAGTGTCTTTCAATCTGGCTCCTGGCACGGCTTTGGGTGATGCTACCAATGCGATAGAAAAGTACCGTGAAGAAATCAAATTGCCAGCGTCGATTATCACGACTTATGGCGGTGATGCAGCGGTGTTCAAGGATTCGCAATCAGGCCAGATTATTTTGATCGTTGCCGCCTTGCTGGTCATCTATGTTTTGCTGGGCGTACTGTATGAAAGTTACATTCATCCGATTACCATCCTGGCTGGCTTGCCCTCTGCCGCAGTGGGCGCGCTGCTGACCTTGCAAATGTTTGGTGAGGACCTGACGTTGATCGCCACCATCGGTATTTTGCTGCTGATCGGTATCGTCAAGAAAAACGCCATCATGATGATTGATTTTGCGCTCGATGCACAAAGACATCACAACATGACCCCACCAGAAGCGATACGCGAAGCCTGCATACAACGCTTTCGCCCTATCATGATGACTACGCTGGCGGCGCTGGTAGGTGCCTTGCCGATTGCCATGGGCCTTGGGGCAGGGGCTGAGTTGCGCCAGCCCTTGGGTCTGGCGGTTGTTGGTGGCCTGATCTTTTCCCAGGCAATTACCCTGTTTATTACACCCGTGATTTACCTGGCACTGGATCGTTTCAGCGGGAAGGGGCCTATTGTAGGTGACACGCTGGAAGTGAAATGAATCTTGAACTCAATCCGTGATGTGTATTTAAAGCGGATTGATGGAGGCAGACGATTTATTGACAGTCGTCTTCCTGCAAATGCTGCCTGAGTTTGAGTAAGCTGCTTTCCAGGCTCAGGTAGTCGTCTTCTGTATATGTCTTGAAGCGTTGCTTTCCAGACTGTACTACTTTTGGGAAGATGTCATCAAAGGTGGCTTCGCCCGCAGCAGTCAGCTTGATGAATAACTGGCGTCTGTCATCGTTGCCACGTTCACGCAGTATCAAACCCTTTTGTTCCAGCCTGTCCAGCACGCCTGTTAGCGTACCCTTGGTGATCAGGGTTTTTTCGCCGAGTTCTTTGCAAGTCATGCCTGGCGTATTACCCAGGGTGGCAATGATATCGAATTGCGAATGTGTGAAACCGAGCTTGCGCACATTCCTGGCAGAAGCTTGTTCAAATAATTGCATGCATTCCGACAGTAATCGTATGCTGCGCAGGTAACGTTCACCCATAAGATAGTTTGTGAGGATTATGGTGTGATACGCAGAGCGCATCACACCAGGGACAATAACTAATACAAAAAAATTAGTCAGCCTTGATCGCTTCTACCTGAATAGCCAGTTTTACTTCAGGTGCAAAACGTGGTGTACCGTAGTTCAGACCAAAATCAGTGCGTTTGAATTCTGCTGAGGCATCTGCGCCGCAAGCTTCCTTCTTGAAAAAAGGATGTTCGATACACTTGAATTTATTGATCGTCAAAGTGACAGGCTTGGTTACGCCCAGCATAGTCAATTCACCGATAACAGCAACTGGTGTGTCGCCATTAAACTTGATGGATGTACCTTTGTAAGTAGCAGTAGGAAATTGCGCTACATTGAACATGTCTTTTCCTTTTGCATGCTCATTCATTTTTTCATGACCAAAGTCGAGTGAACTGGCATCGATCGTGATGTCAACGGTGCCAGTTTTCGCCGCGCGATCCAGCACGATTTTTCCAGAAGTTTTGTTGAACTTGCCGCGCCACAAAGATATACCCATATGGTCAGCTTCAAAGCTAGGATAAGTGTGGTTGGATTCGATATTATATGTCTGAGCAAAGGCAGGTGCAGTGCTGATCAGCAGGGCGGCGGCGATAAGTTTGGCGATTTTCATAGTTGACTCCTGAATGGCGAAAATTTGTTTGCTTAAAAAGTTTTGGGGTACTTGGTATTACGGGTTTGTTACTACGTGAAACTTGATCTGTACTTCATCGGCGACCATGCCGGTATCTTTCCATTCACCTTCACCAATATTGAAGGTGAGGCGTTTGATGGGCAGGCTGCCGTCAAAGACCTGGTTATTGCCTTCTTTCTTGATGCTTAAAGGGAAGCTGACATCCACGGTTTTGCCCTTGATGCTGAGCTTGCCGGTCACATCGAGTTTGCCAGCCGCGCCAGCTTTCATGGAGGTGGACACAAAGCTGGCCTTAGGAAATGCGGCGGCATTAAACCATTCCTTCTTCAAGACTTCCTTGTTGTATTCGGCATCGCCCAGATCAAAGCTGGCAACATCAATATCTACCGTTGCTTTGGAAGCTTCGGGTTTTGCAGCGTCATAGTCGATGCTGGCGCTAAATTTTTTGAATTTGGCATCAACGGGCACATTCATTTGCTTGAAGGTGATACTGACTGCGCTTTTGGTATTGTCGACTTTCACGATGGCTGCAATGGCTGGCGTAGCAATTGCGACCGCAAGGGCAGCGGAAATGGCGATTTTTTTCATGGAATATTCGGACATGCTTGTTACCTGTATAAAAAGAATTAAGGACCTGGGCGCATGCGATGCAAGAGCCCGTCTTTATCGTAAAAATGATGCTTGAGCGCAGCAGCGACATGCAGTAAGACCAGAACCAGCATGATATTGTTTAATATTTCATGCAATTCTTTTAAGCTACCCTTGATTTCAGGGTTGGGACCTATTAAAACTGGTAATTCGAATAATCCCAGATAGACTACGGGGTAGCCTGCAGCCAGGGTGTAAAAATAGCCAGACAAGGGTACCGCAAACATCAGCACGTACAGCAAGATGTGGGTGCCATTGGCGATATGCATCTGGACTTTTCCCATGTTGGCAGGGTAAGGCGGTGCCTTGCTCAATAGTCGGGAGATAAGGCGCAGGGCAACAAAGCCAAGCACCGTCATGCCCAGCCACTTATGGTAAGAATAATATTGCAATTTGGTCGGGCTGATACGCATGTCCACCATGATATTGCCCAGGATAAAGGCAATAATAATGAGGATGGCAATGAGCCAGTGCAGAACTATGCTGAAGTTGGAATATCTTTGAGTGGCTACCATGCTGGCTCCTCTGACGAAAGAGATAATTAGTTCGAAGTAGAACTAATATTAGCAAAAAAAATGAAAGTCTGCTGAGGCCACTCAGATTTTTAAGCAGATAATGTGTAAGCAGCTGCTACTGTGTGTTTTTGACGCTAAGTCTTGCAGCTATACTTTGGCCCGGTATACCGGCGCAATTTGCCTCAAAAAGGTTTTTCCCCTGCCATAAAGGCATTCATTTATCATTGGCTTACTTGCTAATTTAATCATTTTACTGATGAAACCAGAAATTCCAGAAAAACTCCTAGGGAAGATACTAGTTGATCCTGCCAAAAATGTGCTTGGCAATGTGGCAGATGCTGTCAGCGAAACAACGGGTTTGCTGGACCAAAGCGGGCCATTGAAGCCGGGAACAGGTCTGGCCAGTGGTGTGCTGGCCTTGACGCTGGCATTCCTGTGTTTGCTGGGAGTCATTGCTTTTCACTTCCCTCAATATCTGACGACGCCTGAATTGCGCAAAAATTATTCGCCTGATGTGATCAGGCATATTTTGTTTGCAGCGCTGGTCTTGTCTGGTGTGATTAGCTTGTTGAATATACTGTTCAATCGCCGTCGCGGCTTGAATGCGGTGGCAGCTACGCTGGTCATTGCGGCAGTGGCCTTTGGCGGGTCGCATGTGCCAGTGGCAGATTTTCCTGATCACACACCATATATAGGGCTGGACTGGTTCATCCTCGATTTGTTGGGGTCGACGATCATCTTCGTGGTCATAGAAAAGATCTTCCCACTGTATAAAGGGCAGTTGATTTTCCGTCGCGAATGGCAAACCGATATGGTGCATTTTGCAGTGAATCACTTCATCGTCGGCCTGGCCTTGTTGACAGTCAACTTCGCTATCCATCGCCTGTTTGGCTGGATGGCGCATGACAGTGTGCGTGATTTTGTGCAGTCTATCTGGTTTGTACCGCAGTTACTGCTGTGTATCCTGGCTGCCGATCTGGTGCAGTACTGGACGCACCGTGCCTATCATGAGATTCCATTTTTATGGCGCTTCCATGCCGTCCATCATTCTGCCAAGACCATGGACTGGCTGGCCGGTTCGCGCCAGCACATCCTTGAACTGATTTGTACACGCGTTGGTGTCCTGGGTGCCCTGTATGTCTTGGGTTTTGACAAGATTGTCATGGATGTCTACATCATCGTGGTCGGTTTCCAGGCAGTGTTCAATCATGCCAATGTGCATTTACCTTGGGGACCAATCAAGTACCTGATCGTCACACCAGATTTTCATCACTGGCACCATTCATCGGATGATGTGGCGATTGATAAAAACTATGCCGCCCACTATGCCTTCCTTGATCATTTGTTTGGTACGGCGATCAAGGGACAAAAGGGTTTTCCGGAGAAATATGGTGTGCAGGGTGACTATATGCCGGACGGTTTCGTGAAACAACTCATGTTCCCATTCCGTTCGCAGAAATAAGTTGTGTGAATCAAGACCATTAACCACAGAGGCACAGAGACACAGAGAAAAGCAGGAGAAAACAATGCGAGTTAGCCTTGATATTTTTTGGCTTTCTTCGATTTTCTCTGTGCTACCTCTGTGTCTCCGTGCCTCTGTGGTGAGTCTTTTGGTCTTTGAGACTTAAATCGCTTTTGCCAGTTTCGCTGCAATACCGGTGTAGTTTGCCGGTGTCATTGCCAGCAGCAAATCCTTGGCATCACGTGGGATCGCCAGACCTTCGACGAACTCTTGCAAGGCTACTTTGGTGATACCTTTGCCGCGTGTCAGTTCTTTCAATTGTTCGTAAGCGTTTTCAACCGCATAACGGCGCATCACAGTTTGTACTGGTTCTGCCAATACTTCCCAGGTTGCATCCAGGTCTGCTGCCAGGCGCTCTGGATTGGTTTCCAGCTTATTCAGACCGCGCAGGCAACTGTCGTAGGCCAGCAGGGTATAACCAAGAGCCACGCCGATATTGCGCAAGACGGTAGAGTCAGTCAAGTCACGCTGCCAGCGCGATACTGGTAATTTTTCTGACAGATGGCGCAGCAGAGAATTGGCCAGACCCAGATTGCCTTCTGAGTTTTCAAAGTCGATAGGATTGACTTTATGCGGCATGGTGGACGAGCCAATTTCACCAGCCTTGGTCTTTTGCTTGAAATAACCTACCGAGATATAACCCCAGATGTCGCGGTTCAGATCCAGTAAAATGGTGTTGACACGGGCGAAGGCATCAAACATTTCAGCCATGTAATCATGTGGCTCGATTTGTATGGTGTAGGGGTTGTAAGTCAGACCCAGGCGTTGTTCGATCACATTTTTGGAAAAATTTTCCCAGTCATGGCCAGGGTAGGCAGACAAATGGGCATTGTAATTGCCAACTGCGCCATTCATCTTGCCCAGGATTTCGACTTGTTCTATGCGCTTGATGGCGCGTTGCAGGCGGGCCACGACGTTGGCCATTTCCTTGCCCAGGGTAGTTGGGCTGGCGGCCTGGCCATGGGTGCGTGACAGCATGGGTACGTCGGCATTTACATGTGCCAGTTCCGTCAACCTCATGATGACATTGCGCAAGGCTGGCAACATGACATCATTGCGGGCAGTTTTCAGCATCATGCCATGCGAAGTATTGTTGATATCTTCAGAAGTGCAGGCAAAGTGGATGAACTCGCTGGCAGCAACCAGTTCAGGCACGTCCTTGACTCGCTCTTTCAGCCAGTATTCAACCGCTTTGACGTCATGATTGGTGACGGCTTCGATATCCTTGATACGTTGTGCGTCTGATTCAGAAAAATCAGCAACAAGTTTTTCCAGGAGCGCATTGGCAGCAGGCGAAAAAGCCTTGATTTCATCGAAACCGGCTTGTGACAAAGCTTGCAGCCAGGACACTTCAACTTTAACGCGATGATGCATGAAGCCAGCTTCAGACAAAGCGGCACGCAAAGCATCAACCTTGCTTGCATAGCGACCGTCAAGTGGGGAGAGGGCAGAAAGTGAGGATAGGGACATGATGGACTATAGAGATGGAATGACAGAAAGCCTTGCGCAAAAAACAACACAAGTGTAAATTTTACAAATAATTCATATTTAGCAAAAATTCACAATTGTTGTGTGAAGACAGTTTTTTTGCACTGGATATGCGATTTTACCATTTGAATGCGTTCAAACTACAGAATCATGATGATGTTGCTGCTCCGCACGCCAGTAGGGACACCACGGGTTTGCAGGCAGGCAATGCTATAATCCGGCCTAAACTTACTACCAGATTCCTATGAAACTTATTGGCTCCATCACTAGTCCTTTTGTCAGAAAAGTCCGCGTTGTCATGGCGGAGAAGAAACTTGACTATGTCTTTCTGCAAGAAAATGTGTGGGCAGCAGAGACCACCATACAACAGTCCAATCCCCTGGGAAAAGTGCCCTGTCTTTTGATGGAAGACGGCGGTGCCATGTTTGATTCTCGTGTCATCGTAGAATATATTGATACCCTGACACCAGTTGGCAAGTTGATTCCTGCACAAGGCCGTGAACGGGTGGAAGTCAAATGCTGGGAAGCGCTGGCAGATGGCATCATGGATGCAGCGATTCTGGTGCGCCTGGAAAAAACCTTGCGCCCGGCGGAACAGCAAAGCCAGGAATGGATAGACAGGCAAATGAGCAAGGTGCACGCTGGCTTGAAATCCATGTCCAGTGGCCTGGGTGATACAGCATTCTGTACTGGCACGCATTTGACACTGGCGGATATTAGTGTCGGTTGCTCCCTGGGTTGGTTGAGCTTCCGTTTCCCTGAAATAGACTGGCGCGGTGATTACCCCAATCTGGCTAAATTATTTGATAAATTGTCGGAACGTGCTTCTTTCAAAGACACAGTGCCACAATAAGCAAGAAGTAAAAACGCAATAAGGAAAACAAAAGGGATGTAGCGCAAGCTGCATCCCTTTTTGTTTTACCTGGCCTGCCAAGCCAGATCGCGGCAACTACAAATTATTCATCAGTTGCCATTTGAGATTGCAAATAATTCTGGATGCCGATTTTTTCTATCAATTCCAGCTGGGTTTCCAGCCAGTCGATATGCTCTTCAGTATCTTCCAAAATAACCTGGAACAGATCACGTGAAACATAATCACCCACTGCTTCACAAGTGGCAACGCCTTCCTTGACTGTCTTTTGAGCAGCAACTTCCAGCTTCAAGTCGCATCCCAACATTTCTACCGTGTCTTCACCTATCATCAGCTTGTGCAGTGCTTGCAGATTCGGCAGGCCACCCAGCATGAGGATGCGGTCGATGAGTTTGTCGGCATGCTTCATTTCGCCGATGGATTCTTCGTATTCCTTTTTGGCTATTTTTTCAAATCCCCAATGCTTGTACATGCGCGCATGTAAGAAATATTGGTTGATTGCACTCAGTTCGTTGGTGAGCTGTGCATTAAGCAGTTTGATGACTTTCGCGTCGCCTTTCATGGGCTTCCTTCCTGTGTCTGTTGACTCTGTTGGTGATGTGATCGCTGATGAGCTTATGCTTACAGGCGTTTATCACATCATAGAGCATTCAGTGGCAGTTGCAAAATGAAGATGATCTGCATCACTGAATTCACTGTATTAAATGCGCGAGGAAGACAATATTTTTGGGGATTGACAGCGCTGAGTGAAGCGCAATTATTCTCATTTAGTTTTCTATCAATCAAAAAGAGCCGAAGTCATTCAATGCTTACTGTTCTTTATTCGATTTCTATTCTCTTTTCAGCGTTTATTCCAGGTTCCATCTGAATAAAATCTCTCCAGAACATCAAAGCCTTTTCAAAAGCATTCATCCCGACAAGCTCAAAATAATTTTCATCATATAGAGAGTAAATTTTCACTTTGCTCAAAGTCAATTGCCCCCCAAGCGTCACGGCTCCAATCACCGGAGTCGATCTTTACTTACTTAATCAAGTTGATCTTCGTCACTCCTTCCCCCTGCCAAGGTATTGTTTGCAAATATGTTTGTCCTCCGTCATCCATCATTAAACATACAAGTGGGCTAACGCCATCTTTATTAAAAATGTCAGATTGAAATTTTGGGCTCAGGTTTCCGCCAGCATTTTCCCGCGTCAATAATATTTTCATTTTACGAGCCTGGTATTTTGAGCAAACTGCTGTCTTGGTTTTGAGAAATCGGTGGTAGTTCCAGCATTGTTGAACATCAAAATCTTGTGTTTGAACGCACCAGTTACTCGCGCCTGTGCGGACTGTCCCGTTTCTCCCATCTTCCGCATTTGTTGATGGCGCTGACAACAGTGATATACTCGAATTACTAAATCAGCAATATTTCAAGGCGAATTTTAATTCGCTTGAAAATATTAGGTGCTTTTGATTTGAATGCACGGAACTCTTCACTTGTTAATATTCCGAAAGGATCTGATAGTGCAATCCAGTACCATTGCTTCATCATCTTCCCCCCCCAAAAAAACGCAGAGTCTGCAAAGCATCGTCGTATGAACACCATCCGTAAAGTCTTTGCTTCGGCGCTACTTACTTTGCTGACGACTTCTTGCACACAAAGCCCTGGTGCACTGACGCAGAGAAATAGTTCTTCGGGTACTGCCTCTTCATCAACTTCTATCGCAAACAAGAAATCTATGGAAACCAATCATCAAAACGCATCTCCAGAAGTTCCGCAAATGAATGCCGAGGAAGTCAGTAAGCGTATGCTAGACCTGATTGGCAAGATCAAGACGGCGGAGGATATCTCCGCCAAAAATCTGGAGATTGCGACTGGCCTCAAGGTCTACGTTAACGCTGATAATCCCGGTAAATATGCGACTGGAGCAAAAATTACCGATACCTGGTTCTTTAACATTAAAGTGATATCCGGTAGCAAAGACGGCAAAGCTAGTCGGCTAATATTTTCGTTTGATGACCAAACCCATAGCGGTGCCGATATGACATCGATCTGCAAAGTCGATTTTGACGCTTATAAAAAACGACTGACTGAACTCGGTTTTCAATCAGAGCCTTACTATGGCGAACACAATCGGCTCATTTATTGGAATTTCTCGCGCGGTAAAGTCGAGTTACAAATTTCCATTCGTGGAGAAAGTGACGAAAATGTGAAACACAATTGTGTCTCCATGATAGTCATTGACGTCTAGAGGGGAAGTCACATGACTGCACCGAATCACATGCCCAATGCGGCGCCACCGACTGCTGAGCAAAAGCTTGATAAGATCATCAAGGACTTTGGTAATGCCAACAAGACCGCGAACAATAGTCCCGGCGATGACTTGGCCAAGCTTCTTGAGGTTTCTCCCGACCTGAAGAAGCGCATTCTTGACTCAGTCGATAAAGGGTATTTAACTCAATTTCAGGCGCTTCCTGCCAATTCTGGCACAGGCGGTTCGTATGACCCGAGTGCAAAAGCCATCAATGTACCGATGAATGTACTTCAGAAAGCCAGTACGAGCGAACGCGATAAGGGAGAGCTGATTTTTGTGATGGGTCACGAAATCCAGCATTCATTCAACGCTGCCGCAACCAAAAAGATAACCCAGGATTTCATTGATGGGACTAAGGTACTGGCAACGAGCAAGGCATCGCCGCACGACTATACCAAGGTGACTGAAGACTTTATCCAGGCTTCTCGTAAAGACGAGGCCTCTGCGCATATCGGTGGCTTCAATGCAATTGCTTCGCAAGCCAGAAAAGATAATCCAAAAGCGACGCTTGAAGATATCTACAGTACTGCCCCGGGGCGCATGCAGGATTTCATTACTGTGAGCGGCACGCCAGGAAATTATAACTACGTGATGAAGCCGGGCCTGACAGTCGATGCTGACATGAGCATGCCCTATTCGAAGGACAACGTCGCAGCCATGGGCAAGTATTACTTTGATAAATCTGCAAAGGAGTCCATGCTTGGGTCGAATCACAATCTCGATTACACCAACTTCTACGGTAGTTGGGCAGTCAATGTTGCGGGTAACAATGAAAAGGCATATCAGGACTATTACCACAAAATTGACAAGAAATACGCGACGCCTGAAGTTCAGTTCGACATGAAGCGACTGGGCTTGCAACAAGACCTGATCAATCAGAATGTGAAATTTTCCGACAACAAAGCTTTCTCCTATGTCGATACCAGCGATGGCAAGAAAAAGGCTGCGACTTTCGATCCTGATGCTTATCCGAACCTATCACCTCCTGTGAGTCCTGTCTCGCACCACGCTCTAGCGAGGCATTCCAGGCTCGACACTATTGACGGAACAACAGGCCCGGTGAACTTGTCCAGGGCGGAGCTCTCACTGCCTGTGATAAACCGTACCGGCATGCTGATGGGCGACGACACGCCATCAGGTCGCCTGCTTGGCAGAGTAACCGAAAAACTTGGAACCGGCCAACCCAAACCGGAGTGAATGCACAGAGAGAGAGCGGAGGCCGTTCTCCTATTCCCGCATTTAAAGAAGTGAAACAGAATTTGCAGCGGGAATAAAAAAAGAGGCCAGATTGCGAAATTCCCGCAATCTGGCCTCTCCCGGGGGAGGGTTCTTTATTTTCAGCTACTGAGAGAAAAGCTGATAGTCGCTGTGGCAATCACTGTCAGTGCTTTGCCATCTTCCAGGTAGGGTTTGAAAATTGCGCGCAATATCGCAATTCTGGCTGCTTCATCCAGGCGATTCGAGCCAGAGGATTTTTGGATGTCGACTTTTTCTGCCACGCCTTTTTCATTGACGAGTACCCGCAAGGTCACTTTGCCTTCTTCGCCCATGCGTTTTGACATAGGTGGGTAGTCGGCTTGTGGTGGACGCACATATTCAACAGCGCTGATTTGTTTTGGCGGCGCAATAACGGCAGGGGCATTGCTAGGTTCGAATTTGGCAACCAGCGGAGCGGGCTGAGGCGCAGGAGGTACAGGCGGTGCTGCCTGGGTAGTGATTTGATGCACTTCGGCCGGGATTTCTACTACCGGCTTGATATGTGGCACCACGGGTGCCTGCAAGGTGCTGAGTTTTTTTGTGGGAATCGGTTTTGGTGGCGGTTCTGGTTTGACCTGCGGCGGTTCTATGAAGGTCATCATCACTTCTTTTGGCAGAATTTGCACTGCGTGTGTCAGCAAGCCATGTTCCAGCGCATAAAACAGAGCCAGATGCCCCAGCACGATGCAGGCAAAAGAAAAGATCCTTGATTTGGGGGCGGTGAAATCCTGTGGTGCGTGTTGTAATGTGAGAGTGGACATGGTGAACCTCACGCTGTGACGGCGTTGGGTTGAAAGTGTAATTGTTGAATGAAATTCTGGAAGCCGGATGCATTACTGCTTTGTTCATCCATGCATTGGCGCATGATTTTGCGTGCACATCCCGCACATTTGCCGCAGCAGGTGCCGACATCGAGTTGCTTGCGCAGTTCGGCCATCGTGCTGACGCCCATGGCAACAGCCTGATGAATTTTCTTTTCCGACACATTATTGCAAACACATACAATCATGAATCACTCCATTTATGCAGATTTTTTACCAGTGAAGGCCAATAGCCAGCCCAGTTTGCGCAGCTTGTTTTTTTGCGCAGATTTCTTTTCTACCAGATTGGCCCATTGCCCGGACAACTGCTGGCAGGTAGCTCTCAGCACAGGTGCCAGGTCCGGCAAATTCGCCAACACATTCAAGTGTCTTTCTATGACTGATGCCAGCCTGGTGCTGGCCTGTTCTGCTTCTTCTGGCGTAGCACTATTCGTGCTGTGGACTGTGTAATGCGACATCAGGTGCAAGACTGCGGAAACCAGCAGTTCAGGCTGCTTGGATGTAGCAGTCAAACCCGATAATTCTTCGTTCGTCAGCATCCCACCTGGCATATCCAGTCTCCAAGAATGAGCAGCGTCTCAGGCTGTCAGTATCAACTTGTTCAGTTGTGTTATGCGCAGTCGATAAATCCGGCCCGCATGATCAATTTCCAATTCACGCTTTTGCTGCATCAAATCGCCGCTAGTAATACGGGGAATCTCTTTTGGCGTCTGATTCGTTGCTGCCGTCGCTCTTGCCGCTGCTGTTGAATTAGCCAGATCAGCGTGCTGGTGAATAGCATCATTTGTAGTCATATTTTACCTTGCAAATCTAAACGATAACAATTCTTATTTAGATTATTGAATATTCGAACATCTTTGGCAAGTGTTTTTTGTTGATATTCATCAGTTCAAGCTTGATTGCTGCCTAGCTCGTTAAAGAGGCATATAAAAAACGCAGGAAAATTGGCTTCAAAGCAATGCGCTTGGCGAATGCTTATTGCTTCTCTAAGCAGGGGGAGTGTTACTGAGCCGGATACTTGCCCATGTATTCCTGAATGGGAATGCATGGGCAAGTGTTTGAAGATAGTGGGGTATTAAGTGTATGCAGCAGAAAAAGCGTAAGTATATTATTTAGCTGGATGCATTCCCATAGCCTCACCCATGCAGACGGCTTTGGCCGCTGTCCAGGCTGGATTGAAATCGATTGTGCCTTTAGGAAAGAGCATGACTACCGTAGAGCCAAGCAGGAATCTACCCATTTCTTCGCCCTTTTTCAGGATGATTTGCTGGTTGTCGTAACGCCATTCACGCACTTCAGCGCTGCGCGGTGGATTGACTATGCCATGCCAGGTGGTGGCCATACTGCCGACGATGGTGGCACCCACCAGTGTCAATACGAAAGGTCCAGATGCCGATTCAAATACACAGACCACGCGCTCATTGCGGGCAAACAGGCCGGGCACACCGCGTGCAGTAGTTGGATTGACCGAGAATAATGCTCCTGGCACATAGATCATGCGGGTCAACCTGCCGTCACAGGGCATATGAATGCGGTGATAATCGCGCGGGCTCAGATATAGCGTGGCAAAGCTGCCATCTTCAAATAATGATGCCAGTTGGCTATCGCCGCCTACCAGGGCGGTGGTGCTGTAGCTGTGTCCCTTGGCCTGGAAAATCTGGTCTTTTGCGATAGTTCCAAATTGACTGATGGCGCCGTCTACCGGGCTTATCAGATCGCTTTGGGCGAGCGGCCTGGCTCCTGCACGCAATGGACGGGTAAAAAATTCATTGAAACTGGCATAGCTGCTGATATCAGGATTGGCGGCTTCCTGCATATTGACTTGGTATTGATCAACAAACCAGCTTATCAGTCTGGTTGTGAGCTTACCCGCCCTGGCACTGGCAATTTTGCCAGCAAACACAGTCAGCGCCTGTTTAGGCATTAAGTATTGGGGGAGGACGGCAAGGCGATCAGACACGGTAGGCAACCTTCAAAATGTACAGGACAGGGATTATAACGTTGACAGAGCCAAAGACTGGATTTTCTGTATGGTGCTTGCTATCTGTCGCCAGAAAGTCTTTCCCCAAGGCTAAGGTTTTGCAAATGCCGGGGGCGTATGCTATCGTCAGAACATATATTTACTATTGCGTCCACATGTCTGATGATAGCCAGTTAATTGTGATTGATCAGCTCCAGATCGGGATGTTCATTAAACTCGACCTGAGTTGGTTCGAACATTCTTTTCCAATGAACTCGTTCAAGATCACAAGCCAGCAACAAATCGATGACCTGGTGGCGCTCAAGCTTAAACATGTACGCTATATTCCTTCCAAGTCCGACCCGGTAGCTGTCAAGTCAGTCAATAAACCGCAGTCTGCGCCTGTTGCAGCTCCTTCCGTGCCAGCAAAGCAGTTGCATGCCAGTATCATAGATGCCAAACGCGCCCGTTTTGAAAAATTGCAAAAACAACGGGATGAAATTGCCCGTTGTGAAGAAAAATTTGTCCTTGCTGCGAGTGTGGTCAAGAACATTAACCGACTGATTTTCTCCAAGCCCAAAGAAACCATCAAGGAAGCGGGTAAGTTGGTCGATAGCATGGCGGAAGTCCTGCTCAGTGGCAATGATACCGTCATGCACCTGATACAACAGGCGGCAGGCAATGAAGAACTGTATTTCCATACCTTGAATGTGTCAGTACTGGCCATGATGCTGGCCAATGAAATGAAATGCAGCGATACCGAGATCAAGAAAATCGGCATTGCATCTCTTTTCCATGATCTGGGCAAGGTCAATGTGCCTGACCATATACTTTCCAAGACCGAGGCTTTGACCAGGCCAGAGCAAAACTTTTTTGAAATGCACCCGCAGTATGGTGTTGAGGTTGGCAAGAAGGCAGGGCTGCCACCTGCAGTGCTGGATGTGATTGCCCAACACCATGAATTCATGGACGGTACGGGTTATCCTCGCAAACTGAAAGGGGATGCAATTAGCATGCCTACGCGTATTGTGACCATCGCCAATGTGTACGATAATTTATGCAATCATATTGATACTAGGCAGTCCTTGACTCCGCATGAAGCTTTGTCAACCATGTATGCGCACAGGCGCACACAGTTTGATTCTGTCGTCATGGCTACCCTGGTCAGGAGTCTGGGGGTGTATCCGCCCGGCACTCTGGTCAGATTGTCGAATGAGGCAATTGGCCTGGTCATGAATGTGAATGTAGGCAAGCCTTTGCGTCCGCGTGTACTGGTGTATGACGCTGAGATTCCCAAGGAAGATGCCATCATTCTGGATTTGGCCGAAGAGAGTAAGGAATTATCCATCAGCGGCAGCATACGGCCCGGTTTATTGCCCAGAGCAATTTTCAATTATCTGAATCCGCGTAAAAGGGTCAATTACTATTTTGACTCCCAATCTAAGAAAACACAGGGCGGCCCTTTACCTGGCCAGAAATAGCAAAAATGACCGATGCCGGCATGCCACAGTCAACATCCGTTTTGTGTAATGGATTGCTGCGCCATATCATAGACCACAGTCGTGAAGCGATCCTAGTCGTGGATATGCAGCGCATGGAATTGGTGGATGCCAATCAACTGGCTTGCATGATGTTGGCTTACCCGCGCAGTGAGTTACTGGGCTTGCCCCTGGCAAATATAGAATGCTCCTTGCAGGATGTGTTCTTCTGGGAAGCCTTACGCGCAGATGCGCAGGCTGAAGGCCATGCCATTGCAGAAAGCGAATGGATTAGTCGCCATGGCGTCTCCTTCCCGGTGGAAAAACGTGTTACCGCGTTTATTGGGAATGGGATAGATTTTTTTATTATCCATGCCGAAGATATTACCCACAGACGTGAACTGGTCGAAGGCCAGGTGCATCTGGTGGCACAATTGCAAAGCTCCCTGGACGCCACCGCCGAAGGCATACTGTCCATCGATTTGAACGGCAATGTGGTGAACATCAATCAGCGCTTTTCCAGTATGTGGCAACTCAGTGACGAACTGCTGGCTGCCAGGGATGAGGCACAGATGTTTGCTCACATCAAGGACGCCTTGCAGGAAGCAGACAGTTTTTTTGCCAGTCTGGAAAAAATTCATGATGACCCGAACCTGGAAACTGAAGATCTCATGACCCTGAAAGACGGGCGCTATTTTATCTGCGTATCCAAACCGGAATTCATGCGCGACAGGCGCGTGGGGCGCGTCTTCAGTGTGCGTGATATCACGCAAATGAAAGAAGCAGAAGTGAGCCTGGTCGCTGCCAGGGATGCAGCCGAACAGGCGAGCAAAGAAAAATCACGCATGGTGGAAGCGCTGATGGTCAGTGAGTCACGTTTGCGCCGCCTGGTCAATTCCAGCCTGATCGGCATCATGCAAGGAAACATGAGCGGCGTGCTGACGGAAGCTAATGATGTCTTGCTGCAACTGGCGGGCGTGCAAAGGCTGGAGTTTGCTGAATTTGGCATGAGCTGGCTGGACAGAACCACAGAAGAAAGTCATGCAGCCCATCAAAATGCCATGGAAGAGTTACGCTCCCATGGACAAGCCAGACCTTATGAAGGTGAATTGATACGCAAAGATGGTGTACGCATTCCCGTCATGGTTGGGCTGGCGCAACTGGAGGGCTCTTTTTATGAATGGGTAGGTTTTGTGCTGGATTTAACCGAGCAACGCAAGGCCGACCGCATTAAATCTGAATTCATTTCTGTTGTCAGCCATGAATTGCGCACACCCCTGACTTCAATACGCGGTGCACTGGGTTTGCTGGAAAGCGGTGTTGCCGGCGAATTGACAGCCAAGACCATGCAACTCATCAAGGTTGCGCACAAGAATTGCCAGCGCCTGGGTGTCCTGGTCAATGACATTCTGGATATGGAGAAGCTGGCCTCCGGCAAAATGGTCATCAACATAGAGCGTTTCGACCTGGTTGCGGTGACCCGGCAGGCAATAGAAGCCAATGCTGGCTATGCCCAGGCTTTGAACGTGCGTTACCGCATCGTTGATCATCCAGAAAACGCCTGGGCCATGGGCGATAATGTGCGTGTTATGCAGGTGTTTGCCAACTTGCTGTCAAATGCTGCCAAGTTCTCGCCCAGTGGGGCAGAAGTGCAAGTCAGGATTACCGATATCTCAGGCAGCTACAAGATAGAGGTTGAAGACCATGGACAGGGTATACCTGAAGCTTTCAGGGAGCAGATTTTCAAGAAATTTGCCCAGGCAGATGGGACCAATACCAGGCAGCAGGGCGGCACCGGCCTGGGTTTGAATATCACCAAGACCTTTGTTGAAAAAATGGGTGGTGAAATAGGCTTCGAAACGGAAGAAGGTAAAGGCTGCACATTCTGGTTCACCTTGCTGGCATGCGCCCATCGCCGTCATGACAGATAGACTTGACATTCTGAGTCCACACTCAAATTTTTGCCTGCAAGTTCATACGCCTGTTTGCTGTTAGTCCAGGCAAGGTTTTAACTAAGTGAATAGTAGTTAAAATCTATTGGATATTTAAAATTCATAGTGATATGCTTCTTGGCGTTGTGGACATATTGTTCACCTTGTTCTGTCAATCAGGAGAATTTAATGAAAACTGTAGGTCAAAAACTCGACGCATTCAAAGTTCCAGCCGCCAAGCCGGGCTTCAATCATCATGAAGAAAACGGCGTATCCGCATTCGAGGACATCACCGAAGCTTCTTTCCCAGGCAAATGGAAAATCATTTATTTCTATCCGAAAGATTTCACTTTCGTATGCCCAACTGAAATCGTTGAATTTGCCAAACTCAATAATGACTTTGCTGACCGTGACGCAATCTTGCTGGGTGGCTCTACAGATAACGAATTCTGCAAACTGGCATGGCGCCGTGAGCACAAAGATCTGGACAAACTGAACCACTATGCGTTCGGTGATGCAACAGGTTCTTTGGTAGACATGCTGGGTGTGCGTGATGTCAACGCAGGTGTTGCACTGCGCGCGACTTTCATCGTTGATCCTGACAATGTCATTCAGCACGTTTCTGTCAACAACCTGAACGTTGGCCGTAACCCTACAGAAATCCTGCGTATTTTGGATGGTCTGCAAACAGATGAACTGTGCCCATGCAACCGTACAGTAGGCGGCTCCACTCTGTAATTCAGAGAGCCCAGTTGTAGATGTAAAATAAACCCGCTCCGGCGGGTTTTAAAACCACTTTTTGATAGGTAAATACTATGGAATTCTTGAATTTAATTAAAAATCGTATCCCTGATTATGCCAAGGATATCCGTCTGAACATCGATGGCACGATCGCCCGCTCCAGCCTGGAAGGCAATGACGCGGTAGGCGTGGCACTGGCAGCAGCATTCGCTGCAAAAAGCACAGTGATCATTGAAGCCATCAAATCCAGTGGCGCAATCACGCCAGAAGAGATCAATGCAGCGCTGACAGCAGCGGCTTTGATGGGCATGAATAATGTTTGGTACCCGTATGTGGAAATGGCCGACGATGCCGACCTGAAAACCCAGGCTGCCCAATTGCGCATGAATGCCTATGCGACCAATGGCGGTGTTGATAAGCGCCGTTTCGAGATGTACGCCTTGTCTGCTTCCATCATCGGTAAATGCCATTTCTGTGTGAAATCACATTTTGAGTTGTTGAAGAAGGAAGGCATGTCAGCCACGCAGTTGCGCGATGTGGGTCGTATTGCCGCTGTTGTCAATGCAGCGGCGCAGGTTATTTCTGCTGAGACTGTATAATTTAAGTAGATGCCATGGCGATAGCTACAGTGTACAGCATCGCTTTTGGCTCGCCCTTTCAATTAAGATTGTAGACATTGGCAAAGATCAGCTTTGTGCCGATAATATTCTGTCCGCTTACAGACAACGCGCTGGGTTGATTGGCATGAGGAAGGGATTCTGTCATCATACGGCGACCACAAGATTCATTGCTTCAGAAAGTTCCTGTCCTAGCGGACCGGTTCCTCACTACTGCTTGTCGTCGTGTGTGCTCAGGAAGTATATTGCCCTTCAGCGAGACGGTTCCAAATCTGGTAGCTTGGTCGATTGACTCCTTCCTTAATAACCGTGGCGCTCTATGCCAGGCAGCATGCTGCCCTTGGAATCGTTGAGGCGCGTCTCCTGACTGTATGACTAATTTCACCCTATTCACACCGACCTGAACTCCTTATTCTTTCGATATGGCATAAGTTCATTTCGAATTTTTTCTTGCCTACCGTTTTTCAAATTGAATAAGGAAATCAAGATGCTCAAGTCGGTCGCTGTATTTATTATTGCTTTGTCTTTCGCTCCTGCTTTTGCAGGCAACTCGTCGGCACCCGAATCGGCTTCAGCTATGGCTTCACGAAATGCTTCGGCCAAGCCTGCAAAAGTCAAGAAACCTAAAAAGTCAACTGGCAGTGCAATGGCCTCTGGGGAAGCTTCCGTGCCCGAGCACAAATGAGCCTGAAGGTGGGCTAGAGATGCCGGATTGAGATACATCTGAACAATATATAGAGAAACCAAGCAATAGACTGCAGCACGGGGTGTGGCATTGATTTGACAGGCGTGGAATGTCGGGCTGCATAGACTATATGAAGCGCAGTAAAAAACCCTTGCTGCGCCAACTTTAATTGAATTTACAGGAAAGAATATGAGAACATTTTTAGTTGCCAGCCTGATTTTGTCATTGAGCGGTGCAGTTTTCGCGGCCGACTCATCCACCCAGCAAGACAAGGCAAAAGCCTGCAAGGCCCAAGCGGCAGGCAAGTCAGGGGACGAATTGAAAACCTTCATGAAGCAATGCCTGAGTTCGGGTGTCGATACTGCGGCTGTGAAATCGGAAGGGCAGGACAAGATAAAAAGCTGTCAAGCTGGGGCAAGCGGCAAAACGGGTGCTGAGCTGAAAGCGTACCTGAAGCAATGTTCTGGTAAATAATAGCTAGCTTTACTCGATAAAGCGCCATCCTAGTGGTGGCGTTTTTTTTCGGCTGTCGGAAATTACTATGAGTTCATACGTCGAACTTCGAAATTGTTGGATGAGTTACACGCATTTGTCAGAGCGCATCAATTATTCGTTTTGTGTTGACCGTTGCGTGGGCGGGCTTTTTCCTGGCACTGAAAGATTCACTGGCCCTGTTTAATTAAACGCGTCAATGATTCATTGAGCTATAAGAGGGAAGTGGATGGAGTATGACTAATTTCACTCTTCCCAGATCGTTGCCAAATGTTTACCCTGCTTTTCGCAAATGAGCTGTGACGCGTGCCGCTTACGCGACCATCAATTAACCGACACATGCGCTAACAAACTTCTAACCGAATACGCACTTCAACATACCAATTCAATTAAAGGTTCCTAATGGCCAACACAACAGCAGATATCCAAAAGCTTTACATCGCTTACTTCAATCGCCCAGCAGACCCAAGTGGCCTGGCATACTGGATGGCGCAAAGCTTCACACTGAACCAAATCGCTGACAGCTTCTCCAAGCAAGCAGAATATGCAACAGCCTACGCTGG